>NZ_JBAKHR010000002.1:0-404522 GCF_036902955.1 Micromonospora sp. CPCC 205558
CACCGCCTGCGACTAATCCCCCCCGCCCCCCGCCCCCCGCCCCGCCCCGCCCCCCGCCCCGCCCCCCGCCCCCCGCCCTCCGCGATCTTGCACTTTGTGCGCTCGCTTTTCATTCCTTACCGGGCATTTCGGCAACAGAAAGTGCAAGATCGCGGGGTGGAGGGGCGGGCCCTAGCATCGCGGGAGGTGGGGTGGGGAACTGTCCACAGGTGGGACGGTTATCCACAGGCGGTCGTTGTGGGACATCGCTGAGATCCTGATGTGGTCAGCCTGCTCTCATGGCTATTCAGTTGTGGCGTACTGACGCGCTGATGCGAAAGCTGACCGTCGCGCGGATCCGTACTCGGCTCGACCGCGAAGAATTGCACCGTGTGCGCAGAGGGATATACGCCAACAAACCCTGTGGCGACGATGACGAACTGCGTGCACTGATGCTCCGGTTACCCGACGGGGCGATGTTGGCTAGGCAGAGTGCCGCCCGTCGACACGGATTCGGTGTGTTGCGCGACGATCTGATCCATATTCAACTGCCCGCGGGGGTGCCGAAGCCCCGTCTGCCCGGAGTGGTTGTTCACCGGACAGTCTTACCCGCTCAGCCGGTCTTCGTCGAAGGTCTGCCCTGCGTGCCGGCGGCTCGATGTGTAGTTGACCTGGCTCGCGCCGTTCGGCGGCTCGACGCACTCCCGGTACTCGATGCTGCGCTGCGGTCGGGCCTGGTAACCCAGGACGAACTGCTGGCCGAGGTGGCGGCCCACAGCGCACTGCGTGGTGTCCGCCAAGCCCGGCAACTCATACCGCTGGCAGACGGCAGGGCGGAGTGCCGACAGGAGAGCCAGTTGCGGCTGATCCTCATCGACGGAGGGCTGCCCCCGCCGGAGCCACAACTGTGGGTGGCCGACCGTTTTGGCATCCCTCTGTATCGGCTCGATCTGGGCTACCGAGAACGTCGGGTCGGCATCGAGTACGACGGACTGTCGCACCTGGATCGTGACCGACTCAGGCGCGACCGGGAGCGGGTCAACTGGCTGAGTGCTGCCGGATGGCGGATGCGCTATTTCACCGACCGTGACCTCTACCGCCGCCCCCAACACATCAAGGACACCATCCGGGCTGCCCTCCTCTAACCCACCCCACCCCACCACCCTCGTCGATCTTGCACTTTCTGTCCCGATAAACCTCTCAACAGGCGCATTCCGACAACACAAAGTGCAAGATCGACGAGGGGGGCGGGGGGAGGGGAGGGGACGGGGGGAGGGGAGGGCGCGGCTCGGCTCAGGGGGCCAGGTGGGAGCGGATGAGGAAGCGGACGCCTTCGGGGGCCTCTAGGGAGAAGCCGCTGCCTCTGCCCGGCACCACGTCGACGGTCAGCGTGGTGTGTTTCCACAACTCCCACTGGGACGCCGACATCCAGAACTCGACCGGCTCAGCCACCCCGTCGACCGAGAGTGAGGCGAGCAGCACGTCGGACGCGCCGGTGCGGAACTCGCCCGCCGGGAAGCACATCGGGGCGCTGCCGTCGCAACAGCC
Source organism: Micromonospora sp. CPCC 205558 (assembly GCF_036902955.1). NCBI lineage: Bacteria > Bacillati > Actinomycetota > Actinomycetes > Micromonosporales > Micromonosporaceae > Micromonospora > Micromonospora sp. CPCC 205558. Next base: position 1,528 of record NZ_JBAKHR010000002.1, read on the forward strand.
GCCGGACTGGTGGAACATCAGCGGGCCGTGCCGCCCCCGCAGCGACCGGATCAACTCGGCCGCGGCGGGGGTGACGGAGACGACCGGCATCAGAAGAAGCCGAGCTTCTTGGTGGAGTAGCTGACCAGCAGGTTCTTCGTCTGCTGGTAGTGCTCCAGCATCATCTTGTGGTTCTCCCGGCCGATCCCGGACTGTTTGTACCCGCCGAACGCGGCGTGCGCCGGGTACGCGTGGTAGCAGTTGGTCCACACCCGCCCGGCCTGGATGGCCCGCCCGGCCCGGTAGGCGGTGTTCATGTCCCGGCTCCACACGCCCGCGCCCAGCCCGTACAGGGTGTCGTTGGCGATCTTCACGGCGTCGTCGAGGTCGGCGAAGGAGGTCACCGAGACCACCGGCCCGAAGATCTCCTCCTGGAAGATCCGCATCGAGTTGTCGCCCTCGAAGATGGTTGGCTCAACGTAGTATCCGCCCGACAAGTCGCCGCCCAGGTCGGCACGCGATCCTCCAGTCAGTACACGGGCGCCTTCCTGCCGGCCGATGTCCAGGTAGGACAGAATCTTTTCGAGCTGGTCGTTGGATGCCTGCGCACCGATCATCGTGTCGGTGTCCAGGGGGTGACCCTGCACGATCTGCTCGGTGCGTGAAACCGCCGCGGCGAGGAAGTCGCTGTAGTGGCCCTGCTGGATCAGCGCCCGCGACGGGCAGGTGCAGACCTCGCCCTGGTTGAGGGCGAACATGGTGAAGCCTTCCAGCGCCTTGTCGAGGAAGTCGTCGGAGTGAGCGCTGACGTCGTCGAAGAAGATGTTGGGGCTCTTGCCGCCCAGCTCCAGCGTGACCGGTTTGATGTTCTCACTGGCGTACTGCATGATCAGCCGCCCCGTGGTGGTCTCGCCGGTGAAGGCCACCTTCGCGACCCGGGCAGAGGACGCGAGCGGTTTGCCGGCCTCCACGCCGAAGCCGTTGACGATGTTCAGCACTCCCGGTGGCAGCAGGTCCGCCACCAGGGACAGCCAGTAGTGGATGGACGCTGGTGTCTGCTCGGCTGGTTTGAGCACCACGGCGTTGCCGGCGGCCAGCGCGGGCGCGAGCTTCCAGGTCGCCATGAGGATCGGGAAGTTCCACGGGATGATCTGTCCGACCACGCCGAGCGGTTCGTGGAAGTGGTACGCCACGGTGTCGTCGTCCAGTTCGCCGAGTGAGCCTTCCTGGGCTCGGATCGCCCCGGCGAAGTAGCGGAAGTGGTCGATGGCGAGGGGGATGTCGGCGGCCATCGTCTCCCGGACCGGCTTGCCGTTCTCCCAGCTCTCGGCCACCGCCAGGGATTCCAGGTTGTCCTGCATCCGGTCGGCTATCCGGTTGAGGATCAGCGCCCGTTCGGCCACCGGGGTGCGGCCCCAGGCGTCGGCGGCGCCGTGTGCGGCGTCGAGGGCCTTCTCCACGTCGGGTGCGGTGCCGCGGGCGACCTCGGTGAAGGTCTGCCCGGTGACCGGGGTCGGGTTCTCGAAGTAGGCACCGCCGTGCGGCTTGACGTACTCGCCGCCGATGTAGTGGTCGTAACGGGACTGCCAGTGGGTGGGCGCGTCGTAGCGCGTCATGGTTACCTCCGCCGTCGTTGTGCGGGTGTGCCGACGGCGACGCTAGTTTCAGGAACGTTGCAGCCACGTTGCGCGCTGGAGGTCGTACTCCCCGGCGAGCTGGTCGATGCGCGCGAGGGCGAGGGGCCGACGCGGCGCGCCCACCGGCAGTGCCCGCGCCAGGGCCTGCCAGGCGGCCAGGTCGTCGGCCCCCACCGGCGTCGCGGTCCAGGCGGCGAGCAGCGCCGGGTCCGCGGTGGCCAGCACGGCCGCGCGGAGGTGACCGTCGATCAGCCGGCGCAGGCGCGCCACTCCCGGTGCGTCCGACCCGGGCAGCAACGGCCCGGGGTACGCGTCGAGCGCGCCCACCGGATCGCCCTGGTCCAGCCGGTCGGCGACGGTGTTGAAGTCGGCGCGGACGGTCCCGCGTAGCCGGTACGGGCGGGAGTCGAGCAATTCGGGGCCGAGCACCCGCCGCAACCGGGACAGCTCGGCGCGAAGTGTGACCGGGTGCAGCCGGTCGTCGCCGTACAGGTCGAGGCCGAGTTGAACACCTGTGCGCCCCTCGGGGTGCTGAAGCAGCAGCACCAGCAGTTCGCTGTGCCGTCGACCGAGCCGGATGCGCCGACCGTCGAGCCGCAGCTCCGCCTCGTCGCGGCCGAGCGCGGTCACGGTGGCGACGCCGGGTTCGGGCGGTCGGTCGGCGGCGAGCTGCGCCTCGGCGGCCCGGGCGGTGGCCCGAACGAGCGCCAGGCTGTGCGGATTGGCCAGGTGGTCCCCGCCGGTGATGTCGATCGCGCCGAGCAGCCGCCCGGTGGTCGGGTCGTGGATCGGTGCGGCGGCGCAGGTCCACCGCTGGACCTGCCGACTGAAGTGCTCGGTGGCGAAGATCTGCACGCTGTGGTCGACGGCCAGCGCGGTGCCCGGCGCGTTGGTGCCGGCGTGCGTCTCGTCCCAACGGGCACCGGGCACGAAGTTCATCCGCTCGGCGTGCCGCAGCACACCCGGGTGCCCCTCGACCCAGAGCAGCCGCCCGTGCGCGTCGCAGACTGCCATCAGGTGCGCGCCGTCCTGGGCGATGCCGCCGAGCAGGTCCCGGAACAGCGGCAGTACCCGGGCCAGCGGGTGGGCCGCCCGGTACGCGGCCAGAACGTCGTCGGCCAGGTCGATCGGCGGGGTGGCCTCGGGGTTGAGCCGGGCCGAGCGTTCCCAGGAACGACGGACCACGTCCCGTACCCGGTGCGGAGCCGAGCCGGCGGTCACGAACGCCTCGTGGGCGGCGCCGACCTGCGCGATCCGCTCCGCCGGATCGACGCCGAACTCCAGGGCGAGCCACGGGTCAGCCATCTGGCGACCTCCTCGACCCCCATCGTGACGCAGCTCACCCGTGAGCGCCAACCGTCGTGGTCGCGGCAGACGGATGGCGCAGATGGTGTGCTCCGGGCACGAAGCCGACAGCTCCAGGCTTGCGATGGTTTGCCCGCTGGACGCTCGCGTGGAGGATGGCTGCGGCGGGTGCTTACAGAACCCTTAACCCGGGCCTGCGACGGTATGCCGGGCAGGCCGAAATCGGGGAGCGGAAAACGTGCGGGTACTGGTGGCGGACGACGAGCGATTGTTGGCGGACACGGTGGCCGAAGGGCTGCGCCGCCTCTCGATGGCTGTCGACGTCTGCTACGACGGTGACGGTGCGCTGGAACGGGTCGGGGTGAACCGGTACGACGTCGCGGTGCTGGACCGGGACATGCCGGGGCACACCGGCGACGAGGTGTGCCGCAGCATCGCCGACTCACAGGTCGGCACCCGGGTGCTGCTGCTCACCGCGGCGGCCGGCATTCGGGACCGGGTGGAAGGTCTCGGCCTCGGCGCGGACGACTACCTGACCAAGCCGTTCGCCTTCGCCGAGTTGGTGGCGCGGGTGCAGGCCCTGGGGCGGCGGTCCACGCCGGCGCTGCCACCGGTGCTCGCCCAGGACGGCCTGGCGCTGGACGTGGGCCGACACCTGGCCACCCGGGACGGCCGTCCGCTCGCGTTGAGCCCGAAGGAGTTCGCGGTGCTGCACGTGCTGCTGCGCGCGGACGGTCAGGTGGTCAGCGCGGAGGAGTTGCTGGAGCAGGCCTGGGACGAGTTCGCCGACCCGTTCACCAACGCGGTACGGGTCACCGTGATGACCTTGCGGAAGAAGCTCGGCGATCCCGCGATCATCCACACCGTTCCGAAGGTCGGCTACCGCATCGGCGGTACGGCGTGAGCTGGACGCCCCGACGTCGGGTGGTGCTGGTGGGCCTGCTGGCGCTGCTGGCTGGGCCGGTACTGCCGCGGATGGGCGAGTGGCTGACGGGTGTGACCTTGCTCTGGGTCAAGCAGTTCTGTGGCCTGCCCGCGCCGGGGTTGACGAAGGTGTGCACCAGCTTCCGCCCAACGGCGTTCGCGCTGCCCCAGGCGGCAGTGCTGCTCGTGACCCTGGCCGCCCTGGTGGGGCTCTGGTTCGCTGCGGTGTGGTGCCTGCGCCCGGTCGTTGACCTGGCCGGGCCGATCAGGCACCTCGGCCCGCAGAACCTCGGCCATCGGATCCGGCCCAGGGGTCGCGACGAGCTGGCCCGGCTGTCCCGCGCGATCGACGAGATGATGGAACGCGTCTCCGCCGGTTACGAGGGACAGCGGCGGTTCGCCGCGAACGCCTCGCACGAGCTGCGTACGCCCCTCGCGGTGCAGCGGACGCTGATCGAGGTCGGGATGGCCAGGACGCTCAGCGGCGAGCAGTTGGAGTTGTTGACCAGTCAGCTGCTGGAGACCAACGAGCGCAACGAACGCCTGATCGAGGGCCTGCTCGCGCTCAGCGAGAGTGACCAGGGCCTGCGTTCGCGGATACCGCAGCGGTTGGACAGGATCGTCGAGGCGGTGCTGTCCGGGTACGCGGACCGCGCCCGGGAGGCCGGGGTCACCGTCGAGACCCACCTCGCGCCCCGGGTCGTCGTCGGCGAGCGGGTGCTGCTGGAGCGACTGGTCAGCAACCTGGTGGAGAACGCCATCAAGTACAACCGGCAGGGCGGCTCACTGACCGTCGTGGTGGGTGGCGTGCCCGCGTTGTCAGTGGTCAACACCGGCCAACCCGTGCCGGCCGAGGCGGTGGCCGGCCTGTTCGAGCCGTTCCGCCGGCTCGCGCGGGACCGGACCTCGCAGGGCAGCGGGGCCGGTCTGGGTCTCGCCATCGCCCGCTCGATCACGCAGGCGCATGACGGCATCATCGCGGCCCGGCCCGCCGAGTACGGCGGCCTGCGGGTCGACGTTCAGCTACCCGCCCTGACCTGACACTTCCATCCACCTTTCCCGGGGTCCACGTACCGCTGGATCCCGCCCGTGGTGTGCCCGAAGAAGGAGAGACGATGTCACGCACCGTTGGCCAGGTCCGGGCCGATGTCGAGGAGGCCAGCCGCTGGCTTGCCGGCCGTGTGGTCCGCACACCCGTGCTGCGGTCCCCGGTGATCGACGAGCTTGCCGGCGCGCGGGTCCTGCTCAAGGCGGAGAATCTCCAGCACGGCGGCTCGTACAAGATGCGGGGCGCGCTGCGCGCGGTCGGCCGCCTCGCCGCTGCCGGACACCCCGGGGTGATCGCGCAGAGCACCGGCAACCACGCGGTGGCGGTGGCGTTGGCGGCCCGGCAGCACGGCCTCGCCGCGACCGTGGTGCTGCCGGTCGACGCGGCACCGACGAAGGTCGACCGGGCACGCGCGGCGGGGGCGCGGGTGGTGTTCGCCGGCACCGACGTCGAGGAGCGGGTGGCGCTGGCCAACGGGCTCAGCGACGAGAGCGGTCACCCCGTCATCGACGCGTACGACCACCCGGACGTGATCGCCGGGCAGGGCACCGCGAGCCTGGAGCTGATCGAGGACGCCGAACGCGCCGGGATGCCGTTGGACGCGCTGGTCGTACCGGTCGGTGGTGGTGGCGGGGTGGCCGGTGCGTGCCTGGCCGCCGCCGGCTCCGGCATCGAGGTGTACGGCGTGGAGCCGGTGGGCTGCGACTCGCTCGCCCGCAGCCTGGCGGCGGGTGTTCGGGTGCCGGTCGCACCGGCGCCCACCATCGCGGACGGGCTGCGGCCGTCCTGCGTGGGTGAGCTGCCGTTCGCCATCGTGCGGGACACGCTGCGCGATGTCGTCCGGGTCGACGACGACGAGATCGCGGCGGCGTTCCGGCTGATCCTGACGGAGCTCAAGGTGCTCGCCGAACCGTCCGGCGCGGCCGGCCTGGCCGGCGCCCTCCGGCTCCCGCCGGAAGGAGACCGGCAGCGGACGGTCGGCGTGGTGCTGACCGGCGGAAACGTGGAGGCGGCGTTGGTGGCCCGGTTGATGGCACCACGATCCGCCGACCTGACCCGGGAAGGGGCGGCGGCATGAACGCGCCAATTCGGATCGGCATCCTGTTCGGTGGGCCGTCGGCGGAGCACGAGGTGTCCTGTGCCTCCGCGCTCGGGGTGGCGCGGGCGCTTGCCGGCGGCGGATACCGCACGGTCGCCATCGGCGTCACCCGCAGCGGCGGTTTTCGGCTGATGCCCGACGCGCTGCTGGCCGAGTTGCGCGACCGGCCGGCCGGCGAGCGGGCCATCGACGACCAACTGGTGGTGAGCGGGCCGGCCGTCGAGTTGCGGGCCGGCCCGCGTCCCGGCGTCGTGCAGGTGGCCGCCGGCAACGCCCCCGGCGCGGTGCACGCCGAGCTGGACGTGGTCTTTCCGGTGCTGCACGGCCCGTACGGAGAGGACGGCGTGGTGCAGGGGCTGCTGGAGTCACTGAACGTGCCGTACGTCGGGTGCGGCATCCTGGCCTCGGCGGTGGGCATGAACAAGGTGGCGATGAAGCGGGCGCTGCGCGCCGAGGGCATCCCCGTCACCCCGTACGTGGCGTTCGACGCGCACACCTACCGGGCGGTCGACGACCCGGAGGAGCTGGTGACCGGGCTGAGCCGGCCACTTTTCGTCAAGCCGGCCAGCATGGGTTCGTCGATCGGCATCTCGCGGGTCGACGAGGGTGACGACCTGACCGCCGCTGTGGAGGAGGCGCTCCGCCACGACCAGTTGGTCATCGTCGAGCAGGGCGTCGCCGGCCGGGAGTTGGAGTGCGCGGTGCTCGGCGGCTGGCGTCCCGAGGCGTCGGCGGTGGGCGAGGTGCGGGTCAGTGGCGGCTGGTTCGACTACCAGCAGAAGTACTTCGGCGACGCCGACCCGATGATCGTCCCCGCCGTGCTGCCGGACGAGGTGACCGCGCGGGTCCGTGAGCTGTCGCTGCGCGCGTTCGCCGCGATCGGCGGTTGGGGGCTGGCCCGGGTCGACTTCTTCTACGACGCCGGTGAGCTGTACGTCAACGAGCTGAACACGATGCCCGGCTTCACCGCGCACTCGATGTACCCGAAGGTGTGGGCCGCTGTCGGGGTCAGCTATCGGGAGGTGGTGGACCGACTGGTCGAGTTGGCCCGCGTTCGCCACGCGGAACGGTCCGCGAGCTTGGTGGGGAGCCCCCGATGATCCTGCTCTCCGATCCCCGGGTGGCGGCGGTGCCCAGCGCCGACGACGGCGAGGAGTTCGTGGACCTGCGCGAGCTGCCGGAGCTGCGGCTCGACGACCGGGCAGCCGACCCGGCCGGGGCGTACGCCCGGCTGCGCGCAGGTGTCGTGGAGCGCCTGCTCGCCGCGCAGCGTGCCCTGCCCGGTGGGATGCGCCTGCTGGTGGTCGAGGGCTACCGGCCGTACCGGGCGCAGCTGGCCATCTTCACCGGCTACCGGGACGAGCTGCGCCGACTACACCCCGACTGGTCGCCGGAGCGGCTGCACCGGGAGACCACGAAGTTCGTCTCACCGGTCGAGGTGGCCCCGCACAGCACGGGCGGCGCGGTGGACCTGACGCTCTGCACCGACGAGGGTGTGGAGTTGGATCTGGGCACTGCCATCGACGCCACCCCGGAGGAAAGCGCCGACGCCTGCTTCACCGACGCGCCGACGATCGTCGGCACCGCCCGTCGGCACCGGCAGATCATGGTGGACGCGCTCGGTGGCGCGGGGATGGTGAACTACCCGACGGAGTGGTGGCACTGGTCGTACGGCGACCGTTACTGGGCGCTGATCACCGGTGCGCCGCACACCCGCTACGGGCCGGTGGACCTGGCCACCGCACGATCGATACCCGTGCCGGCTGAACGGTAGGGCGCTGCGGCCCGTACCAGGTGAGTGAAGGACACCACCGAGGACGGGAGTGACGGCGATGAGGGTGCAGCGCAGGCACGTGCTGGCGGCGAGCGTGGCGGTGCTCGCCGCAGTGGGTGTGGCGGTGGGGACCAGCTTCGGGTTCGCCGACACGGCCCCGGCACGGTCGTCGGTCTGCTCCGGCTCGGTCACCTTCTCGGCGGAGGGCGGGGCGCCGGCGGCGACCAGCGACCGGTTCCCGGTGGGTACCCGGCTGCGGGTGACGAACCTGGACAACAACCGGGCGGCAACGGTGACGGTGACCGGCCCGTCGGGCAGTTGTGTGCTGCTCAACGCTGCGGCCATGGAGCTGGTCCGGGAGCCGGGGAAGAACGTGATCCGCCGCAACGTGGTGGAACGCGTCGACGGCGCGGCACCGCCCGCCGGTGCTCCGGCCCCCGGCACGGTCCGCCCCGGCGTCGCGTCGCCCGGTGCGCCCGGCCCGGCACCCCGGTCGGCCTGCACGGGGTCGGTCACCTTCTTCGAGGAGGCGGCCGGGCCGGCGGCGACCAGCGGGCAGTTCCCGGTCGGCACCCGGCTGCGGGTGACCAACCTGGACAACAACCGGGCCACCACGGTCACGGTGACCGGCCCGTCGGGCAGTTGTGTGCTGCTCAACTCCGCCGCCATGGAGCAGATCCGCGAGCCGGGCAAGAACGTGGTGCGCCGCAACACGGTTGAGGTGCTGCGCTGACGTCGGGGGAGGGGGCCCGGGGCGCGGGCCCTTCCCCCGTTCAGCCGAAGGCGGCGTCGAGCAGGTCCGCGCCCCGGCTGAGCTGCCCGTCGGAGATCACCAGCGGGGGCAGGAAGCGCAGCACGTTTCCGTACGTGCCGCAGGTCAGGGTGAGCAGGCCGGCGGCGTGACAGGCCGCCGAGATCGCCGCGGTGGCGACCGGGTCGGGGGTGAGCGTGCCCGGGAGCACCAGCTCCACGGCGAGCATCGCGCCCCGGCCGCGTACCTCGGCGACCCGGGGATCCCGCTCGGCGATCGCCCGTAGCCGGGGGAGCAGCACCGACTCGATCCGTCGGGCCGCACCGGCCAGGTCCAGCTCGTGCATGGTCTCGATGGTGGCCAGCGCGGCGGCGCAGGCGATCGGGTTGCCGCCGTACGTGCCGCCGAGCCCGCCCAGGTGCACCGCGTCCATCAGCTCGGCCCGACCGGTCACCGCGGCCAGCGGCAGGCCACCGGCGATGCCCTTGGCCACTGTCACCAGGTCGGGTTCGACGCCCTCGTGCTGGCAGGCGAACCAGTCACCGGTACGGCAGAAGCCGGTCTGGATCTCGTCGGCGACGAACACCACCCCGGCCGCCGTCGCCCAGGCGCGCAACGCGGGCAGGAACCCCGGCGCGGGTACGACGAAGCCACCCTCACCCTGAATCGGCTCGATGAGCAGCGCGGCGACGTTCTCCGCGCCGACCTGCTTCTCGATCATCTCGACGGCTCGGGCCGCCGCCTGCGCTCCGGAGAGCCCACCATCGCGCAGCGGGTACGACATCGGCACCCGGTAGATCTCCCCGGCGAACGGCCCGAACCGGTGCTTGTACGGCATGTTCTTCGCGGTCAACGCCATGGTCAGGTTCGTCCGGCCGTGGTACGCGTGGTCGAAGACCACGACCGCCGGCCGCCCGGTGGCATGCCGGGCGATCTTGACCGCGTTCTCCACCGCCTCCGCGCCGGAGTTGAACAACGCCGAGCGTTTCTCGAACCCGCCGGGCGTCAACGCGTTGAGTTGCTCGCACACCGCCACGTACGACTCGTACGGCGCGACCATGAAGCAGGTGTGGGTGAACCGCTCCACCTGCGCGCGGACCGCCTCGACCACCCTCGGGGCGGAATTGCCCACGCTGGTCACCGCGATGCCGGCGGCGAAGTCGATCCATTCCCGGCCGTCGACGTCGGTGATCGTCGCCCCGGAGGCGTGGTCCACGTAGGACGCGATGACACTGCCGACACCCCGGGCGACGGCACCGCCGCGCCGCTTGTGCAACTCGTCAGACGTGGTCACGCGTCAGCCCTCGATGTTGTGCATGACGTGCTTGATCCGGGTGTAGTCCTCCAGGCTGTAGACCGAGAGGTCCTTGCCGTGGCCGGAGTGCTTGAAGCCGCCGTGCGGCATCTCCGAGACGAACGGGATGTGCGTGTTCACCCAGACGCAGCCGAAGTCCAGTCGACGGGTCATCCGCATGGCCCGGCCGTGGTCCCGCGTCCACACCGACGCGGAGAGGCCGTAGTCGACGCCGTTGGCCCAGCGCACCGCCTCGTCCTCGTCGGAGAAGCGCTGCACGGTGATGACCGGCCCAAACACCTCGTCCTGGATGATCTCGTCGGCCTGCCGCAGCCCGGAGACCACAGTCGGCGCGTAGAAATAGCCGCGCTCACCCTGCCGCGACCCGCCGGTCTGGATCGCGGCGTGATCCGGCAGCCGGTCCACGAAGCCGCTGACCCGGGCGAGCTGGTTGGCGTTGTTCAGCGGGCCGTAGAGCACGTCGGCGTCGTCCGGTGCGCCGGTCTTCGTGGCGCGGGCCTGCTCGGCGAGCGCCGCCACGAAGTCATCGTGGACGCCCAGGCCGGCCAGCACCCTGGTCGCCGCCGTGCAGTCCTGCCCGGCGTTGAAGTAGCCACCCAGCGCGATGGCCTCGGCCGCCGCCGCCACGTCCGCGTCATCGAAGATCACCACCGGGGCCTTGCCGCCCAACTCCAGGTGGGTCCGCTTCAGGTCGGGGGCCGCCGCGGCCGCGACCTCCATGCCCGCCCGGGTCGAGCCGGTGATCGACACCAGCTGCGGGGTCGGGTGCGACACCAGGGTACGACCGGTGTCCCGGTCGCCGCAGACCACGTTGAACACCCCTGGCGGGAAGAACTCGGCGGCGATCTCGGCGAGCAGCAGTGTCGACACCGGGGTGGTGTCCGACGGTTTGAGCACCACCGTGTTGCCGGCGGCGAGCGCCGGGGCGATCTTCCAGACCGCCATCATCAGCGGATAGTTCCAGGGCGTGACCTGCGCGCAGACGCCGATCGGCTCCCGCCGCACATAGGAGGTGTGCCCGGCCAGGTACTCCCCGGCGGAACGCCCCTCCAACATTCGGGCGGCACCGGCGAAGAACCGGAACTGGTCCACCGCCGGGGGAAGCTCCTCCTCGGCGGTGAGCTGCCGGGGCTTGCCGGTGTTGCGCACCTCCGCGTCGACCAGTTCGGCGGCTCGCGCCTCCACGGCGTCGGCGAGCTTGAGCAGCGCCCGCTGCCGCTCGGCGGGGGTGACCTCCCGCCAACTCTCGAACGCGGTGGCGGCGGCGTTCATCGCCGCGTCCACGTCGGCCGCGCCGGAGACCGGGGCCTGGGCGAACACCTCACCCGTGCAGGGGTCGACCAGGTCGGCGTAGCCGCCGTCGGCCGGGTCGACGTAGGAGCCGTTGACGAAGTTGCGCAGCTGCTGCTGGTCACTCATGGCGGGATCACTCCGAGGGGGCCGAGGGCGGCGGTTATCGCAATCTCTCTGCCATCTTCGCTACCGAATTCGCGGCAGACAAGGGTTATCGCGACTGTTTCCGTCGGCTCGTCGAATGCCCCGGGTCATGGTGCCGACCGTGGGCCCGCAGCGCTGCCGCGCTAGTCGGCCTGCCAGGTGCCGTCGTCGCGAACCCGGGCGGGGGCACGGCCGAGCAGCAGAGTGGTCAGCGCGGCGTCGACGGTGTCGCCGAGGAACCACTCGCCGGCCTGATCGAGCGCGAAGACCCGGCCACCCTCGTCCACCGCCAGGATGCTGTCCTGCTGCTCGGTGCCGATCGGAAAGAGGCGTACGTCGAGCACCGCGCCGAAGTCCGCGAGGGTGTCGGCGGTGTGCGCGACCGTGTGCGGGCGGATGTCGAAACGGGAGATCCACACCTGCTCGCCCCGGCCGCGTCGCGCGCCGACCAGACTGGGGAACGCGGTGAGTGCCTCCACGGCCGCGGGAAAGACCTCGTGCCGATGGTTGCGCCCCGGCACCGATGTGACGTCCCGTACTGCGGCAGCGGCCATGATCTGATCGCCGATGTGTGGCCGCCATCCGGCCGCGACCAGCGCGTTGGCGACCTCCGGGGGGAAGCGCCCAGGATCGGGGTCGGTCGCCTCCGGCGCGTTCCACGTTTCGTTGTAGGCGCGAGCCGTCTCCGGTAGGACGTTCGCCCGCACCAGGAAGGAGAGGCACGAGTCGCAGGGCCGCTCGGCGGGCCCACCTGCGGGATCACCCGGCTCACGGATCCGGAAGATCTCGAAGCGGGCATTTTCCAACAGCGCGGCTGCCTCGGCTCGCCCCATCGGAGCGATGCCCTCGGCGGCGCGGCGGTGGTCGTACTCGTGCAGGACGTCGGAGACCACGATCAGCTCGGCATGAGCCTCCCCGCCGCGGACCAGCTCGCCGGGAGGCAGCTGGTCCAGATAGTCGCGCACCAGCGGGTGATGGTTGAGTGGCACGTCGGCCTTCGTGCCCTGGGCCGTCCAGATCCGCCCGTCGATGGTCAGGTGCGCGGCGGTGTTCGGTGTGGCGCCCCGGTTTATCTCCCGGAGCAGCAGACTCGACGGGTCGACGGTGCGAGGGGCGGTCGGCCCTGCGGGCTGGCTACGCCGGTACATCTCCGCCACCACCGTGCTCGGCACCCGGGGCCAGGTGGTGACCTTGCCGGTCTGCTTGTCGATGACCGTCGTCGGCAGGTCGCCCGGCACCGTGCGCACCTCGCTGGGCACGACGGACGTGATGACGTAACCCAGGTCGAACTCGTCGACCATCGCGCTGCACTCGTGGCCGAGGCGCTGCGAGTCACGGCGGGCCCAGGTGGCGGCGAGTTGCTCGGCCTGTTGACGGTCGATCACGCGTTGAAACTACCGGACTACACGGATCGATGGCAGCCGGTATCGTTTCGCTCTACCGACGGTGACGGGAGGGCGGCGGTGGACGAACAGGCGGACCGGGATGTCAATCGCGAGCTACGGGCCCGATTCGACGACGTGTATGGGCAATACCAGCAGCTCCGGTCCGGTTTGGACACCCTCCAGGCGCGGCTTGCCGCCCTGCGGGTGACCCGGCGGTCGGCCGACGGGCAGGTGACGGCGACAGTGGGCGCGCAGGGCCAGCTGATCGAGGTCGAGCTGACGTCGGCCATCTATCGGGACCGGGACGCCGGGGCGCTCGGCCGGAAAGTCACCGAAACGATCCGGGCTGCCGCGACCGCCGCCGCCGACGCCACTCGCGACCTCGTCGCCGAGAGCATGCCGGCCGGCTCCGGGACGGTGGATTTCCTCAAGACCGGCGACTACGCCACGCTGCTCGGTCGGGCCGACGCCGTCATCGGCAAGGGCGAGGCGAAGCCATGACCGACGGGCGGCTCTGGCTTGATCCGTCCCGGGCCCGCCGGGGTGGTGCCGACCTGGCGCTCGCCGGCGAGGCCGTGACTGCGCGTCGGGCGGCGGAGGGGGGCGCGATCGAGGCCGCCAGTGGCGCCCGGCCGTGGGGGCGCGACGACATCGGCGCGGCCTTCGAGCGCAACTACCGCGGGTTCGAACAGACCGTGCTGCGAGCCTGGGCGGGCGTCGGGCACCGGCTCACCGAGCTGGGCGGCGATGTGGTCCAGTCGGTCGACGCGAGCGTGCAGACCGACGCTGCCAACGCCACCCGGCTCGGTCGGGCCGCCGACCGGCGCTGACAACCGACGATCCCGATGAGCGTGCTGCCGAGTCCCATCCCGCACCCACTGGACCACGCTCCGTGGGACGTGCCCGGCTGGATCTACGAGGCCCTCGACTGGGTGGTCGGCGTGCAGTGGCCGGAGGGCAACGAGCGGGCCGTCTGGGACGTCGCCGACCAGTGGTACGCGGTCGCCTCCGTGCTCGCCGGGCCGCACGCCGACGCCGCCGCGGCCGTCGTCGAGGTGCACAGCGGGTACGGCGGTGTCGGGGCGGTCGACGCGGCGTTCGAGGCGGCCTGGCGCGGGATCGCCGAGGGTGCCGACGCCCCGCTGCCCGTACTGCTCGCGGTCACGGCCGACCTGGGTCGACTGGTCGAGGAGTGCGGTTGCGACATCGAGGGCGCCAAGCTGGAAGTCTGGATCGAGCTGGGCATCCTCGTCGTCGAGTTGCTCTCCGTGGCGGTGGCGGCGGTGTTGACCGCCGGTGCCGCAACCCCGGCCGCTGGCGTGGCGATCACCGCGACCCGGCTGCTGGTTCAACAGATCTTCAAGCGGCTGATGGGCCAACTGGCCAGCAAGTCCCTCAAACACGGGCTCAAGGAGGCCGGCGAGCGGGCCGCCAAGGAGGTCGCCCGCGGGGGTGCACGCGGGTTCGCCAAGCGGGCCGCCCGCGAAGGGCTGGAGGAGGCCACCGAGGAAGCCGGGGTCACCCTGGCCACCCAGGCGTACCAGAACTCCACCGGGCGGGCACACGGCCTGGACCTGACCGATCTCGGTGCCTCGGCGGTCGGTGGGCTCGCCGGTGGGGCGGTGGCTCCGCTGGCCGGCCTGGGCCGGCACGCGACCGGGCGAGCGGCGCGAGTCGGGGAGCACCTGGGGCGGGAGATGACCGGCGAGGTGCTCGCCGAGAGCGCGGCGAGTCTGGCCACCGGTCAGGGTCTGACCTCGATGGAGGACGTGGCGCGCGCCGCCGCGTCCGGGGCCACCGGTTCGGCTACCGGCCAGACCGACCACGCGCTACGCGTCCGGCTCGACGCGCAGGCGACCGCCCTCGCCGGAGCGTCCCTCACGGGTCCCTCCCTTCCGCCGCCGGTGCCAGTTGCGGGGGATGCGGTGGTCCCGTCCGCAGTGGCGGCCGCTTCAGCGGTGGGGGTCTCGCCAGCGGTGGGGGTCTCCCCTGCGGTCGGGGCTGCGGCTGCGGGGGCTCCCAGTGACGTGGTCTCAGGCGGTCCGGTTACGGCTGGGGGCGTTCAGGTGCAGGCGACGGAGGCCGTCGCCGCGACGTCGGCGAACCAGTTGGCTGCGCCGACGTCCCCGGGCATCGAGCAGTCGCCGGCCGTCGGGCTGGCGTCTCCTGTCGCCGCCGACTGGCAGGCGTCGTCACCGATGCCGGACGGCGCGGTGTCCGACGTGGACGTGGCGGACCATCCGGTACGCCCGGCCGAGGCGACCCCGTCGACGGTCGCGCCGTTCGAGGAGAGAACGGGCGTACCGCAACCGGTCACGGCCGACCCCACGCTCTCGGCGGCGGCCGCGCCGGTGGCCGGCCCTCTCGAATCGAGCAGTGGGCCGGCAGCCACCGGTGCGCCGCCGGCCCACCCCGGCAACCCGCCACACGCCACCACCCCCGGACCGACCGCCTGGTCTCCGGTTGCCGGCCCCTCCACACCGACGGTCAGCCCCGGCCTGGCGACGCCGGTCACCTACGGCGTCCCGACCGCCACCAACGGTTCGCCGCCGGTCGCCGCCACGCCACCGGTGGTGGGTCGATTCGCCGTGCCGTCGCGTGCCCCGACGCGGGAGACGCCCGCACCGGTGCGAGCGCCCGACCACCCAGCCCGGGGAAGGGCGTCGATCCCGGTCGACGTGGCCGCGTTCGGTGCCCCGTCCATGCGCGAGCCCGAAACCAACGACTCGTACGCGGCGCAGTGGGCCGCCGCAGCGGAAGCCGCCGAGCGGCGGCGCTACCAGGACCACTACGAATCAGTGCGCATCGGGTTCGAGGCCAACCGCAGGCACTCCGAGGCCGACCGCCTGCACACCCGTGCCGTGGAGCACGACCGCCGAGCCGTCGAATACGGCACCTACGCCCGGCAGCTGCACCAAGCCGGCAACCGGCAGTGGGCCGACGGCTGGCAGCGCGCCGCGAACGAGGAGGCTCGCGCGTACTCGCAATGGCGTGACCTGGCAGACGCGGTGCTGGCTGGCAGCACCGCCCCGCCGGTCGTGGACATCAGCGCCACCTTCGAGCACGCCAACCGGGACGTGGGCGCGCTCGCGCTCGGCGCGGTGGAGACCGCCGGCCCGTCCAGGCTCACCGGCGACGACGATCCGCCGCCGATCGACGACTCCCGGCCGTACGGGCAGCCCGGAGGACTCCGACCACCGCTCGCCCTGCACCAGGTCGACGTCGAGCGGCAGATGCCCCGCGAGCCGGACGGCACCATCATCCGCACCGCCGACCCCCGGCAGGGCGGCTGGTTCCGGCTCCTCAACGACGGTGGTCCCGCGGCCGACGCCACCCGGGGCATCAACTGCCTGGACTGCACGCTGTCGCTCTTCGAGACCTGGGTGCACGGGCGACCCCGCGTCTCGGCGCCGCGAACCTTCGACGGCTACCTGGACGGCGACATCCGGCGTCCCATCCGCGGCGAGGCAGGCGGCCCGGGCCGGGTCGAGGACGTGACCGGCGGGCGCTTCCAGCAACTCCTCGCCCCCGCGTCGGGCCAACGACCGGACGCCGGGCAGGCCCGGCAGGCCGCCGACCAGGGCTACCGCAACCTGCACGACCAACTGCTGCTGGGCGGCCACGGCAGCTACTCGTTCCTGGTCACCGAGTGGGCGCACGGTGGTTCGCACGCCTGGGTGGCGCTCAACCAGAACGGCACGGTGCTCTACGTGGACCCGCAGAACGGCGTGGTCCGGGACCGGCCGCTCTACCCCGACGTGGTCGGCATCGACGCGCTGGTGCTGAGCGGGGACGGCCGACCGATGCCGCTCGGCGGACTGCCCCGGGGCCGGTTCAGCGAACGGCCCGACCTGCCGGATCACCCACCGACGCACGACAACGGCGGCCACGGTGACCCGTACATCAACCGCATGTACCTGCTCCTGGACGGCCCGGGTTCGGCCCCCGATGCCGCTAGCGGGCAAAACCGCATCGAAGCCATGCAGGAAAGCGCGGCCGAAGAGCGGGGCGACCGCGGCTGGCAGGCCGCCGGTCCTCTGTTGCCCACGGATGAAACCGGCCGTCAGCTCAACCCGAAGGATTGCGAGTTCCTCGGCATCACACCCGATGCCGTCCTGGCCTGGGCCGACAGGTCGGCGCCCCTTGGAGCTACCCGTGCACAGTTCGCACAGATGACGGCCGAGCTCTTCGATGCATTACGGGAGGATGGCCTCGACCCGTCGGCTGTCGACATTCGGCTGCAAGGCTCATCGGCCAACTTCTTCTCGGGTCCTCACAAGCAGATGCCGACGGAGTCCGAGCTGATAGACGACCCGGAGGCGTTGGCGCGTCTACAGAGATGGTCGCAGGGAACGCCCCTGCCGCTGCGTAGGCCGTTTGACGCCATGTACCGGCTGGGCCTGGAAGAGCCAAGTGACTATGACTTTCAGATTTCCTCCGATGAGATGGTGGAGCGGGCTCGGCAACACGCGGCCGAGAAATATCCTGGCCTTCGTGTCGTCAATGCGAGGTACGGGTTCGTGGCGAAGAAGGTGGCGCGAGAGTGCTTCCCCAGCGTGTTCCAATGGGCTGAACGGCACGCCCGTGAGCTGGACCGCGACGTGGTGCCGGCTATTTTTCCTGGTTCCGGGCCGCCGGATCGCGCCGCAACTGGAGTGTCGTCCCACTTCCGAGATGCGGACTGGATTGTTGGAGAAACGAATGCCAGTTAGCTGGGTAATTGATTTACGTGGGCACCTGGACCGGGCCGCTCTGGGTCGTCTGCGGGCAGCGCTCGGCCTCAATGAGGTTGGGCGTCTCGGCGACGACTGGGACGAGTTGTTCGGCGAAGTCACCCGGGCGATCGCCGGGGTCGCTGCGCGCGTTGAGCTCTGGCGCGACGTGGACAGCCAAGGATGGCGCCTCGACATCGAACTGCCGGCGGACCCGGACGACTCGGACGTGCAGGATCTGCTGGCCGCGCTCCGGGCGGAGGTTGAATCGGCAGGCGTGCAGATCGCTTTGATCGCCCGTCGCCGCTAGCGACTGGATGCACGGCTGGTACGGGCACGGGTGCGGTACGAGCAGGCGCGCGACGAGTTGGGCCTTGCCTGAGCGGGGGCCGCCCTGTCGTGAACGGCGATCGGTGGGGCCTTGGCCGCGCCGACTAAGATCGACGCATGGCGAGATCTGACAAGCAGGGCATCAGGTCCACTGTCTGGGCGTGGCCGCTTGGCATCCTGGTCGGCCTGGCGATCGGCATTCCGGTGTTCGGGGCGAAGGGTGGCGTCGCCTTCGGTGTCGCCCTCGGCATTGCCTTGGTGCTCGGCCTGGCTGCGATCAGGGGCCGGGCCGAGGGCGGCCCTGTCCGGGGTGGCTCCGACGGCAGGGTCGCCGGGGATGGCGCCGACGCCGCAGGCCGAGGGTGATCGACTCGGGTTCATTGAAGTCGGGGCATCCAGGTCCGGGGGATGGCCCGACTTTCATGATGTCGAGTGGATCATGGCGGATCGCGCATGCCGCGCACGCCGCGCACGCAACGGGCATGGCGGGGACAGTGGGCGCAGCGGACAGGACGCGCGTGGGGACCGTGGGGCCGGGCAGTGTTGCCGAGGCGGTGGCCGTACAGGAGGAGTTGCGACCGCTGGTGGACCTGGTCGGGCCGGGTCCGAGCACGCCCGCGACGGTGGCCGGCCTGGACGTCGCGTACGCCGAGGGTGGTGACCTGCTGGCGGCGGCCGTGACCGTCCTGGATGCCCGGACCCTGGCGGTGGTGGACTCCGCGGTCGGTGTGGGGCGACCCGCGTTCGACTATGTGCCGGGGTTGTTCGCCTTCCGCGAGTTGCCCGCGTTGCTCGACGCGCTCGACCGCCTGACCACCATTCCGGACCTGCTGGTCTGCGACGGGCACGGGCTGGCCCATCCGCGCCGGTTCGGGCTCGCGTGCCATCTGGGGGTCGTCACCGGGTTGCCCGCGATCGGGGTGGGGAAGACGCCACTGGTCGGGGCGTGGGATCCGCCGTCCGCCGAGCGGGGTTCCTGGTCGTCGTTGCGTGACGGTGGTGACGTGGTCGGTCGGGTGCTGCGGACCCGGGACGGGGTGAAGCCGGTCTTCGTCAGCGTCGGCCATCGGATGAGCCTGGAGAACGCGACCGCTCAGGTGCTGGCGTTGACGCCGCGCTATCGCCTGCCGGAGACCACCCGCACCGCCGACCGGCTCTGCCGGGACGCCCTCGCCGAGGCAGTGCGGCCCGGCTGATCGGCTGGTCAGCCCGGTCGGCGGCAGGTCGACGGAGCGGGCGGTAAACCGTAACGCTGCACACATCCGGGCCGCTCTATGACCGACGGTGTGGCCGGGCCGGTAGTAGCCTGACCCGCGGACCCCACCCGGAGAGAACGGCGAGGTGATCATGACAGTGCGTCGACGCGCGGCACGGCTCGCGGCGGTCTGCGGCCTGGCAGGCGGCCTGGTGCTGCTCGGTGCGTCGCCGGCGCTGGCCGACGAGGACTCGGTCCGGGTGGGCGCGGCCAGCAGCTTTGCCGCCGGTGGGTCCGCGCAGGGGGTGAACGTCGCGGTGCGCAAGCGCACCGACGGGTGCGTCCTGCTGCGTACCGCGCTGGGCTTCAGCTTGGCGGGTCTGCAGTCGAACCAGGTGTCGGTCCAGGTCAACACGGGCGGGCGCTGGTTCCCGGTGGCCGTCACCGGTGGCGCCGGCAACGTGTCGACCGCGCAGACGTCACCCTCGAAGCCGACGCTCTGCAAGGGCAAGGGCATCACGGTGCGCTACCGGGTGGCGTTCGCGGCGGGTGCGCCGGGCGGTCGTCTCGTGGTCACGGGTGCGGGCATCAGCGCTGCCGGCCAGACGTTGGGTCACGCCACCGACGCGGCGCGGCTGACCGGAGCGCGGGGCACCCCGTCGCCGACTCCGTCGCGGTCGAAGAAGCCGACACCCACCCCGAGCCCGTCCGAGGTCGCGACCGTCGATGAGGCGGTGAACCCGGCTGCGCTGGGCGGCGTGTCCGCCGCGCCGAACACCACGGCGACCGCCGCCCAATCGTCCGGAGGAGGCTCGCCGGTGATGTTCTTCGGCATTGTGCTGGTAGCGGTGGGACTGCTGCTCATCGTCCTGCTGTTCCGTCGCTCGCGGCAGGACCGGACGCCGTCGGACGACGGGCCGGGCATCCTGCCAGGCAACCCCGGCGGCACCACCTACCGCGCCGGGGGTGGGTTGCCGGCCGCGCCCGGTCGCCCCGGTCAGGTGTACGGCCAGCAGCCCTCGGCCGCCGGTTGGGGTGCGGTGCCGTCCCCGCGTCCCGCCACCGGCGGGGTCTACGGTGCCAGGCCGGAGACGCCTGCCGCAGCCCCGGAGGCGACGCAGCCGATGCCGGGTCGGCCCGACGGTCGACCGTTGCCCGGTGACCCGCCCACCGACGGCGGCGGCCACACCGCGTTCATTCCCCGGCTCCCCGGCTGAGCGGAGTACGACCCGGCCGCTCCGTTAGGCTCAGGATCGGTGTCTAACCTGCGGCCAAGGAGTGGAACACGTGTCTGATCTGTCCCAGATTGTGAAGGCGTACGACGTCCGCGGGACGGTGCCGGACCAGTGGGACGAGCGGGCCGCCGAGGCACTGGGAGCCGCCTTCACTCAGCTGCTCAACTCCACCGACGAGCCGGGCGACGCGGTCGTCGTCGGGTACGACATGCGGGCCACCTCACCCGGCCTGGCCGCCGCTTTCGCCGCCGGCGTACGCGCCGTGGGGCGCTCGGTGATCGAGATCGGCCTCGCCTCCACCGACCTGCTCTACTACGCGTCCGGCTCGCTCGACCTGCCCGGCGCGATGTTCACCGCCAGCCACAACCCCGCGCAGTACAACGGCATCAAGATGTGCCGCTCCGGTGCCCGCCCGATCGGCCAGGAGAGCGGCCTGGCCGAGATCCGGGACCGGGCCCAGGCCCTCCTGGACTCGGGCGACGCTCGTCCCGCCGGTGCGCCGACCCGGCCTGCCGAGCGACGCGAGCTGCTCCCCGACTACGCCGGTTACCTGCGCAAGCTGGTCGACCTCTCGGGCATCCGACCGTTGAAGGTGGTCGTCGACGCCGGCAACGGCATGGGCGGCTTCACCGTTCCGACCGTGCTGGGCGACGCGGCCTTGTCGCCGCTGCCGCTGGAGATCGTGCCGCTCTACTTCGAGTTGGACGGCAGCTTCCCCAATCACGAGGCCAACCCGTTGGACCCGGCGAACCTGGTCGACCTCCAGCGCGCGGTGGTCGAGCACGGGGCCGACATCGGGTTGGCCTTCGACGGTGATGCCGACCGGTGCTTCGTGGTCGACGAGCGCGGCGAGCCGGTCTCACCGTCGGCGATCACCGCACTCGTCGCCGCCCGCGAGCTGGCCAAGCACCCCGGCTCCACGGTGATCCACGGTCTGATCACGTCCAGCGCGGTTGCGGAGATCATCCGCGAGCACGGCGGAAAGCCGGTCGTCGCCCGGGTCGGGCACTCCTTCATCAAGGCGGAGATGGCCCGCACCAACGCCGTCTTCGGCGGTGAGCACTCCGCGCACTACTACTTCCGGGACTTCTGGTTCGCCGACACGGGGATGCTCGCGGCGATGCACACGTTGGCCGCGCTGGGCGAGCAGTCGCTGCCGCTGTCGGTGTTGGCCGGTGAGTACGAGCGCTACATCGCCTCCGGTGAGATCAACTCGACGGTGGTCGACCAGGCGACCGCGGTGGCCGAGGTGCGCGCCGCGTACCCCGACGCGGTTGCCGACGAGATGGACGGGCTCACCCTGCGTTTCCCCGACGGCGCCTGGTTCAACCTGCGCGCCTCCAACACGGAGCCGCTGCTGCGGCTCAACGTCGAGGCGCCCACCCGGGATCGGATGGTCTCGCTCCGGGACGACGTGCTCGGCCGCGTTCGCCGATAAGATCGCCTGCGCCGGTCGGCACCGCCGTCGGTGAAGCCGCACACGTGGAAGGAGCCGTGCCATGGCCCTGGATCCGCAGTTGCTCGAGATCCTTGCCTGTCCGGACACGCACCACGCCCCGCTCACCTATGACGCCGAGGCGCAGACGTTGACCTGCACGGAGTGCGGTCGGATCTTCGAGGTCCGCGACGACGTGCCGGTTCTGCTGCTCGACGAGGCGCGCGGCGGCCCCGGGCAGCCCTCATGATCGACGGTACGGCCGGGCTCAGCGGACGCCGCGACGCCGACGAGGCCCTGCTCGACAACCCGCAGGCGTTGGCCGAGGCCGACCCGGGCGGCATGCTCCGACACACGGCGTCGGCCGGTGCGCAGGTTCGGGAGAGCGCCGCGCTGGCGGCCGAGGCGAACCTGGCCGTCCTCGCCGACGACGGGCGGCCCCGAGCCGTCGTGATCGCCGGCATCGGCACCGCGGGGCGTACCGGGGACGTGCTGGCCACGGTCGCCGGGCCCCGCTGCCCGGTCCCGATCATCGGGCACCGCTCCGCTGGCGTACCCGGCTGGGTGGGCGCGGCCGACGTGGTGATCGCGGTGAGCGCGTCCGGACGTAGCCCGGAGGCGCTCGGCGCCGCCGAGGCGGCCCACCGGCGTGGGGCCCGACTCGTCGCCGTGGGCGCCCCGGACTCGCGCTTGCAGTCGATCGCCGAGCAGGCCCGGGCGCCGTTCATCCCGGTGCCCCGGCGTGCCCCGGCCCGGGCCAGCCTCTGGGCGCTCACCGTGCCGGTCCTGCTCGCCGCCCGGTCCCTCGGGCTCGTGAAGGTCAACGAGGCGGACCTGGCGGAGACCGCGGCCCGGCTCGACGCGGACGCCGACCGCTGCCGGTCCGCCGCCGAGTCCTTCGTCAACCCGGCGAAATCACTGGCCCTGGGTCTGGCCGGCTCGATTCCGATCGTCTGGGGCTCGTCCCCGCTGGCCACGGTGGCTGCCCGCCGGTTCGGCGACACCCTGTCGGCCAACGCCCGCTACCCGGTGGTCACCGGAGCGCTGGGTGAGGCCGGGCGGGGTCGCGTCGGCCTGCTCGACGGCGTCTTCGGCGGCCTGGCCGAGGGGGAGCGGGACATTTTCGCCGACCCGACCGAGGACGACGGCGAGGGCACCCGGCTGCGGCTGGTGCTGCTGCGCGACGGCGGGCTCAACGCCGAGGACGACACCGACGAGCCGCTCGCCGTCGAGGAGCGCCGCGCGGACGCTGTGCAGACCCTCGCGGAGCGTCGTGGTGTGCGCTGCGACGTCGTGACCGCCGAGGGTGGCTCCGCCCTGGAGCGGCTGGCGTCGCTGATCGCGGTTCCGGATTTCGCCTCGATCTACCTTGCGCTGGCCCACGGGCTGGACCCCATGGCCGTTCCGGCCATCACCGAGATGAAGGAGCTGTCGAACCAGTGAACGAACGTAGGGGGCGGCGCGTCATGCGCGGACCGGCCGGCTTCGAGTGGCGAAGCGGAGCGGTGGCATGAGTGCCAACGGTGGGACGAAGGCGATCGTCGCCGCCCTGCTGGCCAACGTCGGCATCGCCGTCACCAAGTTCATTGCGTTCCTGCTCTCCGGCTCGTCGTCGATG
Organism: Micromonospora sp. CPCC 205558; assembly: GCF_036902955.1. Taxonomy (NCBI): domain Bacteria; kingdom Bacillati; phylum Actinomycetota; class Actinomycetes; order Micromonosporales; family Micromonosporaceae; genus Micromonospora; species Micromonospora sp. CPCC 205558. The sequence goes on from NZ_JBAKHR010000002.1 coordinate 24,707, forward strand.
CTGGCCGAGGCGGTCCACTCGGTCGCCGACTCCGGCAACCAGGGTCTGCTGCTGCTCGGTGGCAAGCGGGCGAAGCGCGCGGCCACCCCGGAACACCCGTTCGGGTACGGCCGGGAGCGCTACATCTACGCGTTCATCGTGTCCATCGTGCTGTTCAGCATCGGTGGCCTGTTCGCGCTCTACGAGGCGTACCACAAGTGGGACCACGCGGAGGGCATCAAGTCCTGGCACTGGCTGCCGGTGGCCGTGCTGGTGGCGGCGATCATCATGGAGTCGTTCTCCTTCCGGACCGCCATCAAGGAGTCCAACCACATCCGGGGCAACCAGTCCTGGGTGCGCTTCATCCGCCGGGCCAAGGCGCCGGAGCTTCCGGTGGTGCTCCTGGAGGACTTCGGCGCGCTGGTCGGTCTGGTGTTCGCGCTGTTCGGTGTGGGGATGACGCTGATCACCGGCAATGGCCGGTGGGATGCCGCGGGCACCGCGATGATCGGCATCCTGCTGGTGGTCATCGCCATCGTGCTGGCCATCGAGACGAAGAGCCTGCTGCTCGGTGAGGGCGCTGAGGCGTCCGACGTGGCGGCCATCGAGCGGGCCGTCACCGACGGCCCCGAGGTGCAGCGGATCATCCACATGAAGACGCTCTACCTGGGCCCGGAAGAGCTGTTGGTGGCCGCGAAGATCGCCGTTCCGGAGTGGGAGAGCGCCCACGACCTGGCTCGCGGCATCAACGCCGTGGAGGCGCGGATCCGTGCTGCGGTGCCGATCGCCCGGGTGATCTATCTGGAGCCGGACGTCTACAGCGTCGCCGCCGCCGAGGCCGGCACCGGTGCCGCCGCCGACACCGCCGTGCCGCAGCCGCAAGACGCGTCGGGCGAGGCGGCCGGGCGGCCCGGGGGCTGACGAATGGAGCCACTGTACGGACCGATCCGGGACTACGCCTGGGGTTCCCGTTCGGCCATCGCCCTCCTGCAGGGGCGCTCGGTGCCCAGCGCGGGTCCGGAGGCGGAGCTGTGGTTGGGGGCCCACCCGGGCGCCCCGGCCCACGTGGACCGCGCCGGTCTGCGGGTGAGCCTCTGTGACCTGGTGCGCGACGAGCCAGGGCAGTGGCTCGGCCAGCGGGTGTCCGAGCGGTTCGGCAATCGGCTGCCGTTCCTGCTCAAGGTGCTCGCCGCCGACGCTCCGCTGAGCCTGCAGGCCCATCCGGACGCCGAGCAGGCGCAGGCCGGCTACGCGGCGGAGGCGGGGCGTCCCGAGGGGCAGCGCAACTACTCCGACCCGCACCACAAGCCGGAGTTGCTGGTCGCGCTCACCCCGTTCGAGGCGCTGTGCGGGTTCCGGGATCCGGCGGAGTCGGCCGAGGCGCTCGCCGCGTTCGGCGTACCGGCGTTGGCACCGGTGGTCGCCGCGTTGCGGGCCGGGCCGGCGGGGCTGCGGACGGCGGTGCGGACGTTGCTCGGCTGGCCGGCCGCCAAGCGTCACGAGCTGCTGGCTGCCGTGGTGGCAGCGCCGGTCGACGGCCCGGACGCGGAGCTGACCCGCCGCCTGGCCAAGGCGTACCCGGGGGATCCGGGTGCGCTGGTCGCGTTGTTGTTGCACCACCTGCGGCTGGTGGCGGGGGAGGCGATCTGGATGCCGGCCGGCAACCTGCACGCCTACCTGAGCGGCTGCGGAGTGGAGATCATGGCGGCCAGCGACAACGTGTTACGCGGCGGCCTGACCCCGAAGCGGGTCGACGTCGAGGAGTTGTTGCGGGTTCTGCGCTTCGAGGTGCTCGACGATCCGGTACGGGCCGCGCAGCCGGTCGGCCCGGGCGTGGACTGGTGGCCGGTGCCGGTGGACGATTTCGCGTTGCACCGGGTGCGGGTCGACGCGGCGGTGCCCTCGGTGACGCTGCCGCTGCCCGGTCCCCGGGTGGTGCTCTGCGCTGGCGGTTCGATCACCGTGGACGACGGCGCCGGCGCGTTGACGTTGGTCTCGGGCGAGGCCGCGATCGGCACGGCGTCCGAAGCGCCGTTGCGGATCGACGGCGCGGGTACGGCGTACGTGGCGACGGCCGGGCTGCGCTGACCCGCACGCCGAGAACGACACAAGTCCGACTTTCCCGGAATAGCTTGACGTCGCCTTTGCCGAGTGTGACTCTATGAGTACGCAGCGTTATCGCGACGACGGTCCGAGAACGTGCGGGGGAAACCAAACCGGGGGGATGCGCGGGGCGGGCGGGATGTGGGCGGGAAGGTCCGTCCACCACCGACCGCCCCGTGCGCTGTCCGTGGACCGTGCCTGATGCCCGTCGTCGACCCGCGTAAGGTGGAGAGTCGGCGCAGACATCGTTCGACAGGAGCTTTCATGACCAGCACCCTCCCGGCGTCCGCCAGCGGCACGCCGTCCGAGGCCCGGCCGAGCACGCTCGCCGACGGCGACTTCAAGGTGGCGGATCTGTCGCTCGCTGAGTTCGGGCGTAAAGAGATCCAGCTCGCCGAGCACGAGATGCCCGGCCTGATGGCGATCCGTCGGGAGTTCGCCGAGGCGCAGCCGCTCGCCGGCGCGCGGATCACCGGCTCGCTGCACATGACCATCCAGACCGCCGTCCTGATCGAGACGCTGGTCGCGCTCGGCGCGCAGGTGCGCTGGGCGTCCTGCAACATCTTCTCCACCCAGGACCACGCCGCCGCGGCGATCGTCGTCGGCCCGGACGGCACCCCCGAGGCGCCGGCCGGGGTTCCGGTGTACGCCTGGAAGGGCGAGACCCTGCCGGAATACTGGTGGTGCACCGAGCAGGTGCTCGCCTGGCCCGACGGGCAGGGCCCGAACATGATCCTCGACGACGGCGGCGACGCCACCCTGTTGGTGCACAAGGGCGCCGAGTTCGAGAAGGCCGGGGCGGTTCCGCCGGTCGAGTCCGCCGACTCCGAGGAGTACGCGGTCATCCTCGAACTGCTGCACCGCTCGCTCGCCGAGGACAACCAGCGCTGGACCCGGATCTCCGCCGGCATCAAGGGCGTGACCGAGGAGACCACCACCGGCGTGCACCGGCTCTACGAGATGCACCGCGCGGGCACCCTGCTCTTCCCGGCCATCAACGTCAACGACTCGGTGACCAAGAGCAAGTTCGACAACAAGTACGGCTGCCGGCACTCGCTCATCGACGGCATCAACCGGGCCACCGACGTGCTGATCGGCGGCAAGATGGCGGTGGTCATGGGTTACGGCGACGTGGGCAAGGGCTGCGCCGAGTCGCTGCGCGGCCAGGGCGCCCGGGTCGTGGTGACCGAGGTGGACCCGATCTGCGCGTTGCAGGCCGCGATGGACGGCTACCAGGTCGCCACCCTGGACGACGTGGTCGAGCAGGCCGACATCTTCATCACCGCCACCGGCTGCTTCGACGTCATCACCAACGAGCACATGGCCCGGATGAAGCACCAGGCCATCGTCGGCAACATCGGCCACTTCGACAACGAGATCGACATGGCCGGGCTGGCCAAGCGTTCCGACGTCGAGCGGATCAACATCAAGCCGCAGGTCGACCTGTGGCGCTTCGCCGACGGGCACGCCATCATCGTGCTCTCCGAGGGCCGCCTGCTGAACCTGGGCAACGCGACCGGGCACCCGAGCTTCGTCATGTCGAACTCGTTCGCCAACCAGACGATCGCCCAGATCGAGCTCTTCACCAAGACCGAGGAGTACCCGATCGGCGTCTACGTGCTGCCCAAGCACCTGGATGAGAAGGTGGCCCGGCTGCACCTCGGCGCGCTCGGCGCAAAGCTGAGCACGCTGACCAAGGAGCAGGCCGCTTACCTCGGCGTCTCCACGGAGGGTCCGTTCAAGCCGGATCACTACCGCTACTGATCGACGTCTCTCCGGACCGGGTCGGCTGTTCGCAGCCGGCCCGGTTCGTCGTCTCCGCCCTGCCCCCACATGCTCGCGGTCGTGCCCGCCCTCCCGCGATCTGCCCTGCGCTCCCGCGATCTGCCCTGCGCTCCCGCGATCTGCCCTGCGCTCCCGCGATCTGCCCTGCGCTCCCGCGATCTGCCCTGCGCTCCCGCGATCTGCCCTGCGCTCCCGCGATCTGCCCTGCGCTCCCGCGATCTTGCAGTTTCGGTTGGAGATTTGCGGCTTTAGGTGCGATATGTCGCCGCAGAAAGTGCAAGATCGCGGGGCTGGGGCTGGGGCTGGGGCTGGGGCTGGGGCCGGGGCCGGGGCCGGGGCTGGGGCCGGGGCCGGGGCCGGGGTGCGGGGCCGGGGCTTCGTCAGCTTCGGCGGGTGGGCCGGAACCAGGTCCAGATGCACCAGGCCAGCCAGCCGAGCGAGACGAGGGTGGCCAGTGCCCGTAGGCGTAGTGCGCTGAGTAGCAGCACCACGGCCAGCACCGTCAACCACGGCAGGAATCCCCTCACGGCGCGATCTTCGCACAGTGGGTTCACCGTGGGCAGGGTGAGCTTGTCATGAACGACTTGACGCGGGCCTTGAGCAGGGAGGAAGGTATGCCTGCCCTAAGTAAGCACAGGCGTGCCTAACCTACCCGGAGCCTGGATGTTCGCCACCTATCTGATCGGCCTGCGGGAAGGGCTGGAAGCCACCCTGGTGGTCAGCATCCTGGTCGCCTTCCTGGTGAAGTCGCAGCGCCGGGACCGACTGCCGCAGGTCTGGGCGGGCGTGGGCCTGGCCGTGGCGCTCTCGGTGCTCTTCGGCTGGTTGATCGAGTACACGTCGACCTCGCTGCTGTCCCGCTCCGACGATCGTGAGTTGTTCGAAGCGATCACCTCCGTCGCCGCCGTGGTCTTCGTGACCTGGATGATCTTCTGGATGCGCCGGGCCGCCCGGACCATCGCCGGCGAGCTGCGGGGCAAGCTCACCGAGGCGCTGGCCGTCGGGTCCCTCGCCGTCGCCGGAATGGCCTTCCTTGCGGTGATCCGCGAGGGCCTGGAGACCGCGCTGATCTTCTACTCGGCGGCACAGGGCGCGGCCGGCGACAGCGGGCCGCTGCTCGCGTTGATCGGCGGCATCGTCACCGCCGTGGTCCTCGGCGTGCTGCTGTACGCCAGCGCCCTGCGAATCAACCTCAGCAAGTTCTTCACCTGGACCGGCGCGCTGCTGATCCTGGTCGCCGCCGGCATCCTCAAGTACGGCGTGCACGACTTCCAGGAGGCCGGCGTCCTGCCCGGCCTGAGCCACCTGGCCTTCGACATCACCAGCGTGCTCGACCCGAGCACCTGGTACGCGGCCCTGCTCGCCGGCATGTTCAACGTGACTCCTGCGCCCACCGTGCTGGAGACGATCGCCTGGGTCGGGTACGCCGTACCGGTGCTCCTGCTCTTCCTGCGACCGGCCCGGCCCAAGCCGGCACCCACCGCGACCACCACCGTCACCGAGCGCGGGGCCGACACCGGCGCCGAGGCCGAGGCGGCGTCCACGCCGCAGCGTGCCTGACCCACGAGGAGAGACAGCCCAGATGCGTACCACCCAGTTCTTCGCGCTGGCCGCCGCCGGCGTGCTGGCAACGGCCGGTCTGGCCGCCTGCTCCGACGCTGACAAGGGTGACGCGGCCGCGTCCGGCGGACCGATCGTGGTGAAGGCCAGCGACACCGCCTGTGAGGTCGCCTCGACCGACCTGGGTGCCGGCACCGCCACCTTCAAGATCACCAACTCGGGCGCGAAGGTGACCGAGTTCTACGTGTACGCCGACGGCGACCGCGTCATGGGCGAGGTGGAGAACATCGCCCCCGGGCTGAGCCGCGAGCTGCACGTGGAGTTGCCGGCCGGCACGTACCAGACCGCCTGTAAGCCGGGAATGAGTGGCAAGGGCATTCGGGGCGCGCTCAAGGTCAGCGGGTCGGCGCAGCCGCTCACCGCCGACGCCGCGCTGGGTGACGCCACCGAGAACTACCAGCGCTACGTCAAGAGCCAGACCAGCGCGCTGTTGGACAAGACCGAGGAGTTCGTTGCCGCGGTCAAGGCCGGCGATGTCGCGAAGTCCAAGGCCCTCTACCCGGTCGCCCGTACCTACTGGGAGCGGATCGAGCCGGTTGCCGAGATCTTCGGCGACCTCGACCCCAGGATCGACGGCCGCGAGGAGGTCATCGAGGAGGGGATGGAGTTCACCGGCTTCCACCGGATAGAGAAGGACCTCTGGCAGTCCGGTGACATCAGCAAGGACGGCCCGATCGCCGACCGCCTGCTGGTCGACGTCAAGGAGATCGTGGCCAGGGCGAACGCCGAGAAGCTCTCCCCGCTGCAGCTCGCCAACGGTGCCAAGGAACTGCTCGATGAGGTCGCCAGCGGCAAGATCACTGGCGAGGAGGACCGCTACTCGCACACCGACCTGTGGGACTTCGCGGCCAACCTCGAAGGTTCCAAGGCCGCCGTGTCCGCTCTGCGCCCCGCGTTGCAGCAGCGCTCGCCGGAGCTGGTCACGCAGCTGGACACCGAGTTCGCCAACGTCGAGGGTCTGCTCGGCAAGCACCGCGACGGCGACGGGTGGAAGCTGCACACCGCGCTGAGCAAGGCCGAGCTCAAGGAGCTCTCCGACGGGATCAACGCGCTCGCCGAGCCGATCAGCAAGGTCGCCGCGGCCGTCGCGAAGTGACCACAACGCAGAAAGAGTCGACTCGATGAGCGGGAGCAGGTTGACCCGGCGCCGGGCGATCACGCTGGCCGGCGCCGGGGTGGCCGGGGTCGCTGGAGTGGCGGCCGGCGCGGGGGCACTGCTGAACGGCTCCCATGGCCCGGCCACGGCGAGCGACCACCCGGCCGGGGCGGTGCCGTTCCACGGTGAGCACCAGGCCGGCATCGTCACCCCGGCGCAGGACCGGCTGCACTTCGTGGCGTTCGACGTGATCACCAAGGACCGGGCCCGGCTGGTCGAACTGCTTGAGGAGTGGTCGGCCGCCGCCGCCCGGATGACCTCGGGGCGGGATGCCGGGGTGCTGGGTGCGGTCGGCGGAATGCCGGAGGCCCCACCGGACGACACCGGTGAAGCGCTCGGCCTGCCTCCCTCGCAGCTCACCCTCACCATCGGCTTCGGGCCGACGTTGTTCCGCGACGCTGACGGGCGGGACCGCTTCGGCCTCGCCGACCGTCGGCCCGCTGCCCTTGCCGAGCTGCCGAAGTTCCCCGGCGACGCGTTGCAGCCGCAGCTCTCCGGCGGCGACCTCTGCGTCCAGGCCTGTGCCAACGACCCGCAGGTGGCGGTGCACGCGATCCGCAACCTGGCCCGGCTCGGCATGGGCGTGGTGAGCGTCCGCTGGTCGCAGCTCGGCTTCGGCCGCACCTCGTCGACCTCCCGGGACCAGGCCACCGCGCGCAACCTCTTCGGCTTCAAGGACGGCACGGCCAACCTCAAGGCCGAGGACACCGACCTGCTGCGCGATCAGTTGTGGGTGCAGCCGGGCGACGGGCCGGACTGGATGGCCGGGGGGTCGTACCTGGTCACCCGCAAGATCCGGATGCTGGTGGAGACCTGGGACCGGACCTCCCTCGCCGAGCAGGAGGAGATCGTCGGCCGGGCCAAGGGCAGCGGCGCGCCACTCGGTCGCAGCGACGAGTTCGACGAGCCCGACTTCGCCGCGCGCGGCGCGGACGGGAAGCCGGTGACCGCCGAGCACGCCCATGTCACGTTGGCCCACCCGAGCCGGAACAACGGCGCCCAGCTGCTCCGTCGGGGATACAACTTCGTCGACGGCTCGGACGGCCTCGGCCGGCTCGACGCGGGCCTCTTCTTCATCGCCTACCAGCGCGATCCACGCCGCCAGTTCGTGCCGATCCAGACCCAGCTGGCGCGACACGACGTGATGAACGAGTATCTGCGACACGTCTCCAGCGGGGTGTTCGCGTGTCCGCCCGGGGTGCGCGACGGCGGGGACTACTGGGGGCGTGGGCTGTTCGGCTGACCGCCGTCCGGATGGCGACAGCCGGATCGGCCCAGCCTGTGGTGGCGCCGGGCGGCGCCGAAGGGGGATCATGGTGGCAGCCTGACCCACGGCCATCCGTGCGCCAGGCACCGCAGCACGTGGCGCCGCCGCCGCGCACTGCGGCCACCGGTCTGACGGCGGCGCGATGCATTACCGGCGGACGCCGGTCCCACCGAACTGAATGAGGATGCAATATTAATCCCATGAGAGCCCGCGTACTGGTGGTCGACGATGACCCCGCGCTCGCCGAAATGCTCGGTATTGTGCTGCGCAGTGAGGGTTTCCTGCCCTCGTTTGTGGCGGACGGCGAGCGGGCGTTGGCCGCTTTCCGCGACAGTCGTCCCGATATCGTGCTGCTTGATCTGATGCTTCCCGGCATGAGTGGTATCGACGTCGCCCGGTCGATTCGCGCGGAGTCCGGCGTGCCCATCGTCATGCTGACCGCCAAGAGCGACACTGTGGACGTCGTGCTCGGCTTGGAGTCCGGCGCCGACGACTACGTGGTCAAGCCGTTCAAGCCCAAGGAACTGGTGGCCCGGATGCGGGCCCGACTGCGCCGGGGCGAGGACGTGGCCCCCGAGATGCTCACCATCGGGCCCCCCGACAACCAGATCACCATCGACGTGCCCGCGCACACCGTGAGCCGCAACGACGAGGAGGTGAAGCTGACTCCGTTGGAGTTCGACCTGCTGGTCGCGCTCGCCCGCAAGCCACGCCAGGTCTTCACCCGTGAGGTGCTGCTCGAGCAGGTCTGGGGCTACCGGCACGCGGCCGACACCCGTTTGGTCAACGTGCACGTCCAGCGGCTGCGGGCCAAGATCGAGCCGGACCCGGAGCGTCCGGAAATCATCCTCACCGTGCGGGGCGTGGGCTACAAGGCAGGGACCGGATAGCCTGGTCGCACTGTGTCAACCTCGCCGCCGCCACCCTCCCCGAGTACGACTACCCGCCGGCCCAGCGCCGGCGGGGAGCTCTGGCGCGCGGTGAGTGGTCGGGTCGCCCGGGTGGTGGGTCGGGCGCACCAGACCTGGCGCCGATCGCTCCAGGTCCGGGTCGTGACCATCACGCTGGTCGCGTCCAGCCTGCTGGTCGGCGGGTTCGCGTTCCTGATCGCTGACAAGATCACCACGATCCTGGTCGACAGCGCTCGCAGCGACGTCCGGCAGCGGGTGACCAGCGGTGCCAGCTACGCGGCCAAGCAGGTCTCCTTCTACGGGCAGCCGCAGGAGGCGCAGCTCCAGGAGACCATCGACGTCACGGTCAACTACCTGGCCGGCGGCGACCCTCAGCAGACCAGCGGGGTGGTGGTGGCGATCACCGCCGCCGACTATCCCACCGACATCCAGACGCGCACCTCCCCGTCCGCGAACGTCCAGCCGCTGATCACCCCCGAGCTGCGGGCCGCGATCGCCGACGGCAAGGTGGCCAGCCAGATCCGCACCGGTCGGCTCACCGGCGAGACCAGCAAATACCTGGTCTACGGCTCGCCGGTGCCCACCCGCTTCGGCCAGATCGAGCTCTACTACCTGGTGCCGTTGGGCCGGCAGGACGTCACCGCCGCCGATGCCCGAGCCACCGTGGTCGCCACCGGGGTCGCGCTGGTGATCCTGCTCGGGTTGCTCGCGGCGCTGGTCACCCGGCTGGTGGTCAATCCGGTACGGGTCGCCGCACGGACCGCCCAGCGGCTCTCCGCGGGCCTGCTCGATCAGCGGATGGTGGTCAACGGCGAGGACGACCTGGCCCTGCTCGCCGCCTCGTTCAACCAGATGGCCACCAACCTGCAACGGCAGATTCTGCGCCTGGAAGAGATGTCCCGGTTGCAGCGCCGCTTCACCTCGGACGTCTCCCACGAGCTGCGTACCCCGCTGACCACCGTCCGGATGGCCGCTGACCTGATCTTCGCTGAGCGGGACGAGTTCGACCCGGCCGTCGCCCGCAGCGCCGAACTGCTCCAGGCCGAGCTGGATCGATTCGAGGAGCTGCTCACCGACCTGCTGGAGATCAGCCGGTTCGACGCGGGTTTCGCCATGCTCGATTCCGAGCCGACCGACCTGGTGCCGGTGGTGCACCGGGTGGTCGACCGGCTGGCCGGCCTGGCCGAGCGGGTGGGCGTACCGATCGAACTCGACCTGCCGGGCACGCCGGTGATCGCCGAGGTCGACCCGCGCCGGGTCGAGCGGGTGTTGCGCAACCTGGTCGGCAACGCCGTCGAGCACGGTGAAGCCCGCCCGGTGCTGATCACCCTCGGCATCGACGAGACCGCCGTGGCGATCACCGTCCGCGACCACGGTGTGGGGCTGAAGGTGGGCGAGGAGAAGTTGGTCTTCAACCGGTTCTGGAGGGCGGACCCGTCCCGGGCGCGACAGACCGGGGGCACCGGGCTGGGCCTGTCGATCAGCCTGGAGGACGCGCGGCTGCACGGCGGCTGGCTGGAGGCGTGGGGTGCGCCCGGGCAGGGCGCACAGTTCCGGCTCACCCTGCCGGCCCGCGCGGGCGACCGGCTGACCACCTCGCCGCTGCGGCTGGTGCCGGCCGACGCCGCGCTGCCGTTCGGCGGCCCCCGTGACGGTGGCCCACTGGCCATCGGTCCCGGCACCGGCGGGGCGTTGGCGATCGGCCCGGCTCCGGCCGGGGACGGGCAGCGGACGGAGGTGCACTCGTGAGACGGCCCACTCTGTTCGGGGCCCTCGGCGTGATGGTGCTGTTGGGCGCCGGCTGTGGCATCCCGGCGGCATCCGACGTGCGGGTGGACGGCAAGGGTAGCGCCGCGACCGAGGCAGGTGTGATCAGCCGGGGCAGCGAGCCACCGACGCGGACGGCCAGCGGCAGCGTCAACGAGGCGTTCGTCCGCAACTTCCTGTCCGCCGCCGCCGGTGAGCCGGATCGGGCGTACGAGCGGGTCAAGGCGTTCATCGCCCCGGAGGACAAGACCCACCTACAGGAAAAGAAGGGCAGCGAGGTCGCGCTGAACGTGATCCGGCTGCGCGAGGCGGTCTACGCCCTCAACAGCGACTTGACCACGACCGTGACGATCACCGTGCAGCAGATCGGGGTGCTGCGGGCCAACGGCACCCTGGCTCCGCCGGTGGCGACCGAGACGGAGTACGACTTCGGCCTGCGCGGCGCGTCCTTCAACGGCGGCATCAACGATGAGCGGGCCGGCCTGTACGTCATCGACCCGCCCAACGTGCTGCTGCTCAGCGACACCGCGCTTCGACAGTATTACCAGGAGGAGACGATCTACTTCTGGAGTTCGGACCGCACCCGCCTGGTGCCCGATCAGCGCTACCGGCCGCAGGCGGTGCCGCCCGAGCGGCGGGTCAACGAGGTCGTGAAGTGGCTGGTCGGTGGCCCCTCCGACTGGCTGCGCCCGGGAGTCGTCGGGCTACCCGACCGTACCGAGCTGATCAACAACGCCACCGGCGGGAACGGTCGGTGGGAGGTCAACCTGGACATGTCCGGCGACGACCAGGACGGGATCGACCAGTTGATCACGCAACTCGCCTGGTCGTTGGGCGACCTGCCCGGCCAGCTGGAGTTGAAGATCCGCAACAACGCGCAACCCGTGGTGGACCTGAGCGAGCGGCGAGCCTCCGCGGCGCTCTACCCGCATGTCGCCAACCCGCAGCGGTTCGGCGTGTACGACGGCGCGATCCACCCACTTGACTTCGACGGCGAGCTCAGCGGCACCGTGCCGTTGGCCCCCGAGGTCAACCGCAACGTCGTCTCCGCCGGCCTCGGCCTGGCCAAGGACCGGCGGATCCTCGCCGCGATGGTGGTCACCGGCAGTAAGAACCGGTACCGGCTCGCCGTGGGCACGGGCACCGAGCAGGTTTCCGTGCTCAGCCGCAACAGAACCGACTACTCCTCGATCAGCCGGCCGGTCTGGCTGCGTACTGTCGACTCACGGCCGGGCCGGGGCCTGGTGGTGGCCGACGGACGGCTCTACCGGTTCGACGACGCGGCCCACATGTATCCGGTGCCGCTCAACCTGCCGTCGGCCGCGGTCACGGCGGTGGCCGCCGCGTTGGACGGCCAGCGGGTGGCGCTGATCGTCGGCGGCCGTCTCTACGTCGCCGCGGTCAACCTCGACGGCGGCGGGGTCTCCATCGGCCAGCCCCGAGAGTTGGTCACCTCGCTGACCAACCCGACGGCGGTCGACTGGGGCAGAGAGGACCAGCTGGTGGTGGCGGGGTCGGCCGGCCAGCCGGCGATCTACGAGATCAGTGTCGACGGCGCCCTGGAGACGCCGCTGCGGACCGACCTCGGCGCCAAGGTCAACCATCTGACCGCGTACCCGACCAACCGCAGCGTGCGGGCACCCAGCGGGGCCTACATGTACGAGGCGAACGGGGTGGCCTACCGCAGCAGCCCGTTCGAACGGATCGAGCCCAAGCGGGTACGCGACATCACCCCGGTGCCGGCCGGCGTGCGCCCGAGTAACCCGTCTGCGCCGTTCTTCCTCTACTGATCCGGTGAACGGGCTCTGGGCGGACCTCACCGACCTGGTGCTGCCCGCCGACTGCGCCGGTTGCCGGGAGCGCCGACCCGGCCTACGGCACGGGGTGTGCCCGGTCTGCGTCGCGGCGCTGGGCCAATTGCGGCCCCGGGCGGTCCGCCCCACTCCCACCCCGCCAGGCCTGCCGTCCTGCGTCGCACTCGGCCCGTACGCGGGTCCGCTGCGTGAGGTTCTGCTGGCGTACAAGGAACACGGCCGCCACGGCCTGGCCCGCCCGCTCGGCGCCCTGCTCGCCGAGGTCGTCGCGGCGGCCGTCGGCGAGGCTCGTCCGCTGGTGCTGGTTCCGGTCCCGGACACCGCGGCGGCGGCCCGGTCCCGTTACGGCGACCATCTCGACCGGCTGGCCCGGCACTGCGCGGCCCGGCTCAACCGTGGCGGTCGGGCGGTGCGGGTGCGCCATCCGCTGCGGGCGCTGCCCCGGCCCGATTCGGTCACCCTGGACAGCGTCGGGCGGGCGGCGGCGGCCGAGGCGGCCTTCCAGCCGCGCTCGACTCGACCGGTCCGGGCTGGTGCCGCAGGCACCGCGCCGGTCGTGGTGCTGCTCGACGACATCGTCACCACCGGGGTGACCCTCGCCGCCGCGAGCAGGGTGCTGACGGCGACGGGATGGGCGCCGACGGTCGCCGCGGTGCTCGCGGCGACCGAGAAAAGACACCACTCGTAACCGATCGTGTTTCCGTTTCACCCGTTGGTGTATGAGCTGCGAAAAATTCTGGGCGGTCTCCGCAACATGGGGTGACTGCCGGGCGAACAGGAGTTAGCGTTTCGCTGTCGGGGGTAGGAGGTCGTTCCAACCGCCCCCGGCGGTGAGAGGAGGCGTAGCCGTACAACCGGTCGACGCCAGCGGGTCTCCCCACGGCGCGCGGCCGGGTAGCCGGATCGAAGACCGTCCGAACAAGGGAGGTCACGTGGACATCGTGGTCAAGGGCCGAAACGTCGAAGTGCCGGACCATTACCGGGTACACGTAGCCGAGAAACTCGCGAAGATCGAACGCTACGACCACAAACTTATTCGTGTCGATGTCGAGCTGTTTCATGAGCGCAATCCGCGCCAAGCCGACCACTGCCAGCGGGTGGAGATCACCTGCGTTTCCCGGGGCCCTGTGATTCGAGCCGAGGCCTGCACAAACGACTTCTACAGCGCGCTCGACGCGGCCATCGCGAAGCTCGACACCCGGCTGCGCCGCGCGGCCGACCGCCGCCGCGTACACCGGGGTCGGCACGCGCCGATCTCCGTCGCCGAGGCCACCGCGGGCCTGCCGGTCGCGGACCTGGTGTCCCCCGCGCTGAGCGCGCCGAGCGACGGCACCCGCGCCGGCACTGCGGTCGCGGAGCGGGTCGAAGAGGATCACGATGACCAGCCGTGGCACATCGCCCGGGAGAAGGTGCACCCGGCGGAGCCGATGACCATCGACGACGCGCTGTTCGAGATGGAACTGGTCGGCCACGACTTCTACCTTTTCCAGGACAAGGAGTCCGGCCGCCCCAGCGTCGTCTACCGACGTCACGCGTACGACTACGGCATCATCTCCCTCGCCACCTGACCGGTAACCGACTCGTCGATCATGGAGTTGTGGTGGGGAGTGCCCACCACAACTCCATGACCTGTCAACGGAGGTCGGTGGGGAGCAGCGCAAAGGTCAGATCGTCCAGCCGGACGCCGGCCAGCCCCGGCAGCCGACCACGTTGCAGGCCCTCGCGCCGAAACCCGACCCGCTCCAGCACCCGATGCGAGGCGGTGTTGTCCGGCACCGTGCCGGCCGACAGCCGGGCGATACCGGCCGGGCCGAACGCCCAGCCCGCGAGCAACCGGACCGCCCGCGTCGCGTACCCCCGGCCGCGCCAGTCGGGCAGCAGCGCGTAGCCGAGCGAAGCCTCGCCGGCGGCCACATCGGTGTACGACAAGCCGCAACTGCCCACGGGCTCCCCGCTGGCCACGTCCGTGATCAGCAGACGGGCGATCTCGCCGGTCAGCCAGCCGCTCTGCGCCAGACGACAACGCCGCTGGATCGCCTCGCGCGTCGGCGGCACCGGTGGCGCCTGGTTCGCCACCACCTCGGGTCGGCTGTGCAGCCGATACATCAGCGCCGCGTCGTCCGGCGCGAGCGGACGCAGCGCCACCACCTGGTCGGTGAGCACCCCGTCGGGCAGGTCGGGCAGCAGCCGGGCGACCGGGCCCGGCGGATCACCGGCGACGCGTACCCAGGCCAGCAGATCGTGTCGGCCCGCGTCGCGGGAAGCGCCGGCCGACCGGCGCAGACCCTCGTACCGGAAGCCGGCGGCCAGCGCGACCCGCTGACTAGGGCCGTTCTCCGGTTCGGTGAGCAACTCCAGCCGGGCCGTCCCGGTGGCGAACGCGTGCTCACTGAGCGCGCGGGTCGCCGCGGTGGCCAGCCCGCGCCCACGCGCCGCCGGCCGCATCCAGTAGCCGATCTCCAGCTGACCCCGGGCGGGCACCGGGTTGTTCAGCCCCACCGCGCCGAGCAGCCGATCGGTGGCGGGGTCCGCGATGGCGTACGCCGCGCCGCCGCCGGTCCAGGCCGCCGGAGCGCCGACGTCGATCCACCACCGGGCATCGGTCCCGGTGTACGGCGTCGGCAGGTTCGACACGAACCGTTGAGTCAGCGGGTCCGCGCAACCGTCGACCACGTCGGCGCTGTCCTCCGCGCGAAATGGGCGCAGCCGTACCCCGTGCGCCTCGACGACCGGCCGCAGAGTCATCCGAGGTCCTTGGCGAGCAGCGCCCCGACCCACACGTCCACCCGTTCGCCGCGGTGTTGCACACCGCCCCGGGCGGTTCCCTCGACCACGAAGCCAGCCTTCTCCGCCGCCCGGCGGGAGGCGGTGTTACCCACATTCGCCTTCCACTCGATCCGAGCCAGGCCCAGTGTGCTGAAGCCCCAGGCGCTGAGCGCGACCAGCGCGGCAGGCAGATAGCCCCGTCCCCGGGCCGCCGGTGCGGCCATGAAGCCGACGTCGCCCACCAGCGGGTCGGCGGGGGAGAGCCGCAGGTCGAGCGAGCCCACGTACCGGTCGTCGGCGTCGGCGATGACGAAGCAGGCAGCGTCCCCCCGAGCCCAGACGTCCTGGCTGTAGGCCTGGTAGCCCTGCGCGTCGGCGCGCTCGTACGGGTCCGGCACGGTGGTCCACCGGATGGTCTCCGGGTCCTGGCAGGTCTGCACCACGGCGTCCAGGTCCTGCTCCTCCATGGGCCGCAGACGCAGCTCGCCAGCCCCGGTCGTGGCGAACAGAACGGGCTGCGGGCGGCCGAAGACGGCCGCCCGGCGGGCGGCGAGGGTGCCCGGTCCGGCCGGACCGGTCGACCCGACGGCCGGCACTTCGCCGGGCAGCAACGAGCCGATCCAGCCGTCCGCGCTGCCGTGCGGCGTCGGGGTGGCCAGCCGCAACCGGCCGTCGATCCGGAAACCGGCCCGGAGGGCCACCAGCCGGGAGGCATGGTTGCCAACCTCGGCCTGCCAGATGAGCCGACGGAGCCCGAGGGTGTCGAAGGACCAGCGGGCCACCGCCCGGGTGGCCCGGACCATCACGCCCCGACCACGTGCCCAGGGCGCCGTCCAGTAGCCGATTTCGCCGGTGCCGTCCGTGTCGATCGAGATCAGCCCGTTTGCGCCAAGCAGCTCCCCGGTGCCCGGGTCGCACACCGCGAACGGTGCCCCGGTGCCCTCGGCCCAGGATTTTCCGCTCATCTCGGTGACAAATCCGTGCGCGTGTTCCGGCCGGTATGGGCGCGGTACGGTGGTCCAGCGCTGAATGTCCGGGTCCTGGCAGGCCCGGTGTACGGCCTCGGCATCCGCCTCTCGCCAGGGCCGCAGCAGCACGCCGTCCTCGATGATCTCCACGGGCTCCACTCGTGCATCCTGCCGCAGCGTTCGCCGACGGCGTAACCGGATAACGTCTGGGGCGTGTGCAGGACGTGAATTATGTCGGGTTCGGCGGGGTCGGGCACCGCCACCAGTGACCATCGCGCCGATGGAGCGCCTACGATGGTTCGAGACTGTCTAGGGGAGCGTTGATCCGTGTCGATTCTGGAAAAGGTCCTTAACGCGGGCGAGGGCCGCATGGTGCGTCGCCTCAAGGCGATCGCCAATGCCGTCAGCTCGATCGAGGACGACTACGTCAACCTCACCGACGAGGAACTGGCCGGCATGACCGAACAGTTCCGGGAGCGGCTCGACGAGGGCGAAACCCTCGATGACCTGTTGCCGGAGGCGTTCGCGGTGGCCCGCGAGGCGGCGGCCCGTGTGCTGGGCCAGCGGCCGTACGACGTCCAGGTGATGGGCGGCGCGGCGCTGCACTTCGGCAACATCGCCGAGATGAAGACCGGTGAGGGTAAGACGCTGACCTCGGTCATGGCCGTCTACCTCAACGCGCTCTCCGGCAAGGGCGTCCACGTCATCACGGTCAACGACTACCTCGCCCAGCGTGACGCGGCGTGGATGGGCCGGGTGCACGAGTTCCTCGGGCTGACCGTCGGCGTGGTGCTGCCCAACCGGCCGGCCAGCGAGCACAAGGCCGCCTACGAGTGCGACATCACCTACGGCACCAACAACGAGTTCGGCTTCGACTACCTGCGCGACAACATGGCGTGGTCGAAGGACGAGCTGGTGCAGCGCGGGCACAACTTCGCGGTGGTCGACGAGGTCGACTCCATCCTGATCGACGAGGCCCGCACCCCGCTGATCATCTCCGGCCCGGCCGAGCACTCCGCCCGCTGGTACGGCGAGTTCGCCGGCGTGGTGGCCCGGCTCCAGCCCGGCACCGACGGCGAGGGCGACTACGAGGTCGACCACTCCAAGCGCACCATCGCGGTGACCGAGCGGGGTGTCGCCAAGGTCGAGGACCGGCTCGGCATCGACAACCTGTACGAGTCGGTCAACACCCCGCTGGTCGGCTACCTCAACAACGCCATCAAGGCCAAGGAGCTCTACAAGCGCGACAAGGACTACATCGTCAGCGATGGTGAGGTCCTGATCGTCGACGAGTTCACCGGCCGCATTCTGCACGGCCGTCGCTACAACGAGGGCATGCACCAGGCGATCGAGGCCAAGGAGGGGGTGGAGATCAAGCAGGAGAACCAGACCCTGGCCACCATCACCCTCCAGAACTACTTCCGCCTCTACGAGAAGCTGTCCGGGATGACCGGTACGGCGCAGACCGAGGCGAGCGAGTTCAACAAGGTCTACAAGGTCGGCGTCGTGACGATTCCGACCCACCGCCCGATGGTTCGCGAGGACCGGCCGGACGTCATCTACAAGACGGAGAAGGCCAAGTTCAACGCCGTCATCGAGGACATCGCCGAGCGGCACCAGATGGGCCAGCCGGTGCTGGTGGGCACCGTCTCGGTGGAAAACTCCGAGATCCTCTCCCAGCTGCTGCGCCGCCGCGGCATCCCGCACAACGTGCTGAACGCCAAGTTCCACGCACGGGAGGCCGAGATCGTCGCCCAGGCAGGGCGTAAGGGCGCGGTCACCGTGGCGACCAACATGGCCGGCCGCGGCACCGACATCCTGCTCGGCGGCAACGCCGAGTTCCTCGCCGCGAACGAGCTGCGCCAGCGCGGCCTCGACCCGCTGGAGAACGAGGAAGAGTACGCCAAGGCGATGGAGGAGGTCCTTCCCAACTGGAAGCAGGCCTGCGACGCCGAGGCCGAGGAGGTCGCCGCCGCCGGTGGCCTCTACGTGCTGGGC
This sequence comes from Micromonospora sp. CPCC 205558, assembly GCF_036902955.1. Lineage (NCBI taxonomy): Bacteria > Bacillati > Actinomycetota > Actinomycetes > Micromonosporales > Micromonosporaceae > Micromonospora > Micromonospora sp. CPCC 205558. The sequence continues at coordinate 42,841 of NZ_JBAKHR010000002.1, forward strand.
ACCGAGCGGCACGAGTCCCGGCGGATCGACAACCAGCTGCGCGGTCGCGCCGGCCGGCAGGGTGACCCGGGCGAGTCCCGTTTCTACCTGTCGCTGCAGGACGAGCTGATGCGGCGCTTCCGGGCCGGGGCGGTCGAGGCGGTGATGGAGCGCTTCAACATCCCGGAGGACGTGCCCATCGAGTCGAAGATGGTCACCCGGCAGATCAAGAGCGCCCAGGCCCAGATCGAGGGCCAGAACGCCGAGATCCGCAAGAACGTGCTCAAGTACGACGAGGTGCTCAACAAGCAGCGCCAGGTCGTCTACGCCGAGCGGCTCCGGGTGCTCAACGGTGAAGACCTCTCTGACCAGGTCCGCAACATGATCGACGACACCGTCGAGGCGTACGTGCGGGGCGCCACCTCCGAGGGCTACGGCGAAGACTGGGATCTTGAGCAGCTCTGGTCCAGCCTCAAGCAGCTCTACCCGGTCGGCGTGACGATCGAGGAGTTGGAGGAGGAGGCCGGCGGCTCCCGGGCCGGCATGGACGCCGACTTCCTGGTCGCCCGCCTCAAGGAGGACGCCAACGCCGCGTACGACCGGCGTGAGGAGCAGCTCGGCACCGAGGGTGTCCGCCAACTCGAGCGGATGGTGCTGCTCCAGGTCATCGACCGCAAGTGGCGCGAGCACCTCTACGAGATGGACTACCTCCAGGAGGGCATCAACCTCCGGGCGTACGCCCAGCGCGACCCGGTGGTGGAATACCAGCGCGAGGGCTTCGACATGTTCGCCACCATGATGGACGGCATCAAGGAGGAGACCGTCGGTTTCCTCTACAACATCGACGTCCAGGTGACCGAACCGGAGCCGGAGGCGGGCACCGACGAGGTCACGCTGCTCGAAAAGCCGGTCGAGATCCGGGCCAAGGGCCTCAACCAGGCACCGCGGCGGCAGGGCTTGCAATACTCCGCGCCCACGATCGACGGTGAGGCCAGCCCGGGTGCTGTCGCCGTGGAGCAGGCCGAGCAGCAGGCTCCGGCGCTCGGTGTGGGCCGACCGACTCCGGGAGCTCCTGCGGCACCGGGGCAGACCGCGCCGTCCGCTCCGCAGCGGCCGGCATCCGGGCTGCGCGGCCCGGTTGTTCCGTCGGCGGCCGCCCGTCGGACGGCAGCGAACCAGGCGGAGGCGAGCAATGGCCCGTCCCGCAACGCGCCGTGCCCGTGTGGCTCGGGCCGCAAGTACAAGCGCTGCCACGGCGCGCCCAACGGCGGCAACTGACCGACAGCGTCTGCACCGACAGCGTCTGACCGACGGGTCCCGGCCGACCAGGCCGGGGCCCGTCGGTGTCTTCCTGCCCTCGCCTGCTCGGTGCCGGTGGGACGGCCCGCGCCGCTGTCACCGCGAGTGTGATGTCCCTGAGGCATCAATATGACTCAGAGGCATCACGGTCATTCGCGCATCGCCCTCCGCCGACGCCAAGCGGAGCGCGCGGCGGCCGGGCGACTCCGCCGCCCCGGAAGGCCGGAGAGCCGAGGTGAGCCGGCGTCTCCGTGAGTTACGCGAACCCGCACACCGACAGCCCGGCTTCCTGCAATCGGAGTGGATCACCCGGCTTGGCGCGGCGCGGCCTGGCCTGGCCTGGCCTGGCTCGGCCTGGCCCGGTCTGGTCTGGTGGGGGCGATCGACTGGGGCAGGTGGGGTCAGAGCACCTGTAGGGCAGTGCAGAGCCAGCGGCCCCGGCGATGCTCCAGGCGTAGTGCCATCGCCCAACTTCGACCGCCCGCGCCGGTGAGGACGGCTGCCGCCTCCACCGCGGCCTCCTGTGGCTCGCAGACCCGCAGGCGTAGCAGCCGAACCACTGGTCGACCGGGGCGACGGCGGGATGTCCCAGCCCGGCCGGAGGCGCGGGCGAGTTCGATCAGCAGGTCGGCCGCTCGGGCCGGGTCGAGCAGCGCTCGCACCTGGTTCGGCGAACGGTAGCCGTTGACCACCTCCACGCAGGTGCCGACGAAGCGGTGCGCGGCTCGGGTGGTCTCCGGAGCGGTTGCCGCCGGCAACGACGCGACCGGATGGGTGATGGGCCGGTTGGGCACCGGGCGCAGGGTTGTTCGCCGTTCCGGCGGCCGGACGGGGTTGGGTCGGGTGGAGGCGAACAGATCGAGGGCGAGTTGACCGTCGGTGGGTGCCGGCCAGTACGACCCGTCGGTCTCGTCGACGTACGGCGGGTCGCAGGGTGGGACGGGGCGCAGCCGCACGGGCGGTCGGGAAGGACCGGGTCGCGCTCCGCTCATCATGGCCCCCTTTGATCTTGCGTTTGCTTTCGTTTGCCTCCGACTAGCTCGATTGTGAGCGACAGAGCGGCCTCGGTCAATGGCTACGGGGGGTCTCCGCCCGGCAGCGGGCATGATCCACTCGAGTTTCCTGATACGACCCGACCCGACCCGGCCGGCGCGAGCGGGCTGGGCTAACTACTCGGGGTCGCGCTACTCGGGGTCGCGGTCGATCAGCGGGTTGCTCTGCACCCAGTCTGCGGTTTCGTCGTATTTGCGGGCTATGTATTCCTCCAGGCGAGCGCGCTCAACCCGCCACTGGCCGCGCCCGCCGATCTTGATCGCCGGCAGTTCGCCGCTGCGTACCATGTGGTAGACCTGCGAGTCCGACACGTTGAGCTCCGCAGCCACGTCGGAGAGCAGCAGGAACCTCGGCTCCACAGAAACTCCCGGGGTTGATGTCGTTTGGCTCAGTTTGCCACCGACAGCGCTGACCGCCCAGCATTGGCCCGGTCGGCGGCGGCGGGCCGATCGTGCGGGACACACCGGCGGGGAGCTTCCTCCGACCGGAGGCGGGGTGTATGACGGTCACGGCGTGCGGCATGATCTGCGCCCGTGCCGGCGGCCGCCGGTGGAGGACGACGCGGGGAGACGACCGGTGACCGACGAGCTTGTCCGGGTGTACGTGCCGGCGACCCTACCGATGCTGGCCCGCCTGCGTGAGGAGGGGCTGGCCGCCGACCAGGCGCACGCCGTGACCCCGGCGCTTCGCGAGTGGTACGCCGAGGGCGACGAGGAGGAGCTGGAGTACGTCGCGTTCACCCGGGCTGCCCAGGACGCCCTGCACCTGTTGCGGGCCGACCCGACCGCCCCCCGCCGTCGCGTCGTCGTCTCCGTCGACCTGCCGTCGGGAGCGATCGGGCGCGGTGACGGTGAGCTGGGCTCCAGCACTGTGGCGTTGGTCGGCGCCGTGCCGGTGGGCGCCGTCGCGGCCATCCACGTGGACGGCGCGGACGCGGTCGAGGAGGTCGGCGCGGCAGCCGACGTGGTGGCCGAGGCGGCGGCTGGTGATCCTGACGCCCAGTTCACCGTCGACGGCGCCGAGGACCACGAGCTGGAGTGGTACGACGTGACGGAGCTGGACCAGCTGCTACGCGCCGCTGAGTGAGCGGACCCTGCCCCGTCCCGGCCGCCTGAGCCGGACAACCGGCCGGGCCGCCTGAGCCGGACGCCCGGCCCCAGGTTCGGAATCAGCGAGCCGGGTCCGCCTTCGCTGGATCCGCGTCGAGCGTCTGAGCGCCGTCGGATGTCTCGGCGGGGTCCGCGTCGAACGCCTTGGCGTAGCCCGGCTTGTCGTCCTCCGGGTCGACCTGGTCCGCGACTGCGCTCGGGCTGTCGGCTGGTTCGTCATCGTCGCCGTGGGCGGGGCTGAGCGTGCGGCCGAACGCGATGAGCGCGCTCAGCGCCCCCACGAAGAGCACCCAGATGCCGTTGTCCACCCGGGAGGTGCCCAGCGAGGTCTGCGCCACCGCGTCCGCCTCGCTGAGCGCGCTGGCGAGGTCGAGCAGCGACCGTCCGCCGACCCGGATGATCACCTCGGCGAGCAGCAGGAGGAGCCCCGGCCCGGCGCCCGCGAGCAGGTACGCCGGCCAGCGCAGCGCCGGGGCCTCGGGATCACGGCGGACGGCGCGACGGCGCGCCCAGGTCAGGTAGCCGAAGGCGAGTAGCCCGGCCAGCAGTCCGGCGACGAGCGATTCGGTGCGGGACACCCACTTGGCCGCGTTGATCAACGATTCCTGGCTGTCGCCGGCGCCGAAGAGATCGAACAGCGGGTCCCGGGCGCGGCTGAACGCGACCACGAAGATCAGCGTGCCCAGCGCGGCGGTGACCACCGCGCCGATCGCCGGGGCGGTCCGGGCACCGGCCAACGCGCCCCCGATGATCGCCGCGGCGGCAGTGGTGCCGGCGATCACGTTGGTGGTGGACGTGTCGAAGTAGGTGAGGTTGATCGCCACCGCGGCAGCGAGCCCGACCAGCATTCCGCCGCCGATCGCCCCGGCGAAGCGCAGGGTGGCCCAGTCGCCGTACCGGCGGGCAAGCAGGTTGCCACCGGCCAGCGCGACGGCGGCCCCGGCCACCAGCGCGGTTGAGATCACGCCGGGCAGGGCGAAGGCGGAGAGGCTGATCGCGGTGACCCCGGCCGCCGCCGAGGTGATTGCCTCCCGGGTGGACCAGAGCATGGCGGCCAGCCACCCGAGCGCCAACAGCGCGAGCACGGTGGCGCCGGGCGCGGGTAGCGGCCGACTGCCGGCGCTGCCCGCGTCGACCGCCGGCTCGTCCGACTCAGCGGCCGGGGGGCGGCCGGGCTGCTTGGTCATCGTCTCCCCTTCGAGGCGGCAGGTCACCGACCATTCAGGGTACGCGGGCCCGCTGGGCTGCCTGTCGCCCCTGGACAGCGGGACGGATCGAGACTGGTCGGTAAGGGGAGGAGGGGTGGGGCGGTCCTTGGCGCAGAGCGGTGGCCGAGGTGGGTCGCGCGGCCCGTCGTGGGAGAATCACGGGAGGTCCCGCCGCTGCTCGGCCTCCCGTGTGGCGTCCGGTGTCCGACCATCCGGTCGGTGCCTGCGGGTCCGGTTTCGCCACTGCTGTCGAGATCGCCAGGAGCCCTGATGGATGCCGTGTTCTCCGTTCCCGAGCCGCGCAACGAGCCGGTTCGCAACTACGAGCCGGGCAGCCCCGACCGGGACCGGCTCCAGCGGCGGCTGACCGAGCTCGCCGCCGAGCGCATCGACCTGCCGATGACCATCGGCGGTGAGCAGCGGATGGCCGGCGGTGACTCGATCAACGTGGTGCAGCCGCACAAGCACGCCCACGTGCTGGGGGTGACCGCGCACGCGACCCACGATGACGCTCGCGCCGCCGTCAAGGCGGCCAAGGATGCCGCGCCGATGTGGCGGGCGCTGCCCTTCGAGGAGCGCGCCGCGATCTTCCTGCGCGCGGCCGAGCTGCTCGCCGGCCCGTGGCGCGACACTCTCAACGCCGCCACCATGCTCGGCCAGTCGAAGACCGCGATCCAGGCGGAGATCGACGCGGCGTGCGAGTTCATCGACTTCCTGCGGTTCAACGTGCACTTTGCGCGTCGCCTGCTCGAGGAGCAGCCGGCGTCCTCGCCCGGCGTCTGGAACCGCTTCGACCACCGCCCGCTGGAGGGCTTCGTCTACGCGGTCACTCCGTTCAACTTCACCGCCATCGCCGGCAACCTGCCGTCGGCGCCGGCCCTGCTGGGCAACACGGTGGTCTGGAAGCCGGGCCCGACCCAGCAGTTCGCCGCGCACTTCACCATGCGGCTGTTCGAGGCCGCCGGCCTGCCGCCCGGCGTGATCAACATGGTCACCGGCCGGGGCGAGGAGGTCTCCGACGTCGTGCTCGCCGACCCGGATCTGGCCGGCATCCACTTCACCGGCTCGACGAAGGTCTTCCAGCAGCTGTGGCGGACCGTGGGCGACAACATCGCCCGTTACCGGGGTTACCCGCGCCTGGTCGGCGAGACCGGCGGCAAGGACTTCGTCGTCGCGCACACCAGCGCTGACGTGGACGCTCTGCACACCGCGCTGATCCGCGGCGCGTACGAGTACCAGGGCCAGAAGTGCTCGGCGGCCTCGCGGGCCTACGTGCCGCGCTCGATCTGGGAGGGTGGGCTGCGGGACCGGCTGGCCGCCACCGCCGACTCGCTGACCTACGGTGACGTGACCGACTTCAGCAACTTCGGCGGTGCGGTGATCGACGACAAGGCGTTCGCCCGGCACACCGCCGCGCTGGAGTTGATCGCCGGCGACGACAGTTGCCGGGTGCTGGCCGGTGGCACCGCCGACGACTCGGTCGGCTACTTCGTGCGACCGACGCTCTTCGAGTGCGGCGACGCCGCCCACGAGACCTTCACCACCGAGTACTTCGGGCCGATCCTGGGCGTGCACGTGTTCGACGACGCCCGTTTCGACGACGTGGTCGCGCAGGCTGAGTCGATCGCCCCGTACGCGCTGACCGGCTCGGTGTTCGCCACCGACCGTCGGGTCGTCGACGCGGTCGGCGAGCGGATGCGGTACGCGGCCGGCAATTTCTACATCAACGACAAGCCGACCGGCGCGGTGGTCGGGCAGCAGCCCTTCGGTGGCGCCCGCGCCAGCGGCACCAACGACAAGGCCGGCTCCTGGCTCAACCTGGTCCGCTGGGTCTCCCCGCGGACGATCAAGGAGACCTTCGTGCCGCCGACCGACCACACGTACCCCCACATGGGCTGACCCGCGACGACCGCCGGCGGCGCGCGTGGCGCCGCCGGCGGTCGCCCGGAATGTCACTATCCATCGATAGTCCTCAACGGACAGTCTGCCGCCGACAGTGCACTTAGGAAGTCCTGTTGGGTGGCAAACCGGCAAATCCTGGACGCCAGGTTCGCAAAGTGGCAGCGTAGTGGGCATGGCGGATTCTGGAGTCAACCCTACGGCGGCGGCCCTGCTCGGCCTCCTCCACGAGGGCCCGATGACAGGCGGTCAGTTGATGGCCGCCGCTGAGCGCCGTCTGGCGCCGTACTGGTCGATGACCCGCAGTCAGGTGTACCGCGAGTTGCCGGTGCTGGCTGAGCGGGGGTTTGTGCGGCTCGGCAAGCCGGGTCCGCGGATGAGCCAGCCGTATTCACTCACCGCCAGCGGAAAACGGACGTTTTCCCGCTGGCTCGCGGAGAACCCGGGGCGGGACACCATCCGCAACCCGATCGCGCTCCGGATGGCTTTCGGCAACCTGCACTCCGCCAGCCAGCTGAAGGGCCTGTACGCCTCGGCCAACGAATACCACACCGAGGCCCTCGCCCAGGTCCGGGAGCAGGTGAAGAACGCCAAACGGGACGGCGAGACGTACGACGCCAGCGCGCTGGAGTTCGCCGTCGCCTACCACCGGGCTGCCCTGTCGTGGCTGAAGTCCGCCCCCGTCGGGTGACGATCAGCGGGTCCGTGCACAGGGAGCGAGCTGCTGTGCGCCCGATGGCGCACTGCCGATCTGGGGCAGGTCTGCGGGGCTCGCAAGCTGACTCCTCGCCAGCGCAGTGCCTCTTTTGCGCTGGACTGCGGGGCTCGCAAGCTCACTCCTCGCCAGCGCAGTACGCTTGTCTGTCGTGACCGCTGCCGATTACGCCGAACAGCTCAAGGAACTCGACGCGACCCTGCGAAACATCGAGGCCGTCCTCAACCTCGACCGGCTCCACGAGGACAAGGCCCGCCTTGAGCAGGAGGCCTCCGCTCCCGACCTGTGGGACGACCAGGCCAAGGCCCAGCAGGTGACCTCTCAGCTGTCGTACGTCAACGGCGAGATCAGCAAGCTGGGCAGCCTGCGTTCCGGCCTCGACGACGCCCAGGTGCTGCTGGAGCTGGCCGAGGCCGAAGCCGACCCGGGCGTGTTGACCGAGGTCGAGTCGGAGATCACCGGGCTGACCAAGGCCATCCAGGAGATGGAGGTCCGCACCCTGCTCTCCGGCGAGTACGACTCCCGGGAGGCGCTTGTCGCCATCCGGGCCGGCGCCGGTGGCGTGGACGCCGCGGACTTCGCCGAGATGCTGCTGCGGATGTACCTGCGCTGGGCGGAGCGGCACGGCTACCCGACCGAGGTCTACGAAACCTCGTACGCCGAGGAGGCGGGCCTGAAGTCGGCCACCTTCGCGGTCAAGGTGCCGTACGCGTACGGCACGCTCAGTGTCGAGTCGGGCACGCACCGCCTGGTCCGGATCAGCCCGTTCGACAACCAGGGGCGTCGGCAGACCAGCTTCGCGGGCGTCGAGGTCCTGCCGGTCACCGAGCAGACCGACCACATCGACATCCCGGAGAACGAGGTACGCGTCGACGTCTACCGCTCCTCGGGCCCCGGTGGGCAGAGCGTCAACACCACCGACTCGGCGGTCCGGTTGACGCACATCCCGACCGGCATCGTGGTGACCTGCCAGAACGAGAAGTCCCAGCTGCAGAACAAGGCCTCCGCGCTGCGGGTGCTCCAGGCTCGGCTGCTGGAGCGCAAGCGCCAGGAGGAGCAGGCCAAGCTCGAAGGGCTCAAGGAGAACGCGGCGGGCTCGTGGGGCGACCAGATGCGCTCGTACGTCCTGCACCCCTATCAGATGGTGAAGGATCTCCGAACTGAGCAGGAGACCGGCAATCCGAGCGCGGTTTTCGACGGCGAATTGGACGGTTTCATCGAGGCGGGTATCCGTTGGCGCAAGCAGCGGCAGCTCGCTGGCGACGGTGCGTGACGGCGCGCGGGCGGAGCGCGTCGTCGATCTCCAGGTAGGAGCCTGATTCGACGACTCGTGCCGGTTCGGCGGGGCGTGGGGCTTGGCTCAGTTGTTACACCGCGTAGACTCACCACCCGTGATTCAGCTTGAGCAAGTGACGAAGACGTACCCGAAGGCGTCCCGGCCTTCGCTCGACAACGTGTCCGTCTCGATCGAGAAGGGCGAGTTCGTCTTCTTCATCGGTCCATCCGGCTCCGGCAAGTCCACGATCATCAAGATGCTGCTGCACGAGGTGGCCCCCAATAAGGGGCGCGTCGTCGTCAACGGCAAGGACGTCACGTCGATGCGCTCCTGGAAGCGACCCCACTTCCGGCGTTCTATCGGCTGTGTCTTCCAGGACTTCCGGCTGCTGCCGAACCGCACCGCCTACGAGAACGTGGCGTTCGCCCTTGAGGTGATCGGCAAGACGAAGGCGGTTGCCCGCCGAGTCGTGCCGGAGGTGCTGGAGCTGGTCGGGCTCGGTGGCAAGGAGCACCGCTACCCGCACGAGCTCTCCGGTGGTGAGCAGCAGCGGGTCGCCGTCGCCCGGGCGTTCGTGAACCGTCCGCTGATCCTGCTGGCGGACGAGCCCACCGGAAACCTGGACCCGGACACCTCGATCGAGATCATGCGTCTGCTGGACCGGATCAATCGCACCGGCACGACCGTCGTGATGGTCACCCACGACTCCAACATCGTGAACCAGATGCGCCGCCGCGTCGTTGAGATTGAGAGCGGTCGCATCGTGCGTGACCAGGCCCGCGGCGTCTACGGGTGAGCCGGCGCTCCACCCCTGCGCAGCCTGACGACGAACACCTCATGCCGGAGACCCGGAGGAAATCCCGATGCGCGTGAAATACGTCCTGTCCGAGGTACTGGTCGGACTGTGGCGCAACGTGACCATGTCCATCGCGATGATCATCACGATGGCGGTCTCGCTGACCATGCTCGGCGCCAGCGGTCTCATGTACCGCCAGGTCGACGACATGAAGGACCTCTACTACAAGAACATCGAAGTCTCGATCTTCTTGACCCAGGAGGTGACCGAGCAGGAGCGCACCGACCTGCAGACCAAGCTCGACAGCGACCCCCTGGTCAAGGATGTCCTCTACGTCAACAAGGACGAGGCGTACAAGCGCTTCAAGGAGATGTACCAGGACGCGCCGGACCTGGTGAACGCGGTCAAGCCCGACCAGCTGCCCGAGGCGTTCCGACTCAAGCTGAACAACCCGGAGCAGTACAAGGACGTCTACGACCAGTACAAGGACACGGCGGGCGTCGAGGAGATCATCGACCAGAGCCGACTGCTCGACAAGATCTTCAACATCCTCACCTCGATCCAGAACATCGCCCTGGCTGCCGCCATCGTGATGGCGATCGCCGCCCTGCTGCTGGTCGCGAACACCATTCAGGTGGCCGCGTACAGCAAGCGGCGTGAGGTGGCGGTCATGAAGCTGGTCGGCGCGTCCAACTGGTTCATCCAGGCGCCGTTCGTGCTGGAGGCCGTGGTGGCCGGTCTGATCGGTTCACTGCTCGGTCTGGTCGCCCTGGTCGCGGCGAAGTATCTGCTCTTCGACGGGTCGTTGAGCGCGTTGCAGGGTCTGCTCTCGCCGATCACCTGGGGCGACATCCTGTTCATCTTCCCGTTGATGGCCGGCGTCGGTGGTCTGGTCAGCGCGGGCACCGCCTGGATCACCCTGCGCTTCTACCTGCGGGTCTAGGCACCGTACGGGTCGTCCCGTCGCCTTTCGAGGACCCTCCCGCAGCCGGAAATAAACGGCGCGGGAGGGTCCTTGCTATTCGGGTAGCATGATCGGTTGTCCGGCCGGGGTGGACCGGCCGCGGACGAAGGAGAGGGGGTGGCACCGATGCCACGGGAAAAGGGGCGCAAGGTGGTCGCCTCCAACAAGAAGGCGCGCCACGACTACGCGATCCTCGACACGTACGAGGCGGGCATGGCGCTGACCGGCACCGAGGTCAAGTCGCTGCGGGCCGGGCGCGCGTCGCTGGTCGACGCGTTCGCGCAGGAACGTGACGGCGAGTTGTATCTGCACGCGATGCACATCCCGGAGTACACCCAGGGCACCTGGACCAACCATGAGCCCCGGCGTACCCGCAAGCTGCTGCTCAACCGGGGCGAGATCGACAAGCTCGTCGGCAAGACCCGGGAGGGCGGTTTCACGATCGTCCCGTTGCAGGTCTACTTCTCGGACGGCTGGGCCAAGGTCGAGATCGCCCTGGCCAAGGGTAAGAAGTCGTACGACAAGCGTCAGGACCTCGCCAAGCGCGACGCGGACCGGGAGATCGCCCGGGTGTCCGGTCGGCGCGGCAAGGGCATGGACGACTAGTTCATCCTGTTTGTCCGGGTCAGCGCGTCGGCCCGGGGCTCGGGATGAAAGCTGTTGCGGTAGGCGTTAGTCTTGTCAGTGCCGCCACATCGGCGGCCTGTCGAGGGGGTGACTGGTTTCGACTTCGTACGCAGCGACAGGGGAAGCGAGCCGAGGAAGCCGACGTCGTCTCGAGAATCGGTCGTCGGAAACTTATAAGCGCCAAGAACAATCGCGCTGACTTCGCTCTCGCCGCCTGAGGCGAGTAGCTAAGTCTGTCGGCCTGGGAACGCCTTCGTCCCAGTAGCCGGCATCAGCTAGGAGGCTGGCCAATCGGACCCGGTCGCGGGGTCCGTGCGGCGAGATTAATCAGCGACTGGGCCCGTCACACCAACTTGCTCGCGTGAGCGGTGGGGCCGAGTAGAGGCACAGCGAGCTGCGCTCGGAGAAGCCCTGACAAACCGGCGAAGGACCCGGGTTCGATTCCCGGCACCTCCACCACCTCGAACGAAGCGCCCCGGCCCACCAGCCGGGGCGCTTCGTTGTGTCGAGGGGTCCTACGCTGCCCCCTGTGACCAACCGAGAGCTGCGCCTGTCGGTCGGCGCGTCACCCGGCCAGCGCGTCGTGGCGGTGGTGGCCGGCGTCCTCGTCGCGGCCGTCGGCGCGGCGTTCGTGGCGCTGCCCCTCGTCGCCGACGGGCTGCTGCGCCGGCTGACCGGACCAGGTGACGCGTTCGCCTCCTATGAGGAGGCTCGTGACCTGCCACCGGGGCTGCTGCCGCCCGGGCTACGCGACTCCGCTGACCCGAACCAGTCCGGTCCCAGCCCGTTCATCGGCCTGTGCGGTCTGCCCTTCGTCCTGCTCGGCCTCTACCTCGTGCTGCGGGTGCTCCGTACGGCGGCCTGGCTGGACGGCAGCCGGGTGCGGGTACGCGGGGCGTTGCGTACCCGCACCGTCGACCTCGCCGCCGCCCGGATCGAGCCAGGGAGGCCGTCGCATCGCGAGGCGGACGGCGTTGGTCCGGCCGGCGGACCGCGGGTGCGGGCCATCCTCGCGACAGAACCGGGGAGTACGCGGGGCGTCACCATCCCACTGCGCGGCATGGGGCTGCCCAGCCTTCCGCCGTCCGAGCTGCGGGCGCTGGCCGAGGCGATCACGTCGGGTCGACCGGGCGACGGGCGGGACGACGACACGCGCGCCGTGACCGAGCACCTGCACCGCCTGGCAGAGCGTCCCTGGACCGACTGAGGCGGGCACGTCAGCCGGCGCACTGCAGGGCCCGGGGGCGGTGCCGGTGCGGCTGGTGGGGTCAGTGGGGCCAAGGCGGCAGATGAGACGGTCGGGGACCCTGGACAGGGCGGGCCGGGCAGGCTCACCATCGCGGTATGGGGTAGCAGCGCCGCGCGGGAGGTGCCATGGTCACCGGTCCGATCCAGCAGCCGTCACTCGTCGCCCGACAGCGCGTCGCACCTCCGGCGGGGCTCGCCGCCGATCCACATCCCGTCGGTCTACCCGGTGAACCGCGGCCCGCCGGCCTCGCCGGTGACGTGCACGCCCTCGGCCGGGCCGTCGCGGTCACCAGCACCGAGCCGCGCTGGCGCGAAGACGTTCTCCTTCGGCTGCGTCCGGTACGCCAGGGCTTCGTCGAGCACGTCCGGGTCACCGAAGGCCCCAACGGCCTCTACCGGGAGCTGCTCACCCACTCACCGCGACTGGACCACGGCGTGCGGCTGTTGACCCGGGAGCACGCCGCGATCGTCGCCGCGATCCTGGCGGTGCAGCAGATCGCCGAACGGCCCGAGACGCACCCAGACGAGCTGCGGCATCGTGTCGGGCACCTGCTGCGGAGGTTGGCCCGGCATCGACGGCGCGGCACCGACCTGCTCTGGGAGGCGTACCAGACGGATCTGGGTGGCGAGACCTGAGCCCAGGTCGGGAACCGGCCGGTCGGCGGGCGCGTCGAACCGCACATGCGTCGACTGAGCCTGCTGCTCGTACTCCCGTTGCTGTTCACGGCGGGCTGCGCCGCGACCGACGCCGGTCCGGCCGACGCCCCACCCAGCCCGACCCGCGACGCCGACGCGTTCGACCAGCGGGCCGCTCAGGTTGCCGAGGCGTGGCGGCCCGGCCCGGACTGGCGCACAGGGTACGTGCCGTTGGAGGGGCCGACCCTGCTCACCGGTGACGCCGGCTTCACCCCGGACACCGAGGCGGCCTTCCGGTCCGGCTGGTACCGCGCGGAGGTCGCGATACCGCCCACCCGGGTCGGCGCCGAGATCCGATTCCCGGACGGTCGGCTGACGCTGCCGTTGGTCAGTGCCGCCGAGGCGTACCGGCAGCTCGACCAGGGTGACCCGCTGCCCTGCCCGGGGCCACCGAAGCGGCCCGGCCGGCCCACCGCCGGCGGCCCCACAGTCGAGCCGGGGCCCGACGGATGGGTCACCAGCAGCACGCAGACCGCCTGTCTCCCGCTCACCGTCACCGGTGTCACGTTCGACACCGTGCCGGTCCGCACGAGCCGCGGTGTGGCGCAGGTCCCGGCCTGGCTGTTCACCATCAGGGAGCTGGCCACCCCGGTGGCCCGGCTCGCCGTCGCGCCCACGGCGGTCACCGCCGTTCCCGAGCCCACCGCTCCGGCCCGACCCCTGGCGGAGGGGCTGGTGGCGGCCCAGGATCTGGCCGCCGTCGACGACACCCGGTTGACCGTGCGGCTCGGCGTCGGCGCGTGCGACACCGGGATCACGCCGTTGGTGTGGGAACGGCCGGACGTCGTGGTGGTCGGCGGCAGCGTCACCCGGGCCACCGGCGAATGCATCGCCCTGCTGAAACTGGAGCCGGTCACCGTCACCCTGGCGGCGCCGCTGGGCACCCGGCCGGTGCTGGACGTCTTCACCGGTGCCCCCTTGTCGATCGCCGCGCGCTGACGGCGATCGGTTCAGAGGATGCTGGGCACGTCGGTGCTGATCGGCACCGCCAACACCGTGGGACGGTCGGCGCGCAGCCCGGTGGCGAGCGCCGCGCCGAGCTGATCTGGTGCCTCCACCACCTCGGTGGCACAGCCGTAGCCGGCCGCGATCGCGATGATGTCCAACCCCGGCAGGTCCAGGCCGGGCACCCCGGGAGTGTGCTTCAGCTCGGCGAACGCCTTGAGGATCGCGTACTGCTGGTTGACCGGGACGACGACCACCACCGGCAGTGCCAGCCGCGCGGCCGTCCACAGCGCCTGCACGGAGTAGTGGAATGAGCCGTCGCCGACCACCGCCACCACCGGGCGAGTGCGCCCGGTGTCCCGCTCGGCCAGTGCGACGCCGATCGCCGCCGGCAGACCGTAGCCGAGGCCGCCGCTGGCCATCGTGAAGTACGACGCCGGGCGGGTGATCCGCAGCTGACGACGCAGCGCGGACAGATTAGACGGTGACTCCTGGATCAGCACGCCGTCGGTCGGCCAGTGTGTGGCCAGCGCGGCGAACAGGGCGTCGGCGCTCAGTGGGGTGCCGACCTCGGGCGGCGGCGGGGCGTCCCGTCGCTCGGGTGGCGGCCGGTCACTCGGCGGCACCCGTTCGACGAGCGCGGCCAGGGCCAGCCCCGGGTCGCTGAGCAGGCTGTCACCGACGGGGGCCCGTGCGGCCTCGTCCGGGTCGTCGGTGACGTGCAGCAGCCGGGCGCCGTCGGGCAGGTGGCCGCCCGGCACGTACGGGTAGTAGCGGAACACCGGGGCCCCGACGACCAGCACCGTGTCGTGTCCGCGTAGCGCCTCGGCGAGGGGGCCGATCGCGTACGGCAGCACGCCGCGGAAGTGCGGGTGGTCCTCGGGGAACACGGCCCGCTCGGTGGCCGGGGCCGACCAGACCGGCGCGGCGAGCCGCTCCGCCAGGGCGACCGCTGTCGACCAGCTCGCCGAGCGGTCCACCCCCGGCCCGTACACGAGCGCCGGGTTGCGGCTGCCGGCCAACACCTGAACGAACTCCGCCAACCGCTCGGGGTCGGGTGCGAACCGGGTGGCCACCGTCCGCGGCGCGGGCGGCGGGTCCGACGGTTGGGCCCAGTCGTCCATCGGCAGGGAGAGGAAGACCGGCCCCGCCGGTGGCTGCACCGCCGTGGCGTACGCGCGCAGCATCGCCGCGGGAATGTCCTGCGCCCGGGCCGGTTCGTAGGCCCACTTCACGTACGGCTGCGGCAGCTCGGTGGGTCGGCGGTTGGCCAGCCGGGGTTCGAGGAGCAGCATCTCCCGCGTCTGTTGGCCGGCGGTGACGATCAGCGGGGTCTTGTTGTGCCAGGCGGTGACCAGGTTGCCCATGCCGTTGCCGGTGCCCGGGGCGGTGTGCAGGTTGACGTGGGCGGGCACTCCGGTGGCCTGGGCGTAACCGTCGGCCATCGCGACGGCCGTCGCCTCGTGCAGCGCGTGGACGTAGTGGAAGTCGGCGGGGAAGTCCTGGAGGAACGGCTCCTCGGTGGAGCCGGGGTTGCCGAAGACAGTGGTCATACCGAGGGTGCGGAGCACGTCGTACGTCGTGTCCCGGACAGTTGCCATCGCCACCCGCCTCCGTGTCGCGGGCAGGGGCAACCGCAGACGCCCTCCCGATCAGCCGAATCTATCGGGATGTGACGGACCTTTCGGGCTTTTCTCAGCGGTCGGTGCTCCGGATCCGTCGATCACCGGGAGGCCTGCCGTCGAGCAGATCCGCCCTTCGTCTCAACTGTCCGATCACCCGCCGGTCAGACCTTAGCCAGCACCCAGGACGCAGGCTATGGTGCCAGGCATGGCGTTGACAGCGCGGCTGAACCCGGTGCGCCGGGCGGATCCGGTCGATGACCGGCCCCCGGCGCGGGCTCACGGTTGACGGGTGTGTGACATGCAGGGAGAGGGCCAGGCGATCGGCGGACGAGCGATGGAGTCGATGACCGGGCGGCTGCTGGTCGCGACTCCGGCGCTCAAGGACCCGAACTTCGACCGTACGGTGGTGCTGCTGGTCGCCCACGAACCGGGCGGCGCGCTCGGCGTGGTGCTGAACCGGGCCACCGAGGTCCCGGTAGCCGAGGTGCTCGGTGACTGGAGTGACCTGGCCCGCCACCCGGCGGTGCTCTTCGAGGGCGGTCCGGTGCAGCCCGACTCCGCCATCTGCCTCGCCCGGATGCGCCACCCGATGCGCCGGATGAAGGGCTTCCACCAGGTTTCCGGGGCGGTCGGCACGATCGACCTCTCGGTCGACCCGGAGCGGCTGCGGGAGAGCATCGGCGGCATCCGGGTCTTCGCCGGCTACTCGGGTTGGGGCAGCGGCCAGTTGGAGCAGGAGATCGCCGACGGGTCATGGTTCGTGCTGGACGGGCTGCCCGGGGACGCCTTCGTCGACCGGCCCGACGACCTGTGGCCGATGGTGCTGCGCCGGCAGGGCGGGATGATGGCCGCTGTCGCGCACTTCCCGCCGGACGTGGCGCTCAACTGACCCGGCTCGGCGGGGGACCCCGCGAGATGACCATGCGAGCCGGTCTGTGTATAGTTTCCCAGTGCCCGGGCGACCGGGACAACAGCAAGGGGCCGTGGCGCAGCTGGTAGCGCACCACACTGGCAGTGTGGGGGTCAGGGGTTCGAGTCCCCTCGGCTCCACCCTTGAGAAACGCCCTGGTCGGGATAACCCGGCCAGGGCGTTTTACTTTACCGGTAGGCGCTATCGAACGATCGGTGACCACTCTTGCTGGCTGGTGATCGTCACCCCGGGGGTCCGGTAGTAGGGGTCGGCCGCGACGACGTCGGCGAACGCCTCGGCATCCGGGACGTCGAAGATCAGTAGCGCGCCGGAGTCGTCGGCGAACGGCCCGGCCATGAACAGCCGGCCCTCCTGGTGCAGGGCCTGGAGACGCTCCCGGTGCGCCGGTCGGGCGGCGAGCCGGTCGGGTTCGTCGCCGAAGGACAGCTCCAAGATGAACATCCGGCTCCTCCTCATCGGGGCGATATCTCGAAGCACCCTAGTCGATGTGCTGTGCCATCGCCGCCGTGCCGTGACGTCCGGTCGACATGCAAACCGCCCTGACCGGATGACCCGGTCAGGGCGGTTGTCGACTGTATGTCCGGTGCGGGCGGGATCAGCCCTGACGGCTCTTCCACTGCGGGTTGGCGCGGTTCACCACGACCACCCGGCCGCGACGGCGGACCACCACCGAACCCGGCTTCTGCTTCAGTGCACGCAACGAGCTACGTACCTTCATCTCTGCCTCCTCGGTGCAAGCGGTTCCGTGTATCGAAACGCCGCACCCACCCTGGGGATTCCCGCGCTGTCGCCGACCGTGAACGCGGACCGCGTCGGCCGGTGCCAGGGCATGCGACCGGCCGTAGGGCTACCGTGCGCGCCGAGCGGAACGTTGGATGCTCCATCTCGTCAGCGGCTGCAGGGCCTGCGACAAGGCCTTGCCGTCGGCACTGAGCTCATATCGGATTTGCACCGGCGTGCTGGGGATCACGGTCCGCTCGATGAGCCCGTTTGCCTCGAGCTCCTTCAGGCGCTGCGTCAGCATTCGGTCGGAGATGCCATCGATGGTGGCGCGGTACTCGCCGAAGCGGCGAGCGCCCTGAGCGGCGGCGGCCAGGATCGAGCCTGTCCAGCGGCGCCCGATCAGCTCGAGCGCCTCCTGGAAGCTCGGGCACGTGTCATCGTGGATCGAGTTGCGTTCCGGGCGCGGCGGCTGGGTGTTGATCATTTGGGCGACCCCCAAGTCCATATCTACTTACTAAAGATAAGCATCTTACCCGTCGTTTGTTCCGACGTGCCGTCCGCCGCATCGTGGACCCATGACCGACTACGGACGCCCTCTCGCCTTCGGGCTGAGCCTGGATCCCTCGGCCGCGTCACTGGACCAGACCCGGCACCTCGCGCGTCTGGCCGAGGCCGTCGGCCTGGACTTGCTCGCCGTGCAGGACCATCCCTACCAGCCGGGGCACCTGGACAGCTGGACTCTGATCAGCAGCCTCGCTGTCGCCACGGAGCGCATCTCCTTCTTCACCGACGTGGCGGACCTGCAACTGCGCCCACCGACGATGCTCGCCAAGGCCGCTGCCTCGCTGAGTGTGCTCACCGACGGCCGCATCCACCTCGGCGTCGGCGGTGGCGCTTTTGCCGAGGCGATCGCCTCAATGGGCGGAGTGCCCCGGCGCGGTGCGCAGATGGTCACCTTCACGGAGGAGTCGCTCATGCTCCTGCGCGGAGCCCTGGCCGCGGACACCGTGCGACTGCAAACCCCCCATCACTCGGTGACCGGCTATCGCGCCGGCCCCCTGCCGCCCAAGCCCGTCGGACTCTGGCTCGGCGCCCAGGGGCCCAAGATGCTGGCGGTCACAGGCAGGTCGGCAGACGGGTGGATCTCGCCGCTGAACATCTACGTTCCGCCGCAGGAAGTGCCTGCCCGCCAGCAGATCATCGATGAGGCAGCTACGGCTGCGGGACGCGCCCCGGAATCGGTTCGCCGAATTTACAACGTGATCGGCGCCATCGGGCATTTCCGGGGCGCCCAGGGGCTGGTGGGTGGCGTGCGCCAATGGGTGGACACGCTCACCGAGTGGGTGCTCGTCCTCGGGTTCGACACCTTCGTGTTCTGGCCCGTGGCGGACCACGAAAACCAGCTCTCGATCTTTGCCTCCGAGATTGTCCCGGAGGTCCGCGACCGCGTCGACGCCCTCAGGAGCACACGATGACCACGAGTCTCGGCACCGTCCCGGCCGGCCTGACCAGCAAAATCGTCACCGAGGGCGATCGTCGTTACAGTCTGCTCCGCTCCACGTACACCACCAGCGGCCGGCCCGCAGCAGTCGTCCTCGCCGAGTCGGCCGACGACGTCGCTGCGGCGCTGCGGCTCGCCCGCGGGCGGAATCTCCCTCTCGCGGTCCGCAGTGGCGGGCACGGCCTTTCCGGAAGCGCCACGAACGACGGCGGACTCGTCATCGACCTGAGCGCGATGCGCCGCGTCGACGTCCTCGACCGCGGCGCGCGCCTGGTGCGGGTGGAGGCGGGCGCCCGCTGGGCGCAGGTCGCACAGGCACTCGCCCCGCACGGACTGGCTATCAGCTCCGGCGACCACGGCAACGTCGGTGTCGGAGGCCTGGCAACGGCCGGCGGCATCGGGTGGCTCGTCCGGCACTACGGACTCACCATCGACCACGTCCGCGCAGTGGAGGTGGTGCTGCCCGACGGCACCCAGGTCCGCGCCGATGCCGCCACCGAGCCCGATCTGTTGTGGGTGATGCGCGGTGCGGGAGCCGGCGCGGGGATCGCGGTGGCCTTCGAGATCGAGGCCATCGAACTCCGCAAAGTCGGGCTCGCCCAGCTCGTCATGCGAGTGGATGCGGCGGGCGACACCCTGCAGCGCTGGGGTGCCGTCATGGCGGCCGCGCCACGTGAACTGACGACGGCGGTGACGCTGGCCTCCCAAGGCACCACGCCGGTCGCCTCCATCACCGCCGTCGTGGCCTCGGACAAGCCGGCCACGATCCAGCAAGCCCTTCAGCCGCTCCTCGATATCAGGGGAATCGCCGTCCAACAGGCCCACATTCTCCCGTACCCGGAATTGATCCCACCGGCGCACCTGCACCCGAATAGCGGCCAGATGCCCACCAACACGACCAACGGCCTGCTCGCGGACATCAACCGCGACGCGGCCCGCGCCCTGGTGAAGGCGGTGACTGGCCGCGACCCGGTCCTGATCCAGATGCGCTCACTCGGCGGCGCCGCCAATGACCTTGACCCGGCCGCCACCGCCTACCCGCATCGTCACCACAAGACGCTGGTCATCGCCTCGACGTTCCCACCGTACGGCCGCAAGGCCCTTTCGACCGCTTGGGGCGCCTTCGCACCGCACGTGGATGGCGCGTACGTGAACTTCGAGAGCCATCCCGATACGACGACATTCGCTCGCGCCTACCCAGGGCCGACCGGCGCCCGGGTCCGCGAGCTGTGGAAGCGATACGACCCCGACGGCCTCCTGCACCGGTCTGCAAAGGCCTGACGAGCACCTCCACAAAAGCCCACGCAACAGGGCGGCAACCGGCTGCCCTTCCCCGCACGAATCCAAGGAGTAGCAGATGAGTTTCCCGTTCCCCGTGCCCGACAAGAACGACCCGCGGTGGACCGCTCGCGGCGGTATCTTCGTCCGGCACTCCGAGGGCACCCACAGGTGGCTCGCAGGCGACACCTACACCATCAAGGTCACCGCAGACGACACCAACGGCTCTCTCGGGTTCATCGAAGCCACCGTGCCACCCGGGGCCGGACCGGTGGCACACAGCCACGGCAACGAGGACGAAGCGTTCTACGTGCTGTCGGGCCGCCTGGAGTTCCTCAACGGCGATGAACTCCAGGTGGCCGGGGCCGGTGACTTCGTCTTCATCCCCCGCGGCAACCGGCACAGGTTCACAAACGTGGGCGACACCGACGCCAGAATGCTGGTCATCTTCACCCCGGGCGGACACGAGAAGTTCTTCGTAGACAACGGAGACGAGCCCCAGCCCGGAGAACAGCCACCCCAGTGGGGCCCGGAACGCTACGCCAGGCTCGTGGACGAGTTGCTCGAGCAGAACGTCACCATTCTCCCTGAGTGAGCGTCCGGGAACTTTGGTTACCGAGCCAGAATTCGTGCATTTTCTGTGCTCACACATGGCGACGCCCCGACCGGGACCTCTCGGTCGGGGCGTCTGCCAACCCGATGTCCATTGTGGGGCTGATCGAACCTTTGCCGCCCGCCGGCCGTACCAGTGGGCGGAGGTTGTCCTCATGCCCGTACGCCGGTTCCTCGTCACGGTGCTGGTCGCTGCCGCGACCGTGCCCGTGGCTGCCACGCCCGCCGCCGCCCACGGCGCGCCGACCGACCCGGTCAGTCGGGCAGCGGCCTGCGGCCCCGAGGGCCGGTACGCGGCGACCAGCGCCTGCCGGGCGGCGATCGAGGCGGGCGCGGCCGTGCGCGAATGGGACAACGTACGCGTCGCCGCGATCAACGGCCGGGACCGGGAACGGATCCCGGACGGTGAGCTGTGCAGCGGCGGGCTGTCCGCGTACCGAGGGCTGGACCTGCCCCGCACCGACTGGCCGAGCACCCAGTTGACCACCGGCGCGAAGTTCACCTTCCGGTACCGGACCACGATCGAGCACCGGGGCACCTTCCGGCTCTACGTCACCAAGCCCGACTACGACCCGGGCAAGAAGCTGACCTGGGCGGATCTGGAGTCGCGCCCGTTCCTTACCCTGACCGACCCGCCGGTGCGATCCGGGGCGTACCAGTTGGCGGGCCGGTTGCCGGCGGGCCGCAGCGGCCGACACCTGATCTACACGATCTGGCAGAACTCCAACACCCCGGACACCTACTACTCCTGCTCCGATGTGGTGTTCCGGGGGGCCAAGGCCGCCGCCAGCCCTTCGAAGGCCACCCCGTCAAAGGCCACCGCGACGAAGAGCGCGGCGCGTACCGCTGCGAGTGGGCCGGCGAGCAGCGGCCCGGCGGTGGCGGCGGCGGCCGACCCGGGCGTGCCGGTGGCGTCGGTGACCGCCCTCGGCGGCCGGTGGCCGGTGCTGGCCGGTGCCGCCGTCGTACTGGTTCTGTTGCTGCTGATCGGCGCGAGCCGACGGCGTCGCAGCGCCGCCGCACCCGTGGGACGGCAGTGCGAGGTACGCAACCACCGGGCCGGGCGGCGCCGGATCTGGTGACCCGACCCGCCCGAAGCCCGGCGGTGGTCAGCCCAGGTGCTGTTCGATCTCGGCCAACTCGTCGGCCGTGAAGTCGAGGTTGTCGAGCGCGGCGATGTTCGTCTCCAACTGCTCGACGCTGCTCGCCCCGATGATCAGGCTGGTCATGCGCGGGTCACGCAACGCCCAGGCCAACGCGAGTTGGGCCAGTGACTGGCCGCGCCGCTCGGCGACCGCGCCGAGGGCACGGATCGTGGCCATCTTTTCCTCACCGAGGTCGCTCTCGTTGAGGAAGACGCTGGTGCGAACCCGCGAGTCGGCCGGGATGCCACCCAGGTAACGGTCGGTCAGCAGGCCCTGCGCCAATGGGCTGTACGCGATGCAGCCCGCGCCGACCTGCTCCAGCGTGTCGAGCAGGCCGTCGGATTCGGTCCAGCGGTTGAGCATCGAGTACGACGGCTGGTTGATCAGCAGCGGCGTACCCATCTCGCGCAGGATCGCGGCGGCCTGCGCGGTCCGCTCCGAGTTGTAGTTCGAGATGCCGACGTAGAGCGCCTTGCCGGAGCGGACGATCGCGTCGAGCGCCCCCATCGTCTCCTCGAGCGGGGTGTCCGGGTCGAACCGGTGCGAGTAGAAGATGTCGACGTAGTCCAGCCCCATCCGGCCCAGCGACTGGTCCAGCGACGAGATCAGGTTCTTGCGCGAGCCCCACTCGCCGTACGGGCCGGGCCCCATCAGGTACCCGGCCTTGCTGGAGATCACCAGCTCGTCCCGGTACGGCTTCAGGTCGGTGGCGAGCATCCGGCCGAAGTTCTCCTCCGCCGAACCGGGCGGCGGGCCGTAGTTGTTGGCCAGGTCGAAGTGGGTGACGCCCAGGTCGAAGGCGCGACGCACGATGTCGCGCTGCCGCTCGAACGGGCGGTCCGGGCCGAAGTTGTGCCACAGGCCGAGCGAGACGGCCGGCAGTCGCAGGCCACTGCGTCCGCTGCGTCGGTAGGTCATGGTGTCGTAGCGGTCATCCGCGGCGAGATAGGTCACGATCATGAGCCTAACTCCGGTTCACGGTGCCGGGGATCGGGCGTGCGAACCTGGACATCGGAGTATTTTCGACCCGTACCGGACTCGTCGCGACGCCGGCGATGCTGCGTGCCCGGTTCGCCAACCCAACCGAAAAGTGAGCACCGTGGACGACATCACCGCGCTGATCCTGGACGACCATGCCGCCTTCCGGCGTGGCTTCGCCCGCCTCGACGACGCCCGCGACGAGCAGGAAATGCTCGCCATCTGGGACGCCCTCGCCCTGCACCTGGACATTCACGCCGAGGCGGAGGAGGCGATCCTCTACCCGCACCTGGTCAAGCACGGCGACGACGGCGAGGACGAGACCGCCGACGCGATCGGCGACCACAACAAGATCCGCGACGCGATCGCCGAGGCGAAACTGCACCCGGTCGGCTCGGATCAGTGGTGGGCGGCGGTCGGCACGGCCCGCCGGGAGAACAGCGAGCACCTCGCCGAGGAGGAGGACGAGGCGCTGCCCGACTTCCGCCGGCACGCCGGCACCGAACTCCGCGCCGAGCTGGGCCGACGCTGGCTGACCTTCTACGGCGAGCACAAGAACGGTCGCAACCTCCCGTTCCGCGACAAGGACCCGCAGCAGTACGTCGCCGACCACCGCTGAGCCCTGCCAAGCTGGGCGTCCGCGCCCGAAACCAGGCGGTCATCGCCGCCTACGAGTCCGGGTTCGTCACCCCGTCCGGCCCCGCACAGACCCCGGGTTACCCCGGAGAATGTGAGCTAGCGTGGGTCGGGTGACTGCGCCTAACCCGGTAATCCCGGTTCCACCGGCCGACCTGCCCGGCACGCTCGGCGCGCTACGGGCGGCCGGTCACCAGTACCGCACCGTCAAGCAGGAACTCCGCGACAACCTCCTCGCTCGGATGCGCTCCGGCGAGACCCGTTTCCCCGGCATCGTCGGCTACGACGACACCGTGCTGCCCGAGGTCGAGCGGGCCCTGCTCGCCGGGCACGACATGGTGCTGCTCGGCGAGCGCGGCCAGGGCAAGACCCGGCTGATCCGCTCGCTGGGCGCGCTGCTCGACGAGTGGACCCCGGTTCTGACCGGCTCTGTGCTCAACGAGCACCCGATGCACCCGCTCACCCCGGCGTCCCGCGCCCAGGTCGCCGAGGCCGGCGACGAACTGCCGATCGGCTGGCTGCACCGCTCGATGCGGTACGGCGAGAAGTTGGCCACCCCGGACACCAGCGTCGGCGACCTGATCGGTGACGTCGACCCGATCCGCATCGCCCAGGGTCGTACCCTCGGCGACCCGGAGACCATCCACTTCGGTTTGGTGCCGCGCACCAACCGGGGCATCTTCGCCGTCAACGAGCTGCCCGACCTGGCCGAGCGCATCCAGGTGGCGCTGCTCAACGTGCTGGAGGAGCGGGACATCCAGGTCCGCGGCTACCAGCTGCGCCTGCCACTGGATCTACTCCTGGTGGCCAGCGCCAACCCGGAGGACTACACCAACCGGGGCCGGATCATCACTCCCCTCAAGGACCGGTTCGGCGCGGAGATCCGTACCCACTACCCGGTCGAGCTGGAGTTGGAGCTGGCGCTGATCCGTCAGGAGGCCGACCTGGTCGCTGAGGTGCCGGAGCACGTCCTGGAGGTGCTGGCCCGCTTCGCCCGCGCCGTCCGTGAGTCGCCGTCGGTGGACCCGCGCTCCGGTGTCTCCGCCCGATTCGCCATTGCCGCCGCCGAGACTGTCGCCGGTGCCGCGCTGCGTCGCGCCGGCCTGCTCGCCGCCTCCGGCACCCCGGACGGGCGTCCCGAGGCCGCCGTTGCCCGCGTCGGTGACGCGGTGTCGGTGACCAGCACGCTGCGCGGCAAGGTCGAGTTCGAGAGCGGTGAGGAGGGCCGGGAGACCGAGGTCCTCGCGCACCTGCTGCGTACCGCGACCGCCGAGACGTTCCGGGCCCACCTCGCCGGGCTGGACCTGTCCGGGTTCACCGCCCTGGTCTCCGACGGCGCCGCGATCGAGACCGGCGAGTTGGTCAGCGCCACCGAGCTGCTGCGCCAGGTCGGCACCGTACCCGGGTTGGCGAAGGTCCTGGACCGGCTCGACCTGGGCGACGCGCCCACCTCGGAGGAGGCCGCCGCCGCCGTCGAGTTCGTGCTGGAAGGGCTGCACCTGACCCGCCGGCTCGGCAAGGACGTCACCGACTCGGGGCGCACCGTCTACGGCGGCCGGGGCTGACCGTGGCCGGCAACCGGTTCCGTTACGGGCAGTGGAACGGCGGGCCAGACCCGCTCGCACCTCCGTACGACGTGCGCGAAGCGGTGGACGCGGTCGGTGCGGAGGTGCTGGCCGGCGGCAGTCTGCGGGAGGCGCTGCGTGACCTGCTGCGCCGTGGCCCGCAGGGGCGGGGTGGCCTGGACGACCTGGCCGCCCGGGCTCGGCGGCTGCGCCGCGAGGCGCTGCGCCGCGGCGACCTGGACGGCGCGGTGACCCGGGCCCAGGCCCTGCTCGACCAGGCCGTCGCCGCCGAGCGGGACGAGCTGCGGGGGCGCGACGACGACGCCGCGCGGTTCGCCGAGGCGGTGCTGGACAATCTGCCCCGCTCGACCGCGCGGGCGGTGGAGGAGCTGTCCGGCTACCAGTGGGCAAGCGAGGACGCCCGCCGCTCTTACCAGCAGATCCTCGACCAACTCCGCGACGACGTGCTCGGTCAGCGCTTCGCCGGGCTGCGCGACGCGGTGCGCGCCTCCGCCGACCCGGCCGCCCAGCAGCGGCTCGCCGAGATGATGGGTGACCTGAACGACCTGCTCGCCCGGCACGGTCGCGCGGAGGACACCACCGACGCGTTCGCCGAGTTCATGCGTCGGCACGGCGACTTCTTTCCGGAGAAGCCGGAGAACGTCGACGAGTTGATCGACGTGCTGGCCCGCCGGGCGGCGGCCGGTGAGCGGCTGATGAACTCGCTCTCCGAGCGGCAGCGCGCCGAGCTGGCCGGCCTCATGCAACAGTCGCTCGGCGACCGCCTCGCGGGGGAGTTGTCCGCGCTCGACGCCAACCTGCGGGCACTGCGACCCGATCTGCGCTGGGGACGGGGCGAGCGGGTCCGCGGCGACCAGCCGCTGGACTACGCCGACGCGGCCGGCGCGCTGGGTGAGATCGGCGACCTGGACGACCTGCTGGACCAACTCGACCAGGAACACCCGGGGGCGACCCTCGACGACGTGGACGTCGACGCGGTGGCCCGCACGTTGGGCCGGGAAGCAGCCGACGACGTTCGCCGGCTGCGCGATCTGGAGCGGGAGCTGCGCCGCCAAGGCTGGGTGAGCCGGGACGCGGAGGGGCTCACGCTGAGCCCGAAGGCGCTGCGCCGGCTCGGTGGGACAGCGCTGCGGCGGGTCTTCGCCGAGCTGACCGCCGGGCCGCGCGGCCAGCACGACCTGCGTTCGGCCGGTGCGGCGGGCGAGGTCAGCGGCGCGTCCAGGCCCTGGCAGTACGGCGATGAGCAACCGTTGGACGTGGTCCGGACGTTGACCCGGGCGGTCAGTCGGGCCGGGCCGACGGTTCCGGTGCAGCTCGCGGTGGACGACTTCGAGGTGGTGGAGACCGAAAAACGGGCCTCGGCCGCGGTGGTGCTCTGCGTCGACCTGTCGTACTCGATGATCTCTCAGGGTCGTTGGGGGCCGATGAAGCAGACGGCGCTGGCGCTGGCACACCTGATGGAGACGCGTTTCCCGCAGGACGCCCTGCAGATCGTGGGCTTCGGCCGGGAGGCGATGACGCTCAGCCAGCAGGAGTTGGCGGCCGTGGAGCCGGACATGGAACAGGGCACCAACCTCCAGCACGCGCTGCGGTTGGCGGGCCGGCACCTGCGCCGGCACCCGGACGCCGAGCCGGTCGTGCTGGTGGTCACCGACGGCGAGCCGACCGCCCACCTGGACCCGGACGACGGGGAGGCGCTGTTCCACTGGCCGCCGCTGCCGGAGACGATCGAGGCGACGGTCCGCGAGGTGGACCGGCTGAGCCGCTACGGCGCCACGCTCAACCTGTTCATGCTCGGCGACGACCCGGGCCTGCAGCGCTTCGTCGACGCGGTGGCCCGCCGTAGCCGGGGCCGCATGTTCACCCCGGACACCGACGACCTGGGCGAGTACGTGGTCAGCGACTACCTCCGCTCCCGCCAATCCCGCCGCTAGCCGACCTCCTTGTCGATCATGGAGTTGTGGTGGGTGGCAAATGCTGCTCGTCCGGGTGAACCGGGCACCACAACGCCATGATCGACGGGGTGGGGCGGGTGGGGTGGGGTTGTGGTGGAGAGTGGCGGGCTGCGGCGGGCCTATGACGGGGTGTTTGGTGAGATCGACTCGGCGACTTTCGGGCCTGCTCCGGAGGGGCAGCTCGGTGCCGAGCAGATCGTCGCGCATCTGGTCGCCAACGACGAGCTGATGATCCAGGCCACCGAGGCGTTGTTGGCGGGGTCGACGTTCGCCTACTACGACCTGGATGACATGCACCGTCCGCAGCTCGACGCGCTGGTGGCCGAGCAGGGCGGCCTGCGCGGCCTGACCGCGCTGTTGCACGGCACCAGTGAACGGCTCTGCGCGCTGGTGGATCAGCTCGGCCTGGAGGCGGAAACCCCGGTCGAGACCCGGCTGCGGGAGGGGTTCGACCTCAACGTCGACGAGCCGCTGCCCTGGTCCCGCACCCTGGACCTGCACAGCCGGGTCCACCTCCCCAAACACCAGGCCCAACTCCGACTCCTCCGCGCCTGAGACGCGTCACCGGCGCGGGGGCGCGGGGGCGCGGGCAGGGCCAGCGCGGTCTGTTGAGCCTGATGTCTGTGAGACATCAATATGTCTCACAGACATCACGCTCTCCGGAGTCGGTCGGCCCAGGTGGGCGTGTTTCATCGGCGTGTCTGGTGGGGCCGGGTGGCGTGGGCGTGGTCGGTGCGTTGTGCAGCAGCCAGCAGCCAGCAGCCAGCAAGCCAGCAAGCCAGCAAGCCAGCAGCCAGCAGCCACTGGGCCGGGCTCAGGCCAGTCTCCGACCGGAAGCGCCGGGTGAAGGTGCGCACGCTCATTCGCGCCTGTTCGGCCAGGTCGCGGAGTGCGGTCGGTGCCGAAGGCCGTGCTGGTCGCCGCGACCGTGCCCAGGGGCGTGGAGCTTCCGCGGCTGAACGCGGTGAGTCGGCCGGTCAGCCCACGGTCCACTGCTGGGCCGTCCGGCCGTCGCAGGGCCGCTGCCGGATGTCGTCGCCGGCCTCGACGGCGTCATCGTCGGCCTGGGCGCACTTGCCGCTGTGCGCGGCGACGAGCAGCACCGGGCCGGTGCCCGTCGGAGCGAATCGCCACTGCTGGTTGGCCCCACCATGGCAGGGGAACTGGAGCAACCGCGCGCCGTCGTCGGTGCTACCGCCCTCGACGTCGAGGCACTGCCCGTGGGCGGCGTTGGTCAGCGTCAGCACGTTCGCGCCGGCCGGGTTGACGACCCACTGCTGCTCCGGGCCGCCGGTGCAGACCGCCAACTCGGCACCCGCCTCCTTGTCGTCGCCGTCGAGCCCCAGGCACAGCCCGGACGCGGCCCGCAGCACCCGGGGCCCGGTGGTGGGTGCCGCCGAGGGCGTCGGCGACGGCTCGACCGACGGGGTGAGGCTCGGCTCGGCCGCCGGAGTGGTGGCCCCCGCCGCGCTGGACGGCACGCCGACCGTGGCCGGCACCACCGGGTCGTCGTCGCCGTCGAGCAGCCCGGTCGCGAAGACCACCCCGAGAAGTACCCCCACCAGCCCGACCCCGAGCGCCACCCGCAGCAGCGGGTCGGTGAGCGGGCCGGAACGGGCGGCCCGTCGCCGGCCGCCGTAGACGGTGCCGGCGGGATCGGGGTGTTCCTCGGGCGCTGGCATACCGGCCATCCTCACCCACGATGTCGCGCCGGAGCCAGCCGGGCGGTGAGGCGGGCGGTGAGGCTCAGCGGGTGGGCTGCGGGTCGGTGACGTCGGCCACGGTGGCGTCGAGGGCGGCGATCGCGGCGTCGGCGGCGATCGCGATCGCGAGACCGCGCTCGCCGGCACCCAGCGTGATCTCCCGGCCGCGCAGTCGCTCGTCGGCGACCACCGGCCAGGCCGTGCTCGCGCCGAACGGGGTGATGGTGCCGCGTTCGTAGCCGGTGGCGGCCAGGGCGCCGGCAGCGTCCGGCATGGAGAGCCGGTGCACCCCGAGCAGGGCGCGCAGCTTGGGCCAGGAGATGACCCGGTCGCCGGGGGTGAGCACGAACAGGTGATCGGCTTCACTACGGCGTACCACGATCGTTTTGACCACGTCGGGGACGGCAACGCCCTGGGCTGCGGCGGCCTCCGCGAGGCTGCCGACCGCACCGTGACTGACCAGGCGATACGGCAGTTGGGCGGCGTCCAGGGCGGCGATCGCTGGCGATGGCATGCCCGCCACGGTAGCCGTCGGGTCTGCCACCGGACGGGAAACTGCACCGGCCGACATCCCACGGTTTCCGAACGGCGAGCGTAAGGTGATCACATGCGCGCTGAGCGTGTGGATCACCCAATTGACCATGATCAAGCGGTGGACACGCTGCGACGGTCGTACGCCGCGGTGCCCACGGGCGAGCCTGTCCGGCTGGCCAAACGCACTTCCAACCTGTTCCGCCCCCGATCAGCTCCCCGGACTCCGGGCCTCGACGTGAGTGGCCTGAACGGCGTGCTGTCGGTCGACCCGACCGGCCGCACCGCCGACGTGCAGGGCATGTGCACCTACGAGGACCTGGTCGACGCGACGCTGCCGCACGGGCTGATGCCGCTGGTGGTGCCGCAGTTGCGCACCATCACGCTGGGCGGCGCGGTGACCGGCCTCGGGATCGAGTCGACCTCGTTCCGCAACGGCCTGCCGCACGAGTCGGTCCGTGAGTTGGACGTGCTCACCGGCTCCGGCGAGATCGTCACCGCCCGACCCGACGGCGAGCACGCCGACCTGTTCACCGCGTTCCCCAACTCGTTGGGCAGCCTCGGCTACGCCACCCGGCTGCGCATCGAGCTGCAACCGGTCGGCCGGTACGTGGCGTTACGCAACGTCCGGTTCACCCAACTGGAGGCGCTCACCGACGCGATCGCCGAGGTGAGCGCGACCCGTTCCTGGGCCGGCGAGCCGGTCGACGCCATGGACGGGGTGATGTTCAGCCCCGGCGAGGCGTACCTGGTGTTCGCCACGTTCACCGACGCGGCCGACCCGCCCAGCGACTACACCGGTCAGGCGATCTACTACCGGTCGCTGCGCCAGCGCACCCGCGACGTGCTCACCGCGTACGACTATCTGTGGCGGTGGGACACCGACTGGTTCTGGTGCTCGGCGGCGTTCGGTGCACAGCACCCGGTCATGCGCAGGCTCTGGCCGGCGCGTTACCGGCGCAGCGACTTCTACCACCGACTGGTCCGGTTGGAGCACCGCCACCAGGTGGCGGCCCGGATCGACCGGCTGCGCGGGCAACCGGCCCGGGAGCGGGTCGTGCAGGACGTGGAGATCCCGCTGGACCGCACGGCTGACTTCCTGCGCTGGTTCGCAGGCAGCGTGGGGATGAACCCGGTGTGGCTGTGCCCGTTGCGACTGCGTGAGCCGGCGGGTCCCGGTTCGGCGCGGTCGTGGCCGCTGTATCCACTCCGGCCAGGGCAGGACTACGTCAACATTGGGTTCTGGGGGAGCGTGCCGATCGCGCCGGGCGCCGCCGACGGCGACGTCAACCGCACGATCGAACGCAGGGTGTCAGAGTCGGGCGGGCACAAGTCGCTCTACTCCGACGCGTACTACGACCGGGATGCCTTCGATCGCCTCTACGGCGGCGACACGTGGCGCGCGGTGAAAGACCGCTACGACCCGGACCACCGGCTGACGGGACTGTACGAAAAGGCGGTAGCACGAGCATGAGCCTGACCGACAGAGATCAAGGGGCGGCGAGCGTCCCCGCCACCCCGCCGGCGGGGGGCCGGCGCACGGGTCCGACCGTCGCGGATGTCGTCCGCGCGGTCACCGCAGGGCCGTTGCCGGTGCGGATCACCGGGTACGACGGCAGCGCCGTCGGCCCGTCCGACGCCGGCATCACCCTTGCCATCCGTTCCGAGCGTGGGCTGTCGTACCTGCTCACCGCACCCGGCGACCTGGGCATGGCCCGGGCGTACGTCAGTGGTGACCTGGCGTTGCAGGGGGTGCACCCGGGTGACCCGTACGAGGCGTTGCGGGTGCTCAAGGACGAGCTGCGGTTGCGCCCACCGGCGCTGGCCGAGGGGCTGGCGCTGGTCCGTGGGCTGGGCTGGGAGCGGCTGATGCCGCCGCCGGCGCCGCCGCAGGAGGCGCAGCCTCGCTGGAAGCGGGTGGTGAACGGGCTGCGGCATTCGCGGGTTCGGGACAGCACCGCCATCTCGCACCACTACGACGTCTCCAATGCCTTCTACGAGAAGGTACTCGGCCCGTCGATGACGTACACCTGCGCGGTTTTCCGGTCTCCGGACGACACGCTGGAGCAGGCCCAGGCGGCGAAGTACGACCTGGTCGCCGGCAAGCTGGCGCTGAAGAAGGGGATGCGGCTGCTGGATGTCGGGTGCGGCTGGGGTGGCATGGTGCGCCACGCCGCGCGCGAGTACGGCGTCAAGGCCCTCGGGGTGACCCTGTCGAAGGCGCAGGCGCAGTGGGCGCAGGCGGCGATCGAGCGGGAGGGGTTGACCGAGCTGGCTGAGGTGCGGCACATGGACTACCGGGACGCGCCGGCCGAGCAGTTCGACGCCATCTCCTCGATCGGGTTGACCGAGCACATCGGGGTGCGTAACTATCCGGCCTACTTCGGGGCGCTGCGCAGTCGACTGCGGCAGGGTGGGCGGCTGCTCAACCACTGCATCACCCGCGCGGACAACCGGGCGCCGCACCGCTCGGGCGCGTTCATCGACAGGTACGTCTTCCCGGACGGTGAGCTGGCCGGTCCGGGCCGGTTGGTCAGCGAGATCCACGACGCCGGGTTCGAGGTGCACCACGAGGAGAACCTGCGCCAGCACTACGCGCTGACGCTGGCCGCCTGGTGCCGCAACCTGGTCGAGCACTGGGACTTCTGCGTCTCGGAGGTGGGCGCGGGCACCGCCCGGGTGTGGGGGCTCTACATGGCCGGGTCGCGGATGGCGTTCGAGCGCAACGGCATCCAGCTGCACCAGGTGCTGGCCACGCACAACGGCCCGGATGGTGTGAGCGGCTACCCGTTGCGGCCGGACTGGTTGCCCTGACCATCTGCTGAGCGTTGCCTGAAGCCGCGTCGGAAAAAGTCGGCGCGGCTTCTCGCGAAGCGATTGACAAAGAAGTTTTGTACGTACAAACTGATTTTGCCATGAGAGAGATCCTGTACCTGGAGCAGATCGAGCAGGCCGAAGTCCTGCTCAAGCCGCAGCGCGTCGAGGTGCTGCGGCAACTGGCCGAGCCGCGCACCTGCACCGAGGTCGCGGCCCGACTCGACCAGACGCCACAACGCGTCTACTACCACGTCAAGCAGCTCGTCGCGGCCGGCCTCGTCGAGCTGGTCAACGAACGCAAGGTCCGCGGCATCACCGAAGGCATCTACCAGGCCGCCGCCCGGTCCTACTGGCTCTCCCCACGGCTCGTCGGCCGGATCGGCCTGCGTCGGGCCCGTGACGAGCTGAGCCTGGGCTACCTGCTCGACCTGATGGAGGAGGTCCAGGCCGACATCGCCGGCCTGGACCGGACGAGGCCCGAGTTGCCCTCGATCGGGGTCTCCGGCGAGATCCGGGTGCCGGCCGAGCAGCGCCAGCAGTTCCTGCACGACCTGCAAACCGCACTTCAGGACCTGTTCACCCGCTACGGCGGCAGCGAAGGAGATGCCTTCAAGCTGGCCGTCGCCTGCTATCCGAAAGGGAACGACAATGAGTGAACCGATGAAGGTTCAGGCCCGCCTCTCCGCGCCCGTCGGGCGGGTCCGCCAAGCCCTGACCGACCCGGCCGAGCTGCGACTCTGGCTGGCCGAGCACGCCGAGGTCGAGCTGCCCCAGCGGTACGAGTTCTGGGGCCGCTTCACGCCCGAGGGCGACGCCCCGCACCAGCGGTTGCTGCACGCCGACGACGACACGCTGCGCTTCGGCTGGCTGCTCGACGGGGTGGAGACCACCACCGAGTTCCAGTTGACCGCAGAGGGCGCCGACAGCACCGTGCTGACGCTGACCCAGAGCCACTTCGACTTCGCCGAGGCGATGAGCGGCTCCAGCATCCGGGGCGTGCTCCAGACGTTCTGGGCGCTTGCCATCGCCAACCTGGCCGCCCACGTGGAGGGCCAGCCACTGCTGCCGCGCACCGACTTCACCTCCGCCGACCTGCGGGGTGAGCTGGTCATCGCCGCCCCCGCCGACAAGGTGTGGGAGTCGCTGACCAACTCCGAGCAGGCCAGCGCCTGGTTCGGCTACCCGATCGGCATCGAGCCGTGGGTCGGCGGCCGGTACGCCATGGGCGGCTTCGAGACCGGTTACGCGGCCAAGGTCGTCGACCTGGAGCCCGGGCGGCGGATGTCCGTGGACTGGGGGCCGACCGGTGTGACGAACTGGGAGCTGGCCGAATCCGGTGGCAAGACCACGCTGACCTTCGTGCAGAGCGGCTTCGACGAGGCCAACCCGCCGTACGGGGCCTGGAGTGGCTCGGTTGCCGGGCTGTACGAGCTGCGCCGCTTCCACGAGGTGCCGAACTGGCAGCCGATCTGGCTCTCCGAGGAGATCCCCGGCCTGGAGCCCGCCCCAACCAGCTGACGATTGATCATTTCGCCTTGATCGTGCTCGATCAGGGATGTAGTGGCCTCGTTCACCCCGGAGGCCCCTACATCCTGGATCGAGCACGATCTCGTGCGTACCGGGGCGGTGTTTGTGCTGATCCGGTGGCGGGAGATGGTGACTTTTCGCTGTTGAGTGGGTACTGGCGGGCGATGTTCTTCATCCCCCTCATTCCGATCCGCACCCGGTACGCGCAGCAGTGCACGTTCTGTGGAGCCGAGTACGAGATCTCCAGGTCCGACGCCGAGCGCCTCCCGGTCAGCTGATCCGACGATGGAACGCTTCCTCTGCTGGCTGATCGGCCGACCCACGCCCCCGGTCGACGTGGCAGTGCACACCGTCGCCCGCCCGCCCTGCACCCCCGGTCGGCGCAAACGCCGCCGCGCACGCCGCCCGTCGGCCGGCACCAGGCTGCCCCGCTCACCCTGGAACCGCTCCGGTGGCCGCTGACCTCAGGTCCGGGCGTCCGCGACGGCGTGCACGTTCGGCTCTGGCGGCGTTTCTGAGCGCTGGTTAGGCTTTCGGGGTTTGCCGTGGACCGGCCCTGCCGAGGGTGCACGCACGACGAAAGGGCCGGAGCGACCGTGTCCCGACCGGACGGAAAGCAGGCTGCGGGGACGGTCAACCCCGCCGGTGCGTTCGTCGCGGCTGCGGTCATCCTGCTGGAGGCGGGCTGGTTGGTCGCCGCGTTGCCCGGTGCCGCGCTGGTCAGCGACCTCGGCGCGATGCTGGTCGCCGGTTGGGCGACGCTCGCGTGTGTCGGGGTGGCCCGTCGGCACCCGGTGCCGCTGCGCCGGTTCTGGGCACTGCTCGCCGTCACCATGGCGCTCGCCGCGATCGGCCGGGCGATCTGGACGGTGCAGCGGCTCGTCGGCGACGACCTGCCGCACACGCCGGTGGTCGGGGTGGTCTTCACCGCCGGGATCCTCACCGGCACGGCAGCGCTGCTCAGCTCGCCGTCCGCACCACGGACCGCTGTCGGTCGGGCCCGGACGTTGCTGGACGGGGTGATCGTCGCCCTGGCCCTGGTGCCGATCGGTTGGGTGCTGGTCTTCCGCGGGGTCGCCGCCGCCGAACTGGCCGACCCGGCGCGCACCCTGGGGCTGCTCTACCCGATGTTCGACCTGATGCAGCTCACCATCCTGGTCGCGGTCTCCGGGCCGGCCCGACCGATGTGGCGGCCGATGAGCATCTTCGCGGCGAGCCTCACCCTGCGGGTCGTCGCCGACGTCGTCTACGTGTCGCTGGTCGCCCGCGCCGACTACACCGCCGGTCACCCGATCGACCTGTGCTGGCCGTTGAGCTACCTGCTGATCGGCCTGGCCACCCGGAACCCACCACCAGCGGACTGCGACGGCACCGACGACACCGCCGAGTCGCCGCTGCCGCCCTGGTGGCGGGTGGCGCTGCCGTACCTGCCGGTGGGTGGGGCGATCATCGCGGTGGTGCTGGCCCGCCGACCCACCGGGCAGACCCCGCAGCTGGTGTTCGTGACCATGATGGTGTTGCTGGCGGCCCTCGCCGTCCGGCAGGGGTTGGCCGCCAACGAGAACCTCCGGTTGGTGGCCCGGCTGCGTCGGCTCGCGTACGGAGACCAGCTCACCGGGCTGCCCAACCGGCTGTTGTTCAACCGGCGGCTGCGCCTGGCCCTGCGCGACGGCCGGCCGGTGGCCGTGCTGCTGCTCGACCTGGACGGGTTCAAACAGGTCAACGACCGGTTCGGGCACGCCACAGGTGATGCCCTGCTGACCGGGCTGGCGGGCCGGATGCACGCTGCCGTCAACGGTGACGGCACCATCGCCCGGCTCGGCGGTGACGAGTTCGCCGTGCTGGTCGACGGTGACCGGCCGGTGTCGCCCGAACGGCTCGCCGAGCGGCTGCTGGACGCGTTGCGGCCCTCCGACGACGAGGAGGACGTCGGGGTGCACCCGTCGGCGAGCATCGGTATCGCCGAGTTCGGCCCGCAGCACGCCTCGCACACCGACCTGCTGCGCGACGCCGACATTGCCATGTACGCGGCCAAGGCGGCCGGGAAGTCCGCGTACCGGACGTGCACGCCGGCGCTGCGCGAGTCGGCCGTCTCCCGCGCCGAGCTGATCGCCGACCTGCGCCGCGCGGTCGACGAGGACCAGCTGCACCTGGAGTTCCAGCCCATCGTCGACCTGGCCACCGGTGCGGTACGCAGCGCCGAGGCGCTGGTGCGCTGGCGGCACCCCCGGTTGGGGATGTTGGCGCCGGCGAAGTTCCTGCCGCTGGCCGAGGAGACCGGGCTGATCCTGCCGATCGACCGCTGGGTGATCCACGAGGCGTGCCGGGCCGCCGCGACGTGGCGGGGCCGGGCGCCGGAGGCGACCGTCGCGGTGAACATCGCCGCCGCGCACCTGCGCCGGCCGGACCTGATCGCCACGGTCACCGCAGCCACCAGCGCCGCCGGGCTGGCGCCGCGGGCGTTGACCCTGGAGCTGACCGAGTCGGCGCTGATCGAGGGGACCGAGGCGGTGCTGGAGCGGCTGCACCAGCTCCGGGAGCTGGGCATCAGGATCGCCATCGACGACTTCGGCACCGGCTACTCGTCGCTGAGCTACCTGCACCGCATCCCGGCCACCGAGTTGAAGATCGACAGGTCGTTCGTGGCCCGGCTGGGCGCGGACGACCGGGCGTACGCCACGGTGCAGATGGTCACCCGGCTGGCCGGCGCGTTCGACCTGGCGGTGGTCGCCGAGGGGGTGGAGACCGAGCGCCAGCACGAGGCGGTCGCCGCGATCGGTTGCCCACGCGGTCAGGGCTATCTGTACGGGCGGCCGGACGGCCCAGCCATGGTGGGCCAGAATCGCAGTTGACTCTCACGTAGCGGCAGGCAGCAGCCTGGTTCCCGGAAGGGAGGGGGACCATGGCGTACACGGTGGGTCAGGTGGCGAAGCTTGCCGGCGTGACGGTGCGGACGCTGCACCACTACGACGAGATCGGGTTGCTCTCGCCCAGCGGGCGCACCTCGGCCGGTTACCGCCGCTACGACGACGCGGATCTGCAACGGCTGCAACTCGTCCTGTACTACCGGGAGCTGGGTTTCCCGCTTGAGGAGATCGCCGCGATCATCGACGACCCGGCGGCCGATCCGGCCGCGCACCTGCGCCGGCAGCACGAACTGCTGACGGTACGGCTCAAGCGGTTGCAGGAGATGGTCACGGCGATCGAGTTCGCGATGGAGGCGAGCAAGATGAACATCCAACTCACGCCGGAGGAGCGGTTCGAGGTCTTCGGCGACGTCGACCCGGAGCAGCACGAGGCCGAGGCGGAGCGGCGCTGGGGTGACACCGACGCGTACCGGGAGTCGAATCGCCGGGCCTCCCGCTACGGCAAGGACGACTGGCTGCGGATCAAGGCGGAGAACGAGGAGTGGGGTCGGCGGATGGTCGCCGTGCTGGCGTCGGGGGCACCGGCGGACAGCCCGGAGGCGATGGAGTTGGCCGAGGAGCACCGGCAGCTCATCAGCCGCTGGTTCTACGAGTGCTCGTACGAGATGCAGACCGGGTTGGCCGACATGTACCTGGCCGACGAGCGGTTCACCGCGTACTACGAGAACATCGCCCCGGGGCTGGCCGGATATCTGCACGAGGCGATCCACGCCAACGCGATCAGCCGGGCGTGACGGGGTGCGGTCCGGCTACTCTGGCCGGACCGCACCGCCCCCGGGGAGATGACCGTGCAGAAACCGAAGCTGATCGCCGCCGTCGCCGTGCTCGTGGTGGCGGTCGGTGCCGGGGCGTGGGCGCTGGTGGCCGCCGGCGACGAGCCGGACGCGGGTCGCCCGGTGGCGTCGGCGAGCCCGACCGACCCGGTCGGTGTGCTGAAGGCAGCCGCCGCGAAGGCCGACGAGCAGCCGTACAAGCTGACTGTGGGCACCGGGAGTGCGGACGGTGACGCCACGGTGCTGCTCTGGGACCCGAAGGCGAAGCGCGGTCTGGAGACCACCTCGCTGAAAGTTCCCACCGGCGTGGTGAAGATCGAGCGGCTGACCACCGGGCCGGACGTGTACGTGCGGGTCACCGCCCCGGACCGGCGCGTCCCGGTCTGGGACGGCAAGACGTGGTGGCACGTGGGCGCACCGGCTGCCCCGGCGGCCAAGCAGGGCCTTGACAACACCCGGTTGGCCGGCACGTTGGGCTCGCCGGTGGGGGTCCGGCAGACCGCCGAGCGGGAGTACGCGGGCACCCTGGATCTGCGCCAGAGCAGCGCGGTGCTGGGCAGCGGCGTCGCCGGTGTGCTCGGTGACCGGGCCGGGGCGGTGCCGTTCACCGCGGCCGTCGACGAGCAGGGTCGGCTGGTCCGCTACCGCATCGAGTTGGCCAGCGAGCAGTCGCAGACCGCCCAGCTCGACCTGACGTACTCGGATTTCGGGCTGTCGGTGTCGGCGGATCCGCCGGCGGCGGACCTGGTTGGCGAGGACCCGCCGGCCAACATTCCCGGCGCCTGACGTCGGCTCACTCCTCGACCGCCCCGTCGACGGGGTCGACCAGGAAGTCGTAGACGGTGCGGGCCATCCGCCGGACCGTCTCGTCACCGGTGGCCATGGGGCCGGCGGTGAGGAACGCGACGGCGGTCTCGGTGCCGGGGATCAGGTAGTAGCCGACGTCGTGTGAGGCGTCCGGCAGGTCACCGGTCTTGTGGGCCACCGGCACGCCGGGTGGCAACGCCGCCGGGATCTTCGTGTTCAGGGTCTGTTCCCGCATGAACCCGATCATCAGGTCGCGGGAGGCGGGGGTGAGGATCTCGCCGTCCCAGACCGCGCCGAGCAGCGACACCACATCGTCGGGGCTGGTGTAGTTCTCCTCGCCGCGTTGCGCGGCGGCGCTGTCGAGCATCCGGCGGGCGAGGATGGTGGAGCGCTGGTTCATCGAGTCGATCAGCGCGTTGACCGGGGCGAACCCACCCAGATAGGTGATCAGCACGTTCGCGGCCACGTTGTCGCTGTACTTGATCAGGTACTGGGCGAGCCGGTGCAGGGTGACCACCTGCGGGAACGTCTCGAACTGCAGTTGACCGGTGCCGCCGACCACGTCCTCCGGGGTGACCAGCACCCCGTCGTCGAGGAAGGCCTGTCCACAGTCGACCCGACGCAGCAGCTCGACGAGGATCCACAGCTTGATGACGCTGGCCGCCTTGGGGCGCAGCGATCCGTTGACGGCGATCTGCTGGTCGCCATAGCGGCCGGACAGGTCACGGACGGTGACCCCGGCCGGGTTGAGGCTGGCGTCGGCGACCACCCGGGCGAGCTGCCCGCTGAGCGGAAACAGCCGGGCCCCGGCGACCGGATCGGTGGGTGGTTGCGGGCTGGTGACCACCACGCCGGTCAGCGTCGTCGGCGGCCGTTGCCGTTGGATCACCTCCAGCGTGCCCTCGCTGCGCCCGATCAGCGGCACCCGGTAGCGGTAGGCCGTCCCGCCGACGACGATCGCACCGCTGGCCACCCCGGCGGCGACCCGCATGTTCGGGTCGGCGACCCGACCGGTGTCCCCGTCGCAGGCACGGTAGCGCACGGTGTGCCCGAGCGAGTCCACAGCGAACGCCCCGCCGGGAAATGACAGCCAGGACACCTCGCTGGTCGGCGGTCGCTCCGGGGTCGGGTCCACCCCGGGCTCGTGGCTGTCCGCGGCGGGCTCGCGGCCCGGGCCGTCCGCGGTGGCCGGCCCGGTCGTCGCGATCACCGCGAGCGCGACCGCTGCCGACAGCAACTTCAGGGGTACGCGGGCAGAGTTCCCCAGCAGGGAAGATGAGCGCCTCTTGTCGCTTTTTCTCACGTTTGCACGATATGAAGCGGCGGGGACGGGTGAGGCCGGCGAGGCCGGTGTCACCCGTCTGGGCGGCAATGCTCTGATGAGCCTGATGACTCACGGACATCAGGATGACTCACAGACATCAGACTCATCAGCAACCCCGACCCCAGGAGGTCCACCATGCTGATCATCGCCGGCAGTCTGCAGGTCGAACCGGGCACCCGCGAGGCGTACCTGTCCGACTGCCAACAGGTCATCGCGCGGGCGCGCGC
This sequence comes from Micromonospora sp. CPCC 205558, assembly GCF_036902955.1. NCBI lineage: Bacteria > Bacillati > Actinomycetota > Actinomycetes > Micromonosporales > Micromonosporaceae > Micromonospora > Micromonospora sp. CPCC 205558. Next base: position 82,261 of record NZ_JBAKHR010000002.1, read on the forward strand.
CACCGCCGGTTGCCTGGACTTCCTGCTGGCGGCCGATCCGTTGGAGCCCGGCCGGATCCACGTCTACGAACGCTGGGAGTCCGCAGAGCAGCTGGCCGCGTTCCGTGGCTCCGGGCCGGGCGACGCGCAGGAAGCGGCCATTCTCGACGCCGACGTGCAGCGCTACCTGATCGCCGGCGTCGAGGCGCCCTGACCCCACCGCTCACGCCGGTGGCAAGGGCCCGGTGGGCAGGCCGGGCGCCATTCGACGGATCGACGCGAAGGCGGGCGTGAGGGCGTCGTACAGCTCGGCGAAGAGCGGCAGTAGCGCCGCGTAGGTGGCGGCGGCGGCCGCATCGGGGCGGATCGTCTCCTCGATCTGCACCAGGTCGGCGGCGAGGTCGATGCTGGGGATCAGCCCGAGCGCCTCCATGCCGAGCAGCGCCGCGCCGAAGCTCGACCCCTCGTGGGCGGCCGGGAAGCTCACCGGCAGGCCGAGCACGTCGGCGAGCATCTGCCGCCACAGGCCGCTGCGGGCGAAGCCGCCGCCGGCCCGGATCTCGCGAACCTCGTTGCCGGCCGCGCGCACCGAGCTGAGCACCAGCGCGAGCTGCTGACAGACGCCCTCCATCGCGGCCCGGATCAGATGCTCGCGGCGGTGTGCGTGGGTCAACCCCACGTACGCGCCGCGCGGCAGGGCGCTCCAGTGTGGTGCCCGTTCGCTGTGCAGATACGGCAGCATGATCAGCCCGCCCGAGCCGACGGGCGCGCGAGCCGCCAGGGCGACCAGGTCCTCCTCGGCGTGCTCGCCCAAATCCGGGGCGAGCGCCGCGCCGGACCACTTGAGCACGATGCCGCCGTTGTTGATGGCGCCACCGACCGCCCAGCGCTGCTCGGTCAGCGCGTAGCAGAACACCCCGCCGAGCGGGTCCACGCCGGGCCGCTCGACCATCACCCGCATCGCGCCGCTGGTGCCGATCGAGCAGGCCACCATGCCGGGGTGCACCGCTCCCAGTCCGAGGTTCGCCAGCGGCCCGTCGCCCGCGCCGACCACCACCGGGGTGCGCTCCGGCAGGCCGGTCTCGGCCGCGCTCTGCGGGGTGAGGCTGGGCAGTACCGCGGTGGTGGCGACGAGCTGCGGGAGCTGCGCCTCGGTGATGCCGGCGATGCTCAGCGCCTCGTGGTCCCACTTCAGCGTGTGGATGTCGAGCAGGCCGGTGGCCGAGGCGATCGAGTGGTCGATGACGAGCGCGCCGCAGAGTCGCAGCAGCACCCAGTCCTTGATGCCCACCCAGTGCGACACCCGCTCGAAGAGTTTCGGCTCCTGCTCGGCGAACCAGAGCAGCTTGGGCAGCGGCGACATCGGATGGACCGGCGTGCCGGTACGTCGGTGCAGGGCCAGCCCCGACGGTGCCGCCCGCAACCGTTCGGCCTGCTGGGTGGAGCGCGAGTCGGCCCAGGTCAGCGACGGGGTGAGAGGGTTGCCGTCCCGGTCCAGCCCGATCAGGCTGTGCATGGCGGAGCTGAACGACAGCCCGGCCACCGGCTGGACCAGCTCGGCCACGACGATGCTGATCGACCTGAGCACCGCATCGAGGATGAGTTGCGGGTCCTGCTCGGCGTAGCCCGGTTGCGGGTCGTTTAGCGGGTAGCCGACCAGGTGGCTGCCGAGCTGCCGCCCGTCGGTGCCGTACGCGACGGCCTTCGTGCTGGTGGTGCCGATGTCGACGCCGATCACGACCCCGGACATCGTGACTGCCGGCACGACCGTCACCTCCCCCTCGGCGAACATGAAACGTCGGCACCAGTATCCCCCTATCGTGCTGGTTGCTCCGCCGATCGGCTATTCCGCCCGTTTCGGCGTGTCCGGGCGGCACGCCGTACCTGTTGAACCGGGCGACACCCCAGATTGGTGGCCTGCGCGGCGAAGGAGTCGGCGTGGCAAAGACTGATTCGACGGGTTCCACTTGGCGGTACCGGTGGGCGCACCGGCAGAACGTGCGGCGCGTCAGCACGTTCCGTGGCGCTGAGGCGGCGTGGCGGCGACGCGACGACGAGTTACGGCGGCTACGCGCCCTGGCCGCCGACTTCCACGGCTCGGTGGCCGCCGGCGCGGGCCTGGCGATGGAGTTGGCCGCCGACGAGGTGGTGCTCTGGGCGCTGCCCGCCGCGCAACTGGTCGAGGTGCGACACACCACCGTGCTGCCCGCGCCGGACCTCACCGTCGCCCCGCGAACCGGGCCGCTGCGTCCGCGTCGCCCGGACGGCGTCCGCGTCACCGACGCCGGCCTGGCCGTGATCACCAGTCGTCGGCTCGTGCTGCTCGGCGGACGCGGCCGGCGCGACTGGGCGTACGGGCGAATGACCGGCCTGGCCCACGACCCGACGGCGCCGGTCACCCTGATCCAGGTGCTGGACCGGCGGCGTACCTCCGGGTTGTTGCTGCCCACCGACGCTGCGCCGGACTTCCGGTTCAAGCTCACCCTGGCCTTCGCCGACGCGATCGAACAGCGCTCCGCGGTCCTCGCCCAACTCGACGACCTGATCGCCGAGCACGCCCAGCTCAAGCCGTTCCGGCCGGCGGCGGCCACCCCCGGGCAGGCCCGATTGTCGTCGTTCGTACCCGGTGGTCGCAGGACCATCGCGGTGGCGGCGGCCATCGCGCTGCTGGTGCCGGCCGCGCTGATCGAGTCGGACCCGTCCGACCCGATCAGTGGTTCAGAGATCGCCGCCGCCGCAACCCCGGCGCCCAGCACCAGCGTGGCACCGGCGCTGATCCGCCCGGCCAACCCGGCGCTCGCGCTGAAGAACCCGCCGCCGAAGCCGACGAAGTCACCACGCCCGTCGCCCGGCACGACCAAGGGCGCGCGCTGCGGAGCACCGGAAAACCCCCTGGGGTACGACTTCTGTGGCGGCACCCGGATCCGCAAGCCGGCCGCCGAGGTGTGCGACTGGTTCGACTGCGTACCGCAGTTCTGGGCGGGTCGCGGCTACCTCGTGCAGTGCCGCGACGGCTCGGTCAGCCTGGCCGGCGGCCGCTCCAACGCCTGCGCCGAGCACAAGGGCGTGCGGCGAACCATCACCAAGTGACCGATTCAGCCCTTAAAGTCCGCTTCGCTCGGTCAGAATGATCGAGTGGAGATCCGGTCTGACGATGGCGCCCGGGTGCGCGTACGCCCCGTCGGCTACCAGCCCGGCATCGACCCGCCCGACGACCCCGACGGAGGCGCGCCCGGCTGGCACGACTGGCTGCTCATCGAGGTGGACGCCCGCACCGCCGACGGTCAGACCTGGTCACACCACTACCCCAGCCTCATGGTCGAGGAGGCCCGCGCGCTCGGCGGCTGGCTGCACGGGCAGGCCACCGCCGCCCTCGGGCTGAGCGCGCCACCGGCGATGGTCCGGTTCACCGAACCCAACCTGGCCCTGCGTAGCCGGGTGCTGCGCCGCCGTCGGCTGGAGTTGATCGTGGAGTTCTCCGCCGAGTCGCTGCCGCCGTGGATGCGCCGCCCGTCCAGCGCGATCTACCCGCTGATCCTCACCGTCTCGGCGGACGCCCTGGCCACCGCAGCCGAGCACTGGGCCGAGCACTGCGAGGCGTACCCACCGCGGACCCAGTCGCGGTTTCCGGTTCGCGACCCGATGACCGACCGGCGGCGAGCCGGCTGAGGCCTAGCGTATGATCATCGTCGTCAGCCACGAGAGGAGGTGAGCCCGGTGACCACACATCGTCATTCCTGGGCGCTCCTCTCGGCCGTCCCCCTCAGCTGACCTCTCGCGTCGGGGAGCGCCCTCCTTATCGGAGGACCAATGTCTTTCTCTTCCTTCCGCATCGACGTACCCGATGCGGTCCTCGACGACCTGCGGGCCCGACTCGCCCGCACCCGTTTCACCGACCGCAGCGGCAACCAGCCGTGGCAGGGCGGCGTCGACCCCGACTACCTGCGGGACCTGGTGTCCTACTGGCACGACGGCTTCGACTGGCCCGCTCGCCAAGCCGAGCTCAACGCGTACCCCCAGCACCTGGCCGTCGTCGGCGGCCGGAAGCTGCATTTCCTGCACGTCCGGGCCGCGCGCCCGGCGGGTACGCCAGCGCCGTTGCCGTTGATCCTCAGCCACGGCTGGCCCAGCAGCTTCGTCGAGATGCTGCCGCTGGTCGACCGCCTGACCGACCCCGACCGGCCCGGCGGCGCGTTCGACGTGGTGGTGCCCTCGCTGCCCGGCTTCGGCTTCTCGGACGTCCCGGACGAGCCGGTCACCCGGGCGTTGCTGGCTCGGACGCTGCACGAGCTGATGACCGACGTGCTCGGCTACCAGCGCTACGGTGCCTTCGGCGGCGACGTCGGGGGAGTGGTCACCGGCTGGCTCGGTGCCCTGTACCCGGAGCAGGTGGCCGGCATCCACATGATCCATCCACCGTTCCCCGCCAACTTCGACGCCCCTCCATTGTCGGCGGCCGAACAGGCCTACCTGGACGCCGAAGCCGCGTACGACGAGACCGACGGGGGCTACAGCGCCATCATGGGCACCCGCCCGGACACACTGGCGGCCGCGCTCGCCGACTCGCCCGCCGGGCTGGCCGCCTGGATCGTCGACAAGTACCGCGACTGGAGCGACAACCACGGTGACCTGGCGAACAGCATCGACCGGGACACCCTGCTCACCATCATCACGCTCTACTGGGTGACCGGCACGATCGGTTCGTCGTTCCGGCAGTACGCCGACTTCGACCACAACACCCCACGACCGATGATCACCGTGCCCGCCGCGTTCACGGTGAGCACCGAACCCTCGCAGGCCGGCATGCCCCGCTCGATCGCCGAGCGGGCCTGCCTCGACATCCGGCACTGGAGCGAGCCGGGCCGGGGCGGGCACTTCATGCCACTTGAGGAGCCGGACCTGCTCGCCGATGAGATGAGGCAGTTCTTCACCTCGCTGCGCCCGTAGTCCTCGCGCCGGCCTCGTAGGGGGGCCGGCCTTGCCGGCGGCTGTTCGGGTCCGCACCCGGACAGCCGTCGGCACGGACTACCCGCCGAGCGACGCCTTGACGGCGTCGATGGCGTCGGACAACTCCTCGGTGTACGTGAAGCCGTCCTCGACGATGGCCATGTCGACCCCGCACTCGCGCTGCCGCGCTCGCAGCAGCGTCTCCTCCAGCGGGGCCACCGGGAAGGCCAGCGGGTCGAGGTCGGGAGCGGAGTCCAGGTCGCGGACCAGGAGCCACTTGCTCTGCTCGTCGTAGACGACCACCCCGGCGGCGATTCCCCTGGTCCACTGATCAAAGAGGGTGGCCAGGCTGGTGGCGGCGCGTACCGAGTCCCAGGCGTCGGGTGAGATCTCGTAGCGCCAGATCTCACCCTCGTGGTCGCCGGCCAGCACGAACGTGTAGAGAACGACATCGAAGAAGAACAGGGGCAGTTGGTGCCGCCAGGGGAACGGCGTGCCGATCGACAACCCCAGATAGTGCAGCGCGTCACCGTCCTCCGGCCATGGCATCCGCCACCCCACGTCGGGCAGCACCTGCCGGTCGGGCCAGCGCTGCGCGTGCAACCAGGTCAACTGCTCCGCGATGTGATCCACGCCGAAGATCCGCGAGACCTGTGCCGGTGGCTGCCCGGCGGGCGACTCGCCGTGGTCCGGCCAGTCGAGCCCGGCAGCCGTCGCCGCCAGGCGATAGTCGCGTACCGCGTCACGCAGCACGCGCATGTCATCAAGCATCGAAGAACTCCTCAGCGTGGGGTCACGCGCAGGCTAGCTCCTGCCGCCGACACCGACTTCCGTCAATTCTCTCCTTTCGGGCGCAACGGGATGCATCGATCTCGGGCGCGTTGCCTGTCACGTACGTGAGCGGTTGTACCGCGTGTGACCGTGACCTCACTGGCATCTTCCCCCTGGCGGATCGCCTGGTCCGAGCGCGAGAACCAGCGCCGGCAGCACGCGTACCGTGACGCCACCGACGCCTGGCTGCGCCGCGACGACCACCTGGCCCGGCTCCGCATCGAAGCCGCCAGCTTCCTCGGGTGTACGCAGCCCCGCACCGGCCTACCGGTGGACCTCGACGACGACGAACTCGTCTTCCGCGTCCTCCCCGTCGCCACGCTGGTCGAGGCCGAGGCGCGGCACGTCCCTGGCCTGCCCACCCCTGGCATGTGTTCCCTCGCCGAGACCTCTTCCGAGGAACTGCCGCCGGGCCTGCGGATCGTCGACACCGGAATGGCCGTCGTGACCAGTCGACGCGTCGCCTTCGGCGGCCGGGAGCACCGCCGCGAGTGGCGGTACGCGGACCTGATCGGTTTGGCGCACCACCCCGACGTGCCGGTCACCCTGCTACCGGACCGCGGTCGACTGTCCGGGCTGCTCGTCCCGACCGGTGCCGTGGTGAACTTCCGCTTCTACCTCACCCTCGCGGCGGCTGCGGACCGCGCTGTCGTTCTGTCGCACGTCGACGCGCTGCTCGCCGAGCACCGCGCCGCCCGACCCACGCCGCTGCCGCTGGTCGGGCCCGACGACGCGCCCCTGACCGCAGTCCGCCCCGACCGCCGGGTGCTCGTCGTCGCCGCCGTCGCCGCCATGGTGGTCGCGACGGTCGGCCCAGGTGTGCTGGGCCCGAGCGCGTCAGGTCCTCGCGCGTCGGGGGCGGTGTCGCTGGCGGAGGTCGTCGTCATGGACCTGCCGAGAGCTGGGGAAATCCTCGTTCCGATCGGCCCCGTCGGGCCGATGGCACCCAAGGTCAGGACCCGATCGGTCAACCGTGCCGCGCCTAACTGGCCGTACACGCCGTCGAGCACGACGCCGATCCGACCAGACGCCTCCACAGTGGCGAAACCAGCTATCGCGGTGGCCCTGCCGTCGGCTGCCCCGCCGTCCATCGCCCCGACCCCACCGGCCAGCTCAGCGCCGACGCCTGGCCCGGTCCCCACCACGGACCCGCCCACGTCGGCTCCTCCGACGTCGCCCGCCGCGTCGGCCTCGCCGACCCCCAGCGCGACCCCCACGGCGACGCCCTCGTCGGACCCGGGACTGCTGACGATCTGCCTGGACCCCCTGGAGCTGCCGTTACTGGACCCGCTGCTCTGCCCCTCATCGACGCCCTGAGCAGCGTCACCGCCTGCTCGGTTCAGTTCATGGCGCTGAAATCGGGGACGGTGAGAGTGCCGTCCTCCGCGAGGGTGAAGCCCGGATTCCAGGCGATCTCCCAGAGGTGGCCGTCCAGGTCCGCGAAGTAGCCGGCGTAGCCGCCGTAGAAGGTCTCCTCGGCTGGCTTGGTCACCGTGGCGCCGGCCCTGGTCGCCGTGGCGATCACCTCGTCGACCTCGGCCCGGGAGCGGACGTTCTGCGCGAGGGTCATCCCGCCGAAACCGGCTGTGCCCGGATCGTCGACGCCCGCATCGGCGGCCAGCTTGTCACGCCCCCAGAGGACGACCGCCAGGCCGCCGGCCTGGATGAAGACCGTCTCCTCGACCTCCTGGCCCCGCCAGCCGAGCTGCTCGTAAAAGGCTTTGGCGCGGGCTACGTCCGCGACTCCGAGAGTGATCAGGCTGATCCGCTGCTCCATGCCCTCAACCTAACGCCAGCGAGGCCACCCGGATCGCTTTCGTGCTCGAGGTTCGCTTCGAACGCGGACGCGGCTTGACCGCATCCAACGCCTGCCGCCCGACGGTTGTTGATCTAGGATGTCAGGTCATGCGGAAGCACCTCACGGTTGGCGGTCGAAGGCTCTCGTACCTGGACTTTGGTGGTCCGGGTAATCCGCTCCTGGCTCTGCACGGGCACTACAACGAGGCGTCCGCTTTCGCGCCGCTGGCCGAGGCGTTGGCGCCGCGATGGCGGGTGATCGCGCTCGATCAGCGCGGGCATGGGGAGTCCGACCGTGCCGAGAGCTATGAGCGGGACGGCTACGTGGCCGACGTCGCCGCGTTCCACCAGCATCTGGAGGTCGGCCCCGCTGCGGTGCTGGGCCACTCACTCGGCGGGGTGAACGCCTACCAGTACGCCAGCCGGCACGCCGACCGGGTCACCGCGCTGATCGTCGAGGACATCGGCGCGGTCGTGGACTGCGACTGGTCGTTCACCACCAGCCTTCCTCGCCAGGCACCATCCCGCGATGCGCTGGCCTCGGCACTGGGTGGGGCGGCTCCCTATCTGGAGTGCTCCTTCCGGGAGTCGGAAGACGGCGGGGGCTTCTCCTTCGACATCGATGCCACGGTGGCGTCCCAGAAAGCGCTCAACGGTGACCACTGGAAGGACTGGGTAGCGGTGACCTGCCCTACCCTTCTGATCCGCGGAACACGCAGCGATGAGCTGGCCGCCGATCACGCTCACGAGATGATCGCCCGTCGTTCCGGCCAGGCCCGGCTTGTCGAGCTGTCAGCAGGTCACGTCGTGCATCACGATGCTCAGGCGCAGTTCGCCGCTGCGGTCAGCGCCTTCCTGTCCAAGCTCCCCTAGGCGGCGATCGTCCGGGCCGCGGCGTACACGTCGGCGGGTAGGGCGTGGTCAAGCTGCCACAGGACGCGCATGGGTCGGTCACCGGAGTGGGACTCGTACGTCATGGTGCCGGCGTACAGGTACGGCGGTGCGCCCAGGTCGCGGTCGGCGACGCGGGTCTCCCGAACGAAGAGGTGCACCGTCGAGCCACCCGACGTGTAGCGCTGACCCGTTGCCGACGACGCCGAGGTGGTGCTCTGCGACTCCCACTGGAAGAGCGTGTCGGTGATGGCCCGGTCGGCGTACATGGTGGTGGGGGAGTAGTGGGCCTCCGACTTGACCAGGGTGACGAAGAACAGGTCGGCCTGGGCGTCGGGCAGCCACTTCACCCCCTCGCGCAGCGACCCCGGGTTGGTCATCCCGAAGGCGGCACAGGCCTCGTTGCGGCTGTACCGGGCGTGCACCCGCAGCGGCACCGCGCCCGGAGCGACGGTCGGCGTCACCCGGTGGATGCGATCCCGCAGCACCTCGGCGACCTGACGCAACTCGACGCAGCGGGCCGGCTCCTTCCACAGTCGCGCGAGCCGTTCGTCGCGTGAGGCCAGCGGGGCGTTCGGTCCCCAGAGACTGAAGTGCAACATGTCCAGCAGCCGGCTGTTGCTTTCGTACACCTGCTGACCTGGCGCGGGCGGTCCGGCCGCGACTTTCGTCAGTAGCTCCAGCCGGTCGGTGTCGTCGGTGTGCAGCATGCGTCCGATGGCCCGGCCCAACTCGCGGTCATCCGGACCGGGCGCGGACGTCTCGATGCCGGCGAGCCGGCGCAGGCCGGTCCAGCCGCCGATGCTGGCCGACCGGTACACGTCCTCGATCTCCAGGCCGGTCTCGCGCAGGAACGTGGACAGGCTGACGTCGCCGAGTTGCCGCAGCTCGGCCACCAGGCCGGCTTTCGAGGTGGGCAGCGCGCTTTTCAGGTTGGCGAGCACCACCTCCTTGGCCACCCGATCCAGCTCGACGTGGCAGCCGCTCGGCAGGGTCGGGAAGTCGTCGCAGACCGCCTCCCTGATGGCCCGCCGGGTCACCCCGGTCAACGCTCGCCAGCGCAGGTCGAAGCGGAAGTTGGCGTTCTGCCCGCCGATGAAGTCGAGCACGGTCAGGCAGGGCTTGTCGTCGTCGAGGCGCAGACCACGGCCGAGCTGTTGCAGGAAGATCGTGGCGCTCTCGGTGGGCCGCAACATCAGGATCGTGTCGACCATCGGCAGGTCAACGCCCTCGTTGAACAGGTCCACGGTGAAGAGCACCCGCAGCTTGCCGGCCTTGAAGTCCCGCAACAGCCCGGCCCGATCGGTGCCGGCCCGCGAGGTCACCGCCGCAGACGGCACGCCGTGGCCGTCGAACCAATCGGCCATGAACTCGGCGTGCCCGATGCTCACGCAGAACCCGAGCGCCCGCATCCGCCCGACGTCCACCTTGTCGCGGACCGCGCGCAACACCGACCGCGCCCGTGCGTGGTTGCCGGTGTAAATGGTGTCCAGCTCCGCCGGGTCGTAGCCCTGGCCGCGTTTCCAGGCGAGGTGCGACAGGTCCACGTCGTCGTGGAGCCCGAAATATTGGAACGGCGACAACAACTGCCGCTCCAACGCGTCCCACAGGTGCAGCTCAACGGCCGCGCGCCCGTCGAACCACCGGCGCACGTCGCCGCCGTCCGCGCGGTCGGGGGTCGCCGTCAGACCCAGGAGTACGCGGGGACGCAGCCGCTCCAACAGCCGCGTGTACGTCGGCGCCTCGGCGTGGTGGAACTCGTCCACGATCACCATGTCGTACGCCTCAGGGTCGACCTCCCGGCGGTGCAGCGACTGGATGGAGGCGAAGACGTGCTTCCAGCCGTTCGGCTTCTCGCCCGCGACCAGCGTTTCACCGAAGCTACCGTCGCCCATGACCTGCCGAAACGTCGACAGGCTCTGCCGCAGGATCTGCTCCTGATGAGCCACGAAGAGCAGTGAGTCTGCTCGTCCCGCCTTGTGCAGCCGGCGGTAGTCGAGCGCAGCGACCACGGTCTTGCCGGTGCCGGTCGCCATCACCACCAGGTTGCGCCACCGCCCATGCACCAACCGCTCTGCGTCCAGGTCGGCCAGAATCTCCGCCTGGTACGGGTACGGGCGCACGTCGAGGTTCGAGATCTCGGTCGGTGCTTCGTCGCGGCGTTCTCCGGTGAGTGCCTGCCGCAGGCGTTCGGCGTCCCTGGCCGCGTCGTACGCCTCGAAAGCCGGATCGTTCCAGTAGTCCTCGAACGTCGCCGTGAACGTGTCGATGACGTGCGGCTGCTCGATGTTCGAGATACGTACGTTCCACTCCACGCCGTCCACCAGCGCGGTCTTCGACAGGTTCGATGAGCCGACGTACGCGGTGGTGGTGCCGTTGCTGCGGCGGAACAGCCACGCCTTGGCGTGCAGCCGGGTGGTCCGCGTCTCGTACGACACCTTGACCTCGGCACCCAGTTCGGCGAGCCGGTCTAGCGCTCGCTGATCGGTCGCACCGAGGTACGTGGTGGTGATGACGCGGACCTTGCCACCCCGGGCGATCAGCTCGCGGATGGGCTTCTCGACGATGCGCAGGCCGTACCACTTGATGAACGCACAGAGCAGGTCGACGCTCTCGGCCGACGCCATCTCGTGGTTGACCTCATGGCCGATGCGCGGCTGGTGACGGCCGTTGACCAGCAACGCGCCGGTGGAGAGGGGAGTGGTGGGACGCTGCGGGAACGCTGGTAGCGCCGGTGGTGTGGGTGGGGCGGCGATGGCGTGGAGTAGGTGCTTGGCGTCGGTCACCTGGTCCTGATCTGTTGCTGCCTTCGGGCTCAGGGCGGTGATGGCGTCGGCGATCCGGTTCGCCATCTCGACCTGGTGGTGGAGCTTGTCGTCGCCACCGGGGACGGATTGGAGGGCACGGGCGGCCAGGGTGGCGATGTGCCGGGCGAGGGTCTTGTGCGCGTCGGCCGGGTCGAGTTTGTGGTGCTGGACCAGGGCGGGATCGACGTGCTGGAGCTGGTTGGCCAGCTCGCGAGTGATGAGGTGCTCGTAAACACCCCGCTCAAGATCCGTCATCCACGCAATCTAATCGGTCGTGACGCTGATGCGCTGCCGTGACTAGACGTCGAATTCCATGTGTCGGATCGCCGACAGGGGAGTAGATCGGTGTACAAGCCTGATGAAAGCGCTGCCCTGGCCAGCGGGTGCCGCGGCGGCTTTCGACGTCGGCGCGGCACCGGCTGCTACCTGCAAAAACCACCCCTCAATCGAAGCTTGTTAAATCGTGACCTCGACTCCCTGGCTAATGGGGCAGCGGAAGGGGCGGCTCGCTTGACTGAACGGAGTGATCAGACGGGCTCCCGCTGCCGGAGTCTGGCCGGTAATCTCCCCGAGCACATATTTGAAGGGGTGGGCCGATGCTGGCTGGGTTGGGGGAAGCGCCACATGCTGAAGTGGCAACTGCGACAGCCGCTACGGCTCGTCCTGTGCTCGGTAAGGATCACGGCCCCGGGCTGGCTCGACGTGCGGGGCCGTAGCCTCCAACCTTGGGATTTGATGGCTAGCCGTCACTCGTACGTCGGGACGACCTGGGATCGTTAGCGTGCCGTCCCTGGGCTCTGTATTGGACCAAGTTCTTTCGTTTTATCCCAATGATCGAGAGTTCGGCACTATGACAGAGTGGTCCCTCGTATCAATCGCATTTTCAGCTCTGGCTGCACTGGTCATTGCTGCTTATCGGTTGGGTGCGCGTCCGATGGCGATTCAGGGGCGAGATGCAGATCTTGGCAGGGTGTGCCGCCGAGATCATGCGTCAGAGCTGGAGCGCTCCTTGGAATCGGCCGTACGGGAAAATTCATATAGGGTTGATCGCGATACGGCTCCCGGTGTGCGTTTGGAAGCGGCTCTTCGCGTGAAACCGACTGACTTCGCTGTCGGTGCTGCTGAGGTCGCTGAAATTCTTCAGGCGGGACGAGTTGCTTCCATCGACTTGTCTTACATGGAGCAGTATGAGGCGGCACGCCTTGTGAACTATTGCCATGGCCTGACAGTCATGGCAAATGGCTGGATTTTCCGCCTAGCCCAGAACGTAATTGTTATAACTCCCGGTTCTTGAGGTATAAGGAGCATCGTTGCCTACGGCTAGCCAGCAAGAGCAAGTTTTGGTACTAAACCATGCAATTCGGCAGACGGAACATGAGCTAGAGTATGCGCGAATGCGCCACCGGTGGTCGAACCTGTCCATGGCCTTCGGTCCAGTACTGCTTGTCGTGCTCTAGGCCTTGTATTGGCTGCCCTGGCTGAGTGGCAGTGCGAAGAGGGTCGTCCTTACGCCGGCATTCATTGTTGCAATCTTGTTTGGAGTTGCGGCTTACTTGCTCAAGCGGTACCCCGGTGGGTATGTACCGAAGGGCGCCTCAATTCGTGCTTCTCGTCCGTCGGAAAGCGACCTCGAGCTGAAGTTGGCCCGCTTGCGCGATGAGCGGAAGCTTGTGGTGGCCAGCCTCGAAGGGGACCTAAAAGTCCGTCGAGTCGCATATAAGGAAGACGCCTATTTCGACATCGACCAGCTGAGGAGCGAGAGTAGGCAATACAGGCTTGTCAACAATATCTTCCAGGGCTTCCTAATTATTGGATCCCTGGCAGCGACGGGAATTGCAGGGATCTCCGAAAAGATGACGTGGGATCGTTGGACGGTGCTCGGCATCACGTTTCTTGTTGGTGCGGCGAGCGGTTTCATGGGTTACTTCAAATACAAGGAACGTAGCTTCTACCTACAGCAAACCGCCGATGCTATCGAGGCGGAGTGGGAGGCCGTCGAAGTCGGTGTCGGCAGGTATAAGCGCATTCCGTCCGAGGAGGAGCAGTTGGCCGAGTTTGTTGAGGAAGTGCATCGCCTCAAATCGGAGCAAAAGAAGCGGCAGCAGAACCTTGAACAGCCTCCAGAGTCGCGGAATCAGGGCGAGTGATTACGTCCATCGCCGATGCTCCTCGGCTCGAACCTAGGTAAAATCTGCGGCTCGGCGAAACCCGCTGGGCGATCGTGCTACTTCTGCGGCGCGATCTCAAGTATGCGTTCGGTGCAGAGCATCTTCAGAGTTTGCCACCTAGCTAACGGGCGAGGGCAAACCTAGGCGGTGCGGACCATGACGTCGAAGGTTGGTGCGGTCGCCCAATTAGGGCGCAGCTTGGCGACCTTGTTCCAGCCCCAAGATCGGTACGCCATATGGGCGGCATCATTGTCGGGACGGACCAAGAGCGTGGTTCGTGGTTCAGCCCGGCCCGCGACCAACTCGTCATGCAGCGCCGCCGCAATGCCCTTACGTCTCCAGGCAGGGTGTACCAGCAACTCGCTGAGCGCAAAGGTGCGGGTTCCGTCCTCCTCGGTGAACCCTGGCGGCACAGGCTCATAAATGCCTTCCCACCACCGCGTCTGTGGAGGTAGCGGAAAGCCATAGATGTAGCCGACCAAGGTCTCGTCGACCGTTGCGGTGACCAACTCCCACCCTGGCCGCTGCATGTGGAGGTCGAGCTGACGCCTGTAGCGGTCCTCGCTGTAGAACTCGCCGCCGTCCGCGTAGACCTCCAGGTAGAGATCTACAAGATGATCGACGATCTCCGCCGCCTCGTCGGCGCCGTGATGGCGTAACTGCAAACTCTCGATCACACATTCACCGCCCGGTCATAGGCATCGACGAACTGACGGGTTGACGTGGTTGCTTGCCGTGGGGCCGCTAAACTCCTGCGCACCTGCGCGAGATGCTGACTCACCCGCTTCGAGTTGATCTGGCGCACGGCGGGCAGGACGTCCAGGGCGATACGCGCCGCCTCGTTGACATCACCCTGCTGGTACGTCGCCTCCGAGAGTCGCACCGTGTAGTAGACCTGATTCCGCCGATGGCTCGGCGAGGGGTTGGCAGTGATCGCGCGCAACGACTGAACAGCGCGCTCGGGTCTGCCGAGGGCAAGGTAGGAGAGCCCTTCAATCCCGTTCAGTTCTTGGGCGTTCACGAAGTGCACGAAGCCCTGGTCATCCTCGTGAGGGCCGCGGTCCAACTCACGTCGGGCCTTTGCCATCTCGCGACTTAATCCACCGACATCCCCAAGAACCGCGTATGCGGGTGCCCGTCGTAGGTGCAGCAACGTCGTGAGTCGAGGTGTGGCCCACCCGGTGGAGATCCGTAGGGCTGCTTCGGCGCAGTGCAGTGACTCGCCAGGCTGACTTTCGCGGATCAACAGGGACAGGTGCGTGAGGGCGCGAACTTCCGCCTGTGGGTCGTCGGCTATTCGGGCACGAGTGATTGCTTCATGCAGGTATGGCCTCGCCTCGGACCGGCGATCCGCGTCGATGGCGAGCCAGGCGGCCTCGATGGATAGGTCAGCCAGAGCGCTTTGGAGCGCGTCACCAACCTGTCGGCTGTAGCTTGCCCGCGCTGCCCAGGCCGACAGCCTGGTGTGCGCTTGGATGGCCACGTCGCAGAGTAGGTCGGCCCCGACGGCCGCATCAGCCCGCCGGAGATCGTCAACCAGGGAACTGGCCAGGCGCACCTGCTCCATGCCAATGCTTCCCGGGCCCTCGGCGGGCGGCCGAGGGAGCAGGTACGTGTGACCCACGGCGGCGAGTCCCGCGAGTGCGGCCAGCACGTTGAAGCGTCGACGGTCCGTAGCGCCACCCCCTTGGCTTGCTGCCTGCTCCACGTTAACCGTCACGGGTGCCCGTTCGCCTCGCTCGACCACCTGATCGTCGCGGTGCGCGCTGATTGCCTCGCCATCCATGGGGCTCGCGTCGGTCCAGCAACCCTGGCCAGGAAGCCGAAACCAGAGGCTCCCGGCCGGCACCCGAAGAAGCTGCGCCCAGTGCGTCAGTCTGTCCAGGTGCACCAGCGGTGGGCCGTTCTCAACTCGACTCAACTGTGCCTGCGTGATCCCCAACCACCCCGCCACCACGGTCTGTGGCAAGGCGACGCGCCCGTGGTAGGGATGGCAGCGGTACGCCCGGATCACCCGCCCCAGATGCCGCTCGGCGAGGGCCTGTCGCAGCGGCTCGTGCTGCCAGAAGCTCGCCGGCACCATGGGCGGCGCGCTCAACCGGTCCCGTTCGGCGGCCTGGCACGGCGTACACCGTCCGCTGTCGTTGTCCCGGGCCAGCCGACCGCCGCACCGGGGGCAGTTCGCGTAAGTCACCGGCGGCTCCGTCCATCCAGCTTCATCGAGCCTATCCATTGAACCCGCTGCGTGGAGGCGCGGTATACGCAGCGCGCATATCGATGATGCTTCCGCCGTCATCCGCTGTCGCGCCGCCGGGCCGCACGGTCAGGGAAAGCCCACCGGAAGGAGCGCCATGCTGCTGACCACGTCCCGACCGAGCACGGGAAGGGCACTCGTCTCTGACGAACTCTTCGCCCGGCTGACTGCCCGAATCGCGTACGACCACCCCGAGCTGGCCCCCGACCTACCGCCCAGGATCCTGGACCAGGCGCTCGCCTTCCTCGCCACCTGCGCCGTTACCGCCGAGTCGATCGGCCCGAGCGCCCTGGTCGACATCGGTTGGCACACGTTCATCCTTCACACCCACGACTACGCGGAGTTCTGCCACCGCATTGCCGGCCGCTTCATCCACCACGAGCCCGAACCCTCACCCGACGATGACGTTCCGCAGCCGATCGGCGCTCCGATCTCGCGGACGGTCGATGCGATTCGAGCCGCCGATTTCGTCATCGACGCCGCGCTCTGGACGGAGGCGAGCGTGGCCGATTGCACCCAGTGCCATGCTGGGTGCACCGACAGTCCGACCGGATAGGGCGGCTGGCCAGCGGTCCCGGGCATAGACTGCCCGGGATTGCTCGCCGTTCGGAGGGCCGCCCTATGCCACGCCGTCGCCACTGGCACGAGCTACCCGATTCGGTACGAGCAGAAGTCGAGCGGCACACCGGCCCGATCCGTTCCGCCGAGACGATCCCCACCGGGGCCTCGTGCGATGTGGCGGTCACCCTCGACACCGCCACCGGTCGAGCCTTCTGTAAGGGCGGGGAGCTGAGCAGCCCGGCCGCGTGGCTCTACCGCAACGAAGCTCGCGTCAACTCGTGGCTGTCGGAGGCGGCACCCCGACTGCTCTGGACCGTCGACCACGACGGTTGGCTACTCCTGGGCTTCGAGCACGTTGCGGGCAGACATCCCGACCTGGCACCCGGATCACCCGACCTGCCTTTGCTGGCGGCACTGCTCATCGAGCTGAACGACCAACTCACGCCCTGCCCGCCGGTGGTTGTGCGCCCCTTCGCCGACCGCTGGCACGACCTCATCGCCCCTGAATTGGTCGACGGCGACGCTCTCCTGCACACCGACATGACGCCGCGGAACTTCGTGGTTCCCCAGCAGGAGAGAGCAGGGTCAGGAACGAGAGTCCGCGTCGTTGACTGGTCCAGCCCTGCCCGTGGCGCCCCCTGGATCGACGCAGCGTTCCTCCTGCTCCGACTTGTGCGCGCTGGTCACACACCGGCCGCAGCCGAGGCTTGGGCGAGGCAGGTCCCCGCCTACGCCGCCGCGCCCGAACAGTCGTTGAGCAGCTTCGCCGACGCTCTGACACGGCTCTGGCAACGCAAACAGCTCGCCGCCCCTGCACCCCACCACGGCCCACTCCTCGATGCGGCTCTGCGCTGGTCGGCCTACCGAAGGCGTGGCGGCTCGAAGTTGCCGACAGAGAACACCATCAGGACGGTCGTGCCGCCCGCAGCGCCTCGATGATCACGCCCCACCGCCCCGGCCCGTTCATCGAGTTCAGCGGCTTCCCGTCGGCCACGGCCACGCCGGCGGCGCGCAGCACCGCCAGGTGACCCGCGTACGTCGGATGGGCCGCCAGCTCCGCCTTGGTGTGCGGAAAGGCGATGATCGGCAACCCCGCGCCCATCGATTCGTTGAGGACGCCGAGCGCCAGCGTGTCGTTGATGCCCAGCGCCCATTTCGTCACCGTGTTGAACGTGACGGGCGCGGCCAGCACCACATCGGCCGGTGGGTGCGGCTCCGGGTCGCCCGGCATGCGCCACTCCACGCGTACGAGATAGCCGGTCTTGTCTTGCAACGCCTGACGGTCGAGCCACGGCGCGGCGGTCGGGCTGACGATCATGCAGACCTGCCACCCGTCAGCGATCAGGAGGTCGACCAGCTCGTCGATGTGTTCCGCCGGACCCGCGGCGCAGACGACCAGATACAGCACCGGACGTTCCGTCATGCCCGCAGTCTGCCCGATTCGATCGTCGCGACGTCGACCGCATACGTATCTCGCATGTCGTCGATGATCACCGTGACATGCCGTTGTACCTGGTCAGTCGCGACAGTTGTCGCATGGCCCGGGGCGGGTGCCTTGTCCCGGAGTTGCGCCGGCCCTCAACGGCGCAGCTCCTCCCGCCCGCCCCGGTGCCATGCCACGAAGCAACGTCTTGGAGCCGGCATGCCCAACGGGAACGACGACGACCACGCGAGTCGTGCGAGCCTGGCCGACGCCTGGGAGTCGGTCGACGTCCGAGCTGCCGGCGACTTCTGGTGCACAGTCGAAGACCGCCGTTCCGGCCTGCTCCCTCACCGCGACGCGCCACTGTTCTTCACCGCGCTGGGCCGCCTCCTGGTCGGCGGCGACGACCCGGCGAACCGGGCGGCGCTGCTCCGGGTGCTCGGCCGCGCGTACCGTCATTTCGACCTGCTCCCGCACGCCACCACCATCGGCGACGCGCTGATCGCCACCGTTGCCCGCCACGCGCGCCCGCTGTGGACGCCGCAGCTCACCATCGCCGCCGAGCGCGCCCTGTACCGCGCCACGCGCGCCATCCGCCGCGCCGTCGCCCAGGCCGACGACGGCCCGGCCTGGTGGCACGTCGAGGTGATCGGCCACGACCGGCCGTCGCCCGACATCGCCATCCTGACGGTACGCCAGTGGCGGCGACTGCCCTTCCAAGCAGGTCAGGCCGTGCCGGTCTGCACGCCGCGCCTGCCCGGTCACTGGCGCTGGCTCTCCCCGGCCAACGCCCCACGCGCGGACGGCACCGTCGAGCTGCACGTCCGCGCCGTACCCGCCGGCACCGTCTCCCACCGCCTGGTTCATCAGGTACGCCCCGGCGAGCTGCTCTGGCTCGGCCCACCCGTCGACATCGGGCTGAGCTCGACCTCGCGAGCACGAACGATCTGCTGCTCGTCGCCGGTGGCACCGGCCTGGCGCCGCTGCGCGCCCTGGTCGAGCAGGTCGCCGCCGCACCGGATGGTCGGCACGTGACGCTGATCGTCGGCGCGCGCACCTTCACCGACCTGTATGACTCGATCGCCCTCGACAAGCTGCAATGCGCCCACGACTGGCTGACCGTCGTGCCGGCGCTCTCCGACGACCCCTGTGCCGAGCCGGCCGAGCAGGGCGACGCCCTGACCATCGCTCTCGACCACCACCAGCCCGGCCAGGACGTCTACCTCTGCGGCCCACAGGCGATGCCGGCCGCCGCGCGGGCACGGCTGCTCGCCCTCGGCATCCCCGCCACCCGCATCCACCTGCCCCACGCCCCAGCACCCGGGGCGCCAGGCGGTCGGGAGTAGTTTCCCGAGGAGGTTGATGCCTGTGAGTCATCACGATGACTCACAGGCATCACGCTCGTCAGGACAAGGCCACCCGGACCCAGGCACGCCGGTCGCCCGGCGCGTGGCCGGGAGTGGTCAGGAGTGGTCAGGAGTAGGTGTCGCCGAACTCGCGTACCCCATCCACGTCGAGCGTGATCCGGTCGTTTGAGGTCCACTGCCCGGTGGCGGCGAGCCAGCTCGGGTCGTCGCGTTCGTCGATGTCGCTCCAGCTGTGCCGGTGATGCCGGAGCTGGATCGGCCCGGTCGACTGGCCCGGCGCGAGCGTGCCGTCGGTGAAGGTCAGCTCCACCCAGCCGGGGACGGGCGTTCCCGGGATCGGGTAACCCGGCGGCGCTGGCGTCGTCATCGCGCCGGGCGGCCCGCCCGGCGGGACGAAGAACTGCACGGTCTGCCGGATCCGGTCACAGCCCAGCGCGGCCCAGTCGCAGTTCGGCACCAGCGAGGTGTTGCCGCCCTCGAAACGCAGGTGGTAGCGCACCTGCACCGTGCTCAGGTCGAGTGGCCCGGTGCCGGTGTTGGTCACCTTCAGAAGGTGCTGGATCTGGTTGTTCGTCGGGGACCAGTCCAGGTTGAGGTAGCTGACCGTCGCGCGGCCCGCCGCGGTGCGCACGGTGGTGGTGGGCGAGGTGTCGGAGTAGCCGCCGAGCGCGCGGGCGGCGATCCCGATCCGGTACGTCGTGCCGGGCGCGAGGTCGGTCAGCGTGATCGTGGTGTCGGTGGTGGAGCCGAGGAAGCGGTAGGTGTTCGGCCCGAGCGGCACCTGCACCTCGTAGTTGATCGGCTGCTCGTTGCCAGGCTCGACCCAGGCGGAGGGCGACCAGCTGAGCGTGAGCTGATGTGGTTCGTTGACCACCACCGTTGGTGTGCCGGGGGTGCTGATCGCCGGGCCGTCGGCCCGGGCGGCGTTGACGGCGAGCAGGCTCGCCAGCGCGGCGAGGGCGATGGTGGCGGTGACGCGGCGGGCAGGCATAGCCGAATGGTATGCACAGGCATCGATGTCCGCGCATCGTCCGTCAGTCCAGTGACGCCGACGACCGATCCAGTCCGCTACGCGACGTAGTCGGTTTGGAGATAATGCCTGGTCAGATGGCTACCTAGCGTGAACCCGTCATCACGAACGGCCCTGACGTCGGCGTCGCACCTGCCGCCCCGTCCGGCCTCAGACGGGAGAAATGTATGCGTACTCAGAACAGAACCCGGCGGTTCGGCGCCCGAGCATCCGTACTCGTGCTCGGTCTTGTCGCGGCCGGAGCGGTGCTCGCCCCGGCGAGCCCGGCGTCCGCCGCGGTCCCCGGGCTGGTGCGGATCGCCGCGACCAGCGTCAGCAACTCGGCGGACTTCCACAGCGTCACGGCGACGTGCCCGGCCGGGAAGGTGCTGACCGGCACCGGCTACGAACTCAACGGCGTCACCGGCGAAGGCGTCGTCGACGACCTGCGCCCCAACGGCGGCCCGGCCACCGCCCCGACAGCCGTCACCGTCGGTGCCTACGAAACCGAGGCGTTCGCGGGGAACTGGTCGGTGACCGCGTACGCGATCTGCGCCAACCCGCTGCCCGGCCTGGTCCGGGTCACCACGACCAGCGTCAGCAACTCGACCGACTTCCGCAGTGTCACGGCGACGTGCCCGGTCGGGAAGGTGCTGACTGGCACCGGCTACGAGTTGAACGGCGTCACCGGCGAAGGTGTCGTCGACGACTTCCGGCCCAACGGTGGCGTCGCCACGGCACCGACCGCGGTCACCGTCGGCGCGTACGAGTCGGACGCCACGGCCCTGAACTGGTCCGCGACCGCGTACGCGATCTGCGCCAACCCCCTCGCGGGCCTCGTACGCGCCTCAGCCGTGGGGGCCAGCAACTCCCTCGACTTCCGCAGCGTCACGGCGACCTGCCCGGTCGGGAAGGTGCTGACCGGCGCCGGCTACGAGCTGAACGGGGTGACCGGCGAGGGCATCGTGGACGACTTCCGCCCCAACGGCGGCCCCGCGACCGCCCCGACGTCCGCCGCGTCCGGCGCGTACGAGGAGGACCCGTTCGCCGGAAACTGGTCCGACACGGCGTACGCCATCTGCGCCACGCCGTAAAAACCGCTCAGCCGGTGCAGCCGCCCTGCGAACGGGCGAGACGCTGCACCGGCTGAGTGCTCGGCTCAGGAGCCGCCTTGGCGCTGGATCCGCCCGTCGCCCGAGACCTTGGCCCGGCCCAGGTCGCGTTCGGTGCCGGCCGGGCCGGTCGCGGTGCGGCGGTGCCGTTGGTCGGGCGAGTGCTCCACGGGCGAGCCCTGGCGGCCCGGAGCGCCGCTGCCCGAATGCCGCCGGCCTCGCGCCGACTCGCCGCCGCTGTCGTGTTTGTTCTGCTTGTGGCTACCCATGGATCGCGCGTACCCGGTCACTGTGCGGCTAGTCCTTAGGTCAACCGTGCGACGTTTCTCGAACCCGTCAGATGCTGGCTGCCCAAAGGCAGGCGTCCAGGCAGTCGATACCGCGATTTGCTGTCGGCGGGCGGCGTGTGGAAGCGCCCGACCATAGCGTCCGAACCACGGAGTTCCGCGAGCGCGGTTCTGAGGGAGGCGGCCATGCGGACGACCAAAGGTGTGGTGTTATCGGGGGAGCGGGCTCCGGTCCGGGCCAACATGGACAGGTGGCGGGCGGGGCTACCACCGGACGCGTGGCCCGACACCCTTCCGGCGAGCGGCGAGATCTGGCGGAGGGACGTCTTCGCGACTGCCGACACGTACCGGGCCGGGTCGGCGACCGCGCGGCAACTGCTGACCGCTGTGCTGATCTGGGCCTACGGGCCCATCGGGTACGGCCCGTGGCGCGCCACCAGGTCGCTCGCCGCCGATCCCGACGGCAAACGCCTAGCGTACGCGCTGGAAGAGCTGTCCACACCAGCGCCCGACGAGGCCGCGTTGGGTACGGCGTACCGTCGCTTCGGCGACCCCGACCACGCTCGCCTGCCCTGGTTGGGGCCGGGGCTGTTCACGAAGGTGCTCTACTTCGTCGGCTACCGGCGTGGGGTGGGCGGGGTGCAGCCCCTGATCCTCGACCGTGTCGTGGCCGGCCTGCTACCCGCCGAGGCGGGTGTCGGCCGGCGCAACGACTGGTCGTCCGAGGAGTGGCTGGCCTACCTGCGGCGGGCGGCCGAGCAGGCTCGGATCAGGGGCGTGGAGCCGGACGCGGTGGAGATGGCGCTCGCGCCCGACCGGTGAGGTGGCTATCGGGCCGCGCTCAGGCGGGCGTCCAGCGCGTCGAGGTCGGGGACGAACCAGATGTGCCCACCCCGGTTCGACTCGTGCACCAGCGCGCGCAACGCGGAACTCTCCGCGAGCTGCGCTGAGATGTCGCCGACGACGGCCAGCCGCAGCCGGTAGTTGACGAACTTCTGCATCACGTCGCCGGCGAAGCGGGTGCCCAGCGAGAAGAAGCGGTCGTCGAGTCGGTTGGCTGGCACGGCGACCACCTGGGCGCCGAGGAATGCAGCCCCGATCAGGTCCAGCGCGTCCTGCTCGGTGGCGAGTGGCGGGCCGTCGGGGTCGCAGACCAGCACCGGCACTCCGGCGCGTTCCTGGATCTCGTCAGGCATCGTGGACCTCCCGGTCGAGCAGGCCGTTGTCGGCGTTGAGTACGGCGTCGAGCAGGTGCAGCAACTCGGCGGTGGCGGCCGGGTCACCCAGGATGATGATCTTCATGCGGTGGCGTCGCTCGTCGTACACGGTCTGCACCCGCAGCGGGTTGGCCTGGTCGTGGCCGGTGTTGGCGCTGGTGAGCACGAGCGTGCCGAGCCGGTCGGCGGCGGCTCTGTCGACACCGTCGATCTGGACGATGCTCGACACCTCGGCCTGCCTGGCGACGCTCGGCGTGGTCGGGGCCTGGCCGGTGAGCACGTCGAGATCACCGGCGGCGATCCGATACTGCTTGCCGATCCGCACCGCGCGCAGTCGGCCCGAGCGGATATAGCTGCGCACCGTCCGCACGTGCAGCCCAAGCCGGTCGGCGACCTGCTCAACTGAGTACATGTCTTCCTTCATCGTTCCCTATTCTAAGCAGATAGGGAAGGTTGGGGACAGGTGAGGGTGATTCGTTGACGACATCAGCTCGAAAGCGCCCCACGAACACACCTGGCTCCCGAAGGTCGCAGTGGAGTCGGCTGGCTAACTCGCTCGCGCTGTCGGACGGTTCCAGTACCGTCTGGAAACCATGGACGCGCGGCGCGGCGACGCCATCATCGGGCGGGACCACCCCGTGGGTCTGCTGCGCGCCGAGGTGGATCGCGCCACGACCAGCCACGGCGGTCTCGTCCTGGTCACCGGCGAACCGGGCATCGGCAAGACCACCCTTGTCACCTCGGCGGCCCGCGAGGCCCGGCAACGTGGCGCGCTGGTGCTCGGCGCCGCCTGCTGGGATTCCGACAGCGCCCCCGGCCACTGGCCGTGGGTGCAGGTGCTGCGCGGCCTGCGGCGATCCGCCGACGACTGGGCGGTGGCGCGGGCCGACGCCGAGCCAGCCCTCACGGCACTGCTCGGCGAGGCCGACACCAGCAACGAACAGGCCGTTCGTGCCGCCAGTTGGGCCGGCGTAGGCACCGGTGGGGACAGCGTCGGCCCCGATGGGGACAGCGTCGACCGGGAGGCGTTCGCGCTGTACGACGCGGTGACCGCCGCGCTGGTCGCCGTCTCCCAGCGACGGCCGGTCGTGGTCATCCTCGACGACCTGCACTGGGCCGACCCGGCCTCACTGCGGTTGCTGGGCTTCGCCGCCCAGCACACCTGGTTCGAGCGGTTGCTGCTGGTCGGCACCTACCGCGACGCCGAGGTCGAGTCGGGTGAGCACCCGCTGCGACCCCTCCTGATGCCGCTGGTCGCGAAGGCCACCACGATCACCCTCACCGGTCTCGCCCGCGACGAGGTGGCCGCGCTGATGGCACGCACCGCCGGGCGGGAACCCGACGGCGACCTCGTCGACGAGGTGCACCGGCGCACCGGGGGCAACCCGTTCTTCATCGAGCAGACCGCCCGGCTGTGGCACGCCGACGACGCCGCCGGCACGATCGCACCCGGCGTACGGGAAGCGGTGCGCCGCCGCCTGGCCCAGTTGCCGCCCGCCGTGGTCGAGGCGCTCACCGTCGCGGCCGTGCTGGGGCGCGAGTTCCACCCTCAGGTCCTGGCGGCCTGCGGTGCCGCCCCGGTGGCGCAGGTCGACCGGCTGCTCGACCGCGCGGTGACCGCCCGGCTGGTGACCGCCCGGGGCGGCGGCAGGTTCGCCTTCGCCCACGACCTGGTCCGGGAGACCCTCTACGACGGGCTGTCCCACGACGAGCGGCAGGCGCGACACGGCGCGGTCGTCCGGGCGGTCGACGACCTGCGAGAGCTCAGCGATCAGCTGATCCCGGCCGACCTGGCCCGCCACGCCTACCTCGCCGGCCCCGCGCTCGACCGCGCGAGGGTGGCAACGCTGCTGGTCGCGGCCGGGCGGGACGCGTTCGCCCGGCTGGCCGCCGACGAGGCGGCGGTGCACTTCCGCCGGGCGTTGGAGGTCGTCGAAGACCGGGAGCAACGGGTGCGGATCCTCATCGAGTTCGGCGAGGCGCAATATCACCACGCCGGCCGGGAAGAGGCCACGGCACTGCTCATCGAGGCCGGGGCGCTGGCGCGCACACTCGACGACCCGGTGCTGCTGGCCCGCGTCGCCCTCATCGTGAACCGCGCCCGTCAGGTGGAGACCACCCACTCGGTCGACGCGGCGGAGCTGCTGCGTGACGCGTACCGGAAGTTGATCGGCGAACCGGCCGCGGACGCGCCAGTCGGCACGCTGGTCGCCGACCTGATCACCGCCACCGAGACCATCGCCCGTCGAGGGCAGGACGACGAGGCGCTCACGTTCAGCCTCTGGGCCCGCCACGACACCACCTGGGGGTTGGGCACCGCGGCGACCCGTGCCGCGCTGACCGCCGAGATCCGGGACGTGGCCCGCCGCACCGGAGACCGGGAGACCGAGCTGTGGGCCACCTCGCTGCGCTGGGTGGCGCTGCTCGAGTTGGACGACCCGCACTTCAACGAGGAGTTGGCCACCTTCGTCAAGGTGGACCAGCACAGCGATGCCACCCGGCACCACGTGGCGGCGACCGTCGACAGCGGGATCATCGCCGCCTTCCGGGGTGACTTCGCCGAAGCCGACGAGCAGTTCGTCGTCCTCGGCGACTCCTCCGACCCGAACCATGCCGAGTTCGGGTTCATGGGCCATCACCTGCGTTGGTCGCGGCTGCTGCTCCAGGGCCGGTTCGTCGAGGCCGACACTCTGCTGGACGGGCTGGCCCCGGTCGACTACCCCTACCACGAGTTGCTGCGGGCGATCACCGCCGCCGAGCGTGGCGACACCGCGACGGCGGTCCGGCTGACCGCCGGGATCGAGGCCGCCGCCATCCGCTACCCGCGCCCGGTGTCACCACTCTGGCTGCGGTTACGCGCGCAGGCCGCCGCCGCGTCGGCCGATCCGCAACGCTGCGACGCCGCGCGGGCCGCGCTGGCCCCGCACCGTGGCGAATGGATGGTCGGCCTCTTCGGCTGCGACATCAGCGGTCCGGTCGACCACTGGCTGGCACTGATCGACGCCGCCCAGCAACGCTGGGACGACGCCATCGCCGGCTTCACCGCCGCCCGTGACTCCGCCGATCGGCTGGGCTCCCGACCCTGGTCGCTGCTCGCCCGCACCGGCCTCGCGAACGCCCTCGCCGGCCGGAGCCACCCGAGCGACGCCGCGACACTGGCCGCGCTACGCGCCACCACCGCCGAGCAGGCAGCGGCCCTCGGAATGACGCAGGTGCTGCACCGGCTCGCCGAACCGGCCCACTCCGACGCAGCCGAGCAGACCGCCACCGCCCGCCAGGTCGTCGCGCCGGGTCAGGCCACGGCGGTTGCGCCAGCCCGCGAGGGGTACGAGTTCCGGCGCGACGGACCGGTCTGGCAGCTCGCGTACGACGCCGTCGTGGTGCACCTGCCCGACGCCAAGGGCCTGCACGACCTGCACCTGCTGCTCAGCCGCCCGGGCAGCGACGTACCGGCGGTCGAACTGCTCGACCCGGCGGCCGGGCCGGAGCTGGCCGCCGCCCGACGGATGGGCGCCGACCCGGTCCTCGACGACGAGGCGAAGGCCCGCTACCGGCGGCACCTGGCCCGCCTGGACGAGGAGATCGACCGGGCCGCCGCACGCGACGACGAGCGGAAGGTGGCCGCGCTGGACGCCGAGCGGGGCGCGTTGCTCGACGAGCTACGTGCCGCGGCGGGGCTGGCCGGCCGGAGCCGTCGCCTGGGCGACGAGGCCGAGCGGGCCCGCAAGGCGGTGACCGCGCGAATCCGCGACACGCTACGCAAGCTCGACGACCGGCACCCGGCCCTCGCCGGCCACCTGCGCGAGTCCGTCTCGACCGGCAGCACCTGCCGTTACCTGCCCCCGTCACCGCTGCGCTGGCGGCTCTGAACCGACGGCCGGCGCGACCCCCACCCCAGCCCTCCGCGATCTTGCACTTTCGGTCGTCGATTCAGGCGTATTTGCCAGCTTTATCACGACAGCAAGTGCAAGATCCCGAGGGCCGGGGCCGGGGCCGGGGCCGGGGGCCGGGGTTAGCGGCGGTTGTACTTGTACATGGTCAGGGTGCCGAAGATGAGGACGAAGCCGGCGCTCCACAGCAGCAGCCACATCGTGGCCGACGGGTCGGACTCGCCGCTCATCGCACCCCGGATCGCGGCCACCAGCTGCGTCACCGGGTTGACCTTCACGAACGCCTGGAGCCAGCCGGGCATGGTGCTCGGCTCGACGAAGACGTTGCTGAGGAACGTCAGCGGGAACAGCACCATCATGCTGACCCCCATCACCGACTTCTCGCTGCGCAGGACCAGCCCGAAGAACGTCCACACCCAGGAGAACGCGAACGAGAAGACCACCAGCAGCCCGATCCCGGCGGCCGCACCGAGCGCCCCGCCCTCGGGCCGGAACCCGAGCACCAGCCCGAGGCCCAGGATCACCAGGGCGGCGAGGATGTAGCGCAGCACGTCGCCGAAGATCATGCCGACCAGGGCGGCCGGACGCCAGACGGGCAGCGTGCGGAACCGGTCGAAGATGCCCTTCTCGATGTCGGTGTTGAGGCCGATACCGGTGTACATGGTGATCATGACGACGCTGGTCACCATGATGCCGGGCAGGAAGAACTGCAGGTAGTCACGCGGGCTGCCGGCGAGGGCACCACCGAACAGGTACGTGAACATCAGCACCATGATGATCGGGAACGCGGTCACGTCGAAGAGCTGCTCCGGCACGTGCTTGATCTTCAGCATGGCCCGCCAGCCGAAGGTGAGCGACGCACCCAGCGCGCTCGGCCGGGGCGGTCGGGCACCGGGTGCGAGCACGGTCGCCAGCGCCTCGGCGGACGGGACGTAGACCGACGGCGCCCGTTCGGTGGTGGTGGTCGTGGTGTCGCTCATCGGGCTGCCTCCAGCTCGTCATCGCGCTCGTCGGCCGGCACGGCGGGGTGATCGGTCAGGGCCAGGAAGACCTCGTCCAGGCTGGGCTGGCCGAGGGAGAAGTTGTCGACCACGATGCCGGCGCGGGCCAGGTCGCCGAGGGCGCGGGCGGCCTGGGCACTGGCGTCGAGGTCGGTGCCGGCCTCACCGACGCGGGCGGTCAACGCCACCGGGTCGGCGGCGAGCTGCACCGGCACACCGAGCGCCTCCCGGAGCACCCGTTCCGCCTCGGGCCGCTGACCGGGGTCGCGCAGTCGCAGGTGGACGGTGCCGGAGCCGATCGACGACTTCAACTCACCCGGGGTGCCTTCAGCGATCACCCGGCCGTGGTCGACGACCGCGATCCGCCCGGCGAGCTGGTCGGCCTCGTCGAGGTACTGGGTGGTCAGCAGCACCGTCGTGCCGTGCGAAACGACCGCCCGGACTATCTCCCACACCTGGTTGCGGCTGCGCGGGTCGAGGCCGGTCGTCGGCTCGTCGAGGAAGAGCAGATCCGGGGTGTTCAGGATGCTGGCGGCGATGTCGATGCGTCGCCGCATCCCGCCCGAGTACTTCTTGACCTGGCGGTCGCTCGCCTCGGTCAGACCGAACGCGGCGAGCAGGGCAGCCGCGCGCTCCCGGGCGGCCGGCTTGCGCAGGCCGAGCAGGCGGGCGAGGAGCACCAGGTTCTCCGTACCGGTCAGGTCCTCATCGACCGAGGCGTACTGGCCGGTGAGGCTGACCCGGGAACGGACCTTGTCGGCCTCGGTGACCACGTCGTGGCCGAAGACCCGGGCCGATCCGCCGTCGGGGCGCAGCAGCGTGGCGAGCACCCGGACCGCGGTGGTCTTACCCGCCCCGTTCGGCCCGAGCAGGCCGTAGACGGTGCCGGCGGGCACCTGGAGGTCGATCCCGGCCAGCGCCCGGGTGTCCCCGAACGAGCGGGTCAACCCGTCGGCCTCGATGGCCAGCCCGGTGGTGCGTCTACTCATGATTCTTACCTTCCATCAGATGGCCACCCCTCCATCTTGAAGGCGCGAGGTAACGACAGAGGCCCGCTAGATCCGATCTAGCGGGCGCGGTTTCGGGGCGGAGTGTCGGTGGGATCGGCTTGACTGGGGTGGACGAACAAGGGAGCGGAATGGCGCAGGTACGTATTCAGCCGTGGCACGAGGACGACCTCGACCTGCTGCGGCAGCTCAACTCACCGGACACCCGTCAGCACACCGGCGGCCCGGAGACCGACGAGCAGGTGCTTGCCCGCCACGACCGGTACGTGCACTTCGCCGACACCGGGCAGGGCTGCATGTTCACGCTGGTGCTGCCGGACGGTGCACGGGCGGGCAGCGTCGGCTACTGGGCCCGCGAGTGGCGCGAGCAACCGGTGTACGAGCTGGGCTGGGCGGTGCTGCCCGCGTACCGGGGGCAGGGGCTGGCCACCGACGCGGTGCTCGCGACCCTCGACGTGGCCCGCGCCCGACGGGACCGGCGCTACGCGCACGCGTACCCGTCGGTTGACAACCCCGCCTCGAACGCGGTGTGCCGCAAGGCGGGGTTCACGCTGCTCGGCGAGACCGGCTTCGAATACCCGCCGGGGCAGATGATGCGTGCCAACGACTGGCAGCTCGACCTGACCGCCCCACCGACCGGGAGCTGAGGTCGGCTCGCGCAGCCCGTCTGTTCCTGACCTGCCGGCAACAGCGTGATGCCTCAGGGTCATCACGATGACTCTGAGGCATCACGCTCGTTGGAGACCTGCCCTCCCGACGGCGGGCTCGGGTCAGTTGGGCAGGTAGGCGAAGGTGTCCGGGTGCGGGCCCTGCCGGCCGGCCTCGCCCTTGTCCAGCTCGGTGATCCGCTCCATCGCCACGTCGTCCAGCTCGAAGTCGAAGATCCGGGTGTTCTCCTCGATCCGCTTGGGGGTGGTCGACTTCGGGAAGATGATGTCGCCGCGCTGTACGTGCCAGCGGAGCACCACCTGCGCCGGGGTCCGGTTGAGCTGCTCGGCGATGTCGACCACCGTCGGGTCGCCCAGCACCTTGCCCTGCGCGATCGGCGACCACGCCTCGGTGAGGATGTTGTGCTCGCGGCCGTAGGCGCGGACCTCGTCGTTGGTGAAGTACGGGTGCGCCTCGATCTGGTTGACCGCCGGCACGACGCTCGCCTCGTCGGCCAGCCGCTGCAGGTGCGACACCTGGAAGTTCGACACGCCGATCGAGCGGGCCCGGCCGTCGCGCTGGAACTCCTCCAGCACCTTCCAGGTCGAGACGTAGTCGCCGTCGTACAGGGTCGGCAGCGGCCAGTGGATCAGGAACAGGTCGATGTAGTCCATCTTCAGCGCCGCCAGCGTCGAGTCGAACGCCTTGCGGGCGTCGTCGGGGCGGTGGAAGCCGTTGTTCAGCTTGCTGGTCACGTAGACCGAGCCCCGGTCGAGCCCGGACACGCGCACCGCCTCGCCGACCTCGGCCTCGTTGCCGTACATCTCGGCGGTGTCGATGTGCCGGTAGCCGATCTCCAACGCCGTGGTCACCGCCGCGACGGTGTCCTTCGGCTCGATCTGGAACACCCCGAAGCCGAGCTGCGGAATGGTGGTGCCGTCGTTCAGGCTGATGTCGGGAATCGTGATTGCCACTGCGGCTCCTTCGCGTCTTCGTTACCTGTCATCCATACCCGGGCGGGTGGACGAATCACCGCCCAACCGGGCGTGACGAACGCAACGGCCGACCGGTTCACCCGGTCGTGTCGAACAGCACCGGCCACGGCCGTGCCGCCGGCGCCGACGTCACTGGCGGCGCGGGCGCGGCGGGCTCGGCGTCGGCCAGCACCTCCGCGGCGAGTTGGCCGAACATCGCCGCCGCCGGATGCGCCGACCGGTCCGGCCAGGCCGCCGAGGTGCGCTTCGCCAGCGGCGCGTCGACGATCGGCCGCCAGGCCATCCGGGGTTCCCGCCGGGCCACCGCCGCCGGTTCCACGGCCACCGCGCCTCCGGTCAACACCAGCCCGAAGAGAAACTCCGGGTTGCGGGCCGGTCGCACCCGGGCCGGGTGCCAACCGTGCTGCCGGCACACCGCCAGCAGGTGGTCGTGCCAGCCGGGGGCGGTGGCGCGGGGCGCGGCCACCAGATCCAGACCGGCCAGCGACGCGAGCGTCACCGCACGGTCGCGGGCCAGCGGCGAGGTGCGCGGCAGCAACACCCCCAGGGGTACGTCGACCGGTGCGCCGAAGCGCAGCCCGTCCGCCGCCACCGGGTGATGCACGAGCCCCACGTCCAGGGTCCGCTCGGCGAGCATCCGCACCTGCTCGGCCGTGGTCAGCTCGTGCAGCTCCACGTCCAGGCCGGGCGCCCGGGTGGTGAGCGCGTCCAGCAGCGAGCGCAGCGTCACAGCGGGCGTCTCCGGTGGCACCCCGGCCCGGAGTACGCCCAGCTCACCGGCGCGGATCTGGCCCATCAGGCTGCGGAGTCGACCCTCGCCGGCGAGCAGTTCCTCCGCCTCGCCGAGCAGCAGCTCACCGGCGGTGGTGAGGCGCACCTGGCGGCGGGACCGGTCGAACAGCTCGACCGTCAGCTCACGTTCCAGCCGCTGGATCGACTGGCTCAGCGGCGGCTGGGCCATCCCGAGCGACTCCGCGGCCCGCCCGAAGTGCAGTTCGTGTGCGACCACCACGAAGTGCCGCAGGTGCCGGAGCAGATCCACGGCCGGGACCCTACGCCAGCGTCGCCACGGGGTCGCTGGATACCGTGCTGGCGTGGACGTGGAGGAACGCATCGAGAGCATTTTCGCCGCCGTCGGGGTGACGGCCAGCCTGCACGTCGTGGACCTGGACGCCGTCGACCTGAGCGCCGTCGACGGTGGCGGCACGACTGCCGGTGGCGGCCCGGCTGGCGGCGGCCTCCGCGAGGTGGGCGTGCGGGCCGACGAGCAGGTGGTGATCGCATCGATCTTCAAGATCCTTCTGGTGCTGGAGTTCGCTAGGCAGGTCGAGGCCGGTCAGCTGGATCCGACCGAGCGGGTCCTGGTCACCGCCGCCGACCGGCTGGGCGGGTGGGGTCTGGCCGGCTGCACCGACGACGCCGAGGTGTCGCTGCGCGACCTCGCGTACTTCGCCATCTCGGTCACCGACAACACGGCCGCGGACCTGCTGCTGCGCCGGGTCGGCCCGGACCTGCTGCCGATGCTCGCCGTCGAGCTGGGGCTGACCCGTACCCGCGTTCTCGGCGGCCCTCGGGAGCTGGTCGAGATGATGCTCGCCGACGTGGGCGCCCGGACCGAGGCGGAGTTCGCCCGGATCTTCCCCACCCTGCCGGCGGACCGGGTCCGGGCGATGCGGGTCTTCGACCCCGCGCACACCACGTCCAGCACCGCCCGGGAGATCACCCGGCTGCTCACGCTGATCTGGCGGGACGAGGCCGGGCCGGCGGCGGCCTGCGCGATGGTCCGCACCTGGATGGCCCAGCAGATCTTCTGGACCCGGCTGGCCGCCGGTTTCCCGCCCGGCGTCCGGGTCTCCGGAAAGACCGGCACCCTGCCCGGGTTCCACCTGGAGGCCGGGGTCGCCGAATACCCCGACGGCGGCCGGTACGCGATCGCCGTCTTCGCCCGTGCCCAAGAGTTGACCCCGCGCCGCATCGACGTGGACCTGGCGATGGGGGAGGCCGCCCGCACGGCCGTCGAGGCGCTGCGCGGCGACTGATTTCCCGCCCGTCCGAGCGCCGCCGCACCCCCGCCGAGCAGGACCGATATCCGGTGGCGTATCGACGCCGACGGCCCTTGATCTTGGACCGTGCCCCGGTGGCGCTGGTTGTCTCGTGGTCGACACAACGCCCGACCACGGGGAGTAGATCCGTATGCCCAGTCTCGACCGCCGACGTTTCCTGCGCGACGCCGCCGCCACCACCGCCCTGGTCTCCGCCGGTGGCCTCGCCGCCGGCGTCACCACCCCGGCCCAGGCCGCCCCCTCGACCGTCGCACCCGCACCGGCCGCTCGCCGCAAGGGCGCGGTCAGCTTCCGCTGGTGGGGTACGGCCGGCTGGCGCGTCGACATCGGCGACCGCACCGTTCTCGTCGACCCGTTCCTCAGCCGGATCGACACCGGGCTGTTCACCGGCCCGTTCAAGCCGGAGACCCCGTTGACCGTGCGCACCGACGTGATCGACCCGCGCGTCGACCGGGCCATGACGGTGCTGGTCACGCACACCCACTGGGACCACTTCATGGACGTGCCCTACATCGCCGGGCGCACCGGCGCGCGGGTGTTCGGGACGCTGACCGCGTACCACCTGGGGTTGGCCTACGGGTTGCCGTCGACGCAGCTCAGCGCCGTGAAGGGTGGGGAGGTGCTGGACTTCGGGGACCACAGCGTCGAGGTGGTCGGCTCGCTGCACAGCCGTAACCCGTCGTACTCGGTGGCCTTTCCCGGGGTGCGGGTGACCCCGCCGCCGAAGCCGGCCACCATCGCGGACCTGCCGGAGGGCGACACGCTGGGCTACCTGCTGCGGGTCGACGGCGGCCCGTCGGTCTACTTCACCGGGGCCAGCGACGTCGTCGAGCGGAATCTCACCGGCCTCGCGCCCGACGTGGCGATGGTCGCCATGCAGAACGCCACCACCACCGGCGACTACCTGCCCCGGCTGCTGGCCGGCCTCGACTACCCGAAGGTCGTGGTGCCGGTGCACTACGACAACTTCGAGACGGCGTTGCAGAACCCGCCGCCGGTCGCCCCGAACGACCGCACCCGGTTGACCGAGATGATCGCGGCGGTCCGCCGGATCTCGCCGCGCAGCCGGGTGCTGGTGCCCGAGTACGAGACCGCGTACCACTTCTGAGCAGCACCGGTGGGGGTCGCCATGGCGCGACCCCCACCGCGGTCAGGAGGCGGCCAGCTCGGCCAGGGCCCGCACCGACTTCCAGTTCCGGGTGGTGGCGACCACGCCGAGCTTCTTCTCCAGGTACGCGTTGGTGAACTTCGACCGGCCGTAACCGCCGTCGACGTAGTGCAGGAACACCTCCCGGCCGGTCACCGTGAACGACACGTTCTCACCACCGGGCACGGCCAGAGCGTCCACCGTGGACTTCTTCGGTGCGGTGGCGAGGAAGGCCACCAGCAGTCGGGTCGGGTCGTCCTCCCGGTCGGCGTACGGGTTGCCGCCTGCGATCGCCGCCAACTCCCGGCCGCTGCGCACCAACACCGGCACTGTCAACGCCAGCTCGTCGGTGAGCGCCCGCTCGATCCCGGCGGCCAACTTCTCCGCGTCGCGCACCGTGCTGCCGAAGGCCACGTTGCCGCTCTGCAGGTACGTCTTGACGTCCTCGTGGCCGAGGTCGGTGAGGATCCGACGCAGGTCGGCCATCGCCAGCCGCGTGGTGGCGCCGACGTTGACCCCGCGCAGCAGGGCGACGTACCGGGTCATGGCTCCTCCTGGGTGCGCTACCGACCGGCTCAGCGTAGGCCGCCCGGCCCGACCAGGCCCGTCTCGTACGCGACGATGACCAGTTGCGCCCGGTCGCGCACCGCCAGCTTGGTCAGCAGCCGCCCGACGTGCGTCTTGACGGTGGCCTGGCTGAGGTTGAGGTGCGCGGCCAACTCCGCGTTGGACAGGCCCCGGGCGATCAGGGCGAGCACCTCCCGTTCCCGATCGGTCACCCCGTCGAGCCGCCGGGGTAACGGCCGGGTCGGCTCCGGCCGCCGGGCGAACTCGTCGATCAGCCGGCGGGTCACCGTCGGCGCGAGCAGCCCCTCCCCGGCGGCGACCACCCGGATCCCGGTCAGCAGGTCCGCCGGCGGGGTGTCCTTGAGCAGGAACCCGCTGGCGCCGGCGCGCAGCGCCCCGTAGACGTACTCGTCGAGGTCGAACGTGGTCAGGATGATGACCCGGGTGCCGGCGGTCGCCCGGTCGGCGCAGATCCGCCGGGTCGCCTCGATGCCGTCCATCTCCGGCATCCGGACGTCCATCAGCACCACATCCGGCCGGTGCTGCTCGGTCAACGCGACGGCCTGCACGCCGGTGCCCGCCTCGCCGACCGTGGTGCAGTCCGGGCTGAGATCGACGAGCAGCCGGAAACTGCCGCGCAGCAACGCCTGGTCGTCGGCGATCAGCACCCGGATCACGCGGCCACCCGGTAGGGCAGGCTGGCCGTCACCGTGAAGCCACCGTCGGAGCGTGGTCCGGCGCGGAACTCCCCGCCGTGCAACGCCACCCGTTCCCGCATGCCGATCAACCCGTGCCCCTCCCCGCCGAGCACTGCCGGCCGCTGGCCGTCGTCGGTCACCTCCACCCGCACCTCGTCGGGCAGGACGGTCACCGTAGCCCGGCAGGCGGCCGGCGCCGCGTGCTTCACCACGTTCGTCACCGCCTCCTGCACGATCCGGTACACCGCCAGGCCCACCGACTCCGGCACCGCGCCGGCCGGCTCCCGCCGTACGTCGAGCTGCACGTCGACGCCGCCGATCGCGGCCTGCCGGGCGAGGACCGGCAACTCGTCCAGCCCGGGCGTCGGCGCGTACGGGCTGTCCTCACGCAGGACGCCGAGCACCCGACGCACGTCGGTCAGCGCGGTGCGGCCAGTCTCCTCGATGACCCGCAGTGCGGCACCCGCCTCGCGGGGGTCGGCCTCGGCGACGTGGTTGGCGACTGCCGCCTTCACCACGATGAGGCTCAGCGTGTGCGCGACCACGTCGTGCAGCTCGCGCGCCACCCGCAACCGTTCCTCGGTGGCGGCCTGACGGACCAGTTGGTCGCTCTGCCGGGCGGCGAGGGCGCGTCGCTCCCGGATCAGCCAACCGATCACCCAGGCGGGCGCGATCATGACGGCGGCGTAGACGACCGCGCCGGTGCGCGACCAGAGGTCGCCTGCGGTCAGCACCAGGGCGACGCTCACCAGTGCGAGGCAACCGGCGGCGCAGAGCATCGACCTGCGGGTGGGCGTCGACACGGCCACCGTGTAGAAGGCCAGGCCGATGGCGAACGCCGGCGCGGCGGCCGCGAAGTTGGGTATCACCCCGGTGATCAGGGCAACGGTGGCGGCGGAGCTGATCATGACGGCTACCGTCATCGGCCACCGTCGCCGCACGGCCAGTGGCAGCCCCAGGGCCAGCCCGACCAGCACCGACACCCAGAGCGGCTCGCGTACGCCACCGTGCAACGGCGACTCCAACGCCGCGTACGGGCAGAGTGCCCCGCCCACGGCCACGGCCAGCAGGGCGTCCACGGTGTACAGGTCCACCGGCCGCATGCGTCGGGTCAGCAGGAGAGCGGTCACCCGTCGAACGGTATCGGCCGGCGGGGCCGACCGCGTCCGCCTGTGGGCGGTCATCCCGCAGGACGACGCGCCGGTGCCTCCGGGCCTGCGGGTCCACCCGGGGGAGGGCCGGAAAGTGCCCGCCTCGGCACGACGCGCCCACCCCCCGGCATTCGGCACCGTAACGGTCATGACCACACACACGGTGACCCTGACGGGGCTGCGAGCGGTGTACGGCACCGGAACCCGGCGGGTGACGGCGCTCGACGGCGTGACCACCAACTTCCCGAGCGGCACGTTCACGGCGGTGATGGGCCCCTCGGGCTCGGGGAAGTCCACCCTGCTGCACTGCGCGGCGGGGCTGGACCGCCCGACCGAGGGGACCGTCACGATCGACGGCACCCGCCTCGACGACCTCGGTGAGGACGAGCTGACCCGGCTGCGGCGGGACCGAATCGGCTTCGTGTTCCAGGCGTTCAACCTGGTGTCCACACTGACCGCCGCGCAGAACGTGGAGTTGCCGTCGCGTCTGGCCCGCCGTCGCCCGCCAGCCCGGGAGGTGGCCGCCGCCCTCGATGCCGTCGGGCTCGCCGACCGGGCCGGTCACCGGCCTAGTGAGCTGTCCGGCGGCGAGCAGCAGCGCGTCGCCGTGGCCCGAGCGCTGATCACTCGTCCGGCGGTCGTCTTCGCCGACGAACCGACCGGGGCACTGGACAGCGCGTCCTCCCGGCAGGTGCTTCGGCTGCTGCGCGCGCTCGTCGACGACCACGGGCAGACCGTCGTGATGGTGACCCACGATCCCGCCGCCGCCGCGTACGCCGATCGGGTCCTCCTGCTGGCCGACGGCCGCGTCGTCGACGAGCTGACCGGCGGGATCACCGCCGGCGTCGTCGCCGCCCGGATCGCCGAGCGGGAAGTCGTCGCGGAGTCGTCGTGCTGAGCGTCCGGCGCTCGGCCAGCGCGTTCGTGGCCGTAGCCATCGGGGTCACGCTGGTCGCGGCTGCCACCCTGCTTCTCGCCTCCGGACGCCCGCAGGTGCCGGATCGGCTGACCCGGGCGGCGGTCGTGGTGCAGAGCCCCGAGGCGGGCGCGTCGGCTGACCAGTTCGTGCCGACCCGGCCCTGGTCCGCCGCCACGGCGGCGCAGTACGTCGGCAGGCTGGCCGGTCTGCCGGACGTCGTGGCGGCGGTGCCGGACCGCACCTTCTACGCGCAGCCGCTCGTGGACGGCCGACCTTCGGCCGCCGACACGCGGCGGGAGGACGCCTTTCAGGGGCACAGTTGGTCCAGCGCCCAACTGGGTGGGGTGCGCCTCACTGCGGGCGAGCCACCCCGCAGGCCCGGCGAGGTGGTCGTCGACCGCGCGCTCGGGCTGCACGCCGGCGCACCGGTCACCCTGCTGACCGCCGTCGGCCCGGAGCCGTACACCGTCAGTGGTCTGGTCGACGGGCCCGGCGTCCACGTCGCGGACGGGGTCGCCGCCGCGCTCGCTCCCGGCGTCCGGGCCATCGGGCTGGTGCTCGCGCCGGGGGCCGACACCGAGCGGGTCGCTGCGGCGGCTCGCGGAGTCGTCGGCGGCGACGGGCGGGTGTTGACTGGTGACGCCCGGGGTGCGCTGGAGCCGCGCGGCGACGCCCGTACCCGGTGGATCGGCCTGCAGGTGCTCACCGCCACGGCGGCCCTCGCCGGCTTCGTCACCGTGTTCGTGGTCGCCTCCACGTTCGCGTTCACCATCGCGCAGCGCCGCCGTGAGCTGGGCCTGCTGCGCGCCGTCGGCGCCACCGGACGCCAGGTCCGCCGCATGGTGTACGCCGAGGCGCTCGCCGTCGGCGTCTCGGCGGGGCTCGTCGGCCTGCTGGTGGGCGCGGCGTTCGCCCCGTTGCTGGGTCGGCTGCTTGTCGATTTCGGCTACGAACCGTCGACCTTCCGGGTGCACTACGAACTCTGGCCGATCGCGGTCTCGCTCGCCGCCGGGCCGGTGATCGCGTTGCTGGCCGTCTGGTCGGCGTCCCGCCGGGCGGCCCGGGTCCGCCCACTCGAGGCGTTGCGTGATGCCGCGGTGGAGCAGCGACCGATCGGGCGGGTGCGCGTCGCCACCGGGGCGCTCCTCGTCGCGACGGGGATCGCGCTCAGCGTCGGCACCGCGACCTCGGACGAGGCCCGGATCGCCGGGCAGTACGCGCTCTACGCGGTGATGGCGCTGGTGGTCGGTGCCACCGTGCTCGCCCCGGTGGTGGTCGGGCCGCTGGTGCGGCTGCTCCGCTCTCCGGTGCGTCGGCCCGGTGGCGCGATCGGGATGCTGGTGCGGGGCGGGGCGTTGACCGCGACCCGGCGGACCGCCGCCATCGCCGCGCCGGTGCTGCTCACTGTCGCGTTCGCGGTGCTGGTGTCCGGGATGGTGCGCACCACCACCACCGCGTACGCGGCAGGGCGGGCGGACAACGTGAACGCCGGCTGGATCGTCGTGCCGGACCGGGCACCCGGCCTCTCCGATCAGGCCGTCGCCGCGACCGGCGGCACCGCCCTCCTGCCGACCACCGTCTACCGCACCGACCCGGCACCGGCACCGGCGAACCGGCCGATGACCGCGCTGGGCGTGGACCCGGAGGGCTTCGCCGCCGCCAACCGGGTGCTCACCGTGGTCGCCGGCTCGCTGAACGACCTGACGGGCGACGACACGGTGGTGGTGACCGCCTCGGCGGATCTGCTGCCGTCCGAGCCGTACCCGGTGGTCTTCGCCGACGGGACGTCGGTGCCGTTGCGCGTCGTCGCCGTGGTCAGCGACACCTCCATCCCCGGCGATCTGCTCCTACCTCGGGCCGTGGTGCGGGCGCACGACCCGTCGGCGTTGACATCCACCGTGTACGTCCGGGACCGGATCGACCCGCCGGCCGGGGCACGGATCGTCGACGTCGCCACCTGGTCGGCCGAGGCGGACGCCGCTGAGGACCGCCTCGTCTGGCTGTTCACGCTGCTGCTGATCGGGGTGTCGGCCGGCTACGGGGCCATCGCGGTGGCGAACACGCTGCTGCTGGCCGCCGCCGGCCGGGCCGCTGACCTTCGGCTGATCCGGATGGCCGGGGCGACCCGGCGGCAGGTCATCTGGCTCGTCACGGCCGAGTCCGCCCTGGTGGTGCTGATCGGCGCGGTGCTCGGTGGGGCTGTCGCGTTCGTCGGGCTGCTCAGCATCCGCGCGGGCCTCGCCGAGCAGGTCGGCGCCCACGTCGACCTGGTGGTGCCGTGGTCGGTGGTCGCCGGCGTGGTGGGGTTGTGCCTGCTGTTGGCGGCGCTGGCGAGCGTGCTGCCGACGTGGCGGTCGCTGCGTCACCGTCCCGCGCGGTCATCGGTCGGCGTCGTCGGATGACCGCGTCGCCGCCCCCCGGCACTGCGGTCGGACCGATACCGTCCACGGATGCGATCCGCGCGGCCAGTCGGGCTGCTCCTCTCCGCCGCCGCCGTCGTGCTCTGGGCGATCGGCATGACCGTGCTGCAACCGCTGACCGAGCCGATCGGCCCGTGGTCGGAAAATCTGCCGGGCAACAACGCCTACTGGGCACGCGACCTCCGGTTTCTGGCGATCATGGCGGTGGCCGCCGGGCTGATGCTGGCCGGCCGGGGGCAGCTGCGCTGGAGTCAACCGGCGGTGCTGCTCGGTGGTCTCTGGGTCGCCGCCGACATCGCGATCGACCGGGTCGACCCGACCGGCGTAGCGGCGACGGTGCTGCTCGCCGTGAGCGGTTGCGCCGTGCTCGCGGCGCTCGCGGCGGTGCTGTGCTGGCGGGACCGAGCCACGCCGCCAGCCCGGCCGCCAGCCCGGGCGCGGAAGGCGCTGACCGGCACGGCCTGTGTGGCCGGGGTGCTGACGGTCGTGGCGGTCGGCATGGAGTCACCGACCGACCGGGAGCCGGAGCTGAACCAGGGTGCCCTGGCCACCGCAGCGCTGCTGGTCGTGCTGGCCGTCGGCGCAGCGCTGGCGGCGGCCCCGGCGCGCTCCCGGGCTCGCGTCGGGCTGGCGGCCGGCCTCGCCATGACAGCGCTGATCGGCGTCGCGCTGGTTCGTGCCGTCCCGCCCGGCCCGCGCCTCCTGCCCGAGGTCGCACTCGGGGCGGTGCTGCTCACCGGTGTCACGTTCGTGGCCTGGGACTGGCCGGGCGGTCGACCGATCTGGTGGCACCACGCACTGGCCGCCCTCGCCGCGCTGGTGGGCCCGATGGTATTTCTACTGGCAACGGCCATCCCCATCATGATCCTGCTGCCGATCGGGGCGACGTTCACCGCGCTGGCCGGCAACAGCCCGATCAACGGCGCCGACTCCGACGTGCTGATCTCGCTGTTCGGCCTACTCTCCGGGCTCGCGATGTCCCTGCTGCTGGCCCGGCCGACCGTCGACAACCGCCGGTAGCTCACTCGACGACCGGCAGCACGACCTCGTTGCGGCGCAGGAACCACGGCTTCCACGGTGGGTCGAAGCGCGCGTACCGGATGGCGCCGGTGGGTTGCAGCCCGGCCGCGGTCACCGACCGTCCGAGCATGGTGGCCCGCTGGCTGAACGCCTGCTCCGTCCACCGCCCGGAGAAGCGCATCGCCGCCGCCAGTTGCGCCGGCACCTCGCGGATCCGCACCCGGGCATCCACCGGCTCGGGCAGCGTCGCGGTGGTGGAGGTGGCCGGCATGACGAACTGGATCAGGTAGGCGCCCGGCCACTCGCCCTCGACCTGGACCACCGGCACGGTCATGGCGATCTTCTCCGAGCCGCCGGCCGCCCCCGCCGACGCGGCCGGAGCGACCGGGTGCCGGGCCCGATTGGCGCCTCCGAGGTACGCGGCCAGCGGCCGGAACGCCTCGATCGGCGCCCTGGTGAACGACGCCTGGATCTGCATCTCGGCCACCAGGTGGGCGGGGTACCGACGCAGCTCGAAGCCGGGGTGTCGGGACACCACCCGGTACGGCTGCTGTTCGGTCATCGCGCGGCTCCCAGGGTCTGCTGGGACCGACGCTACCGCCCGTCCGGCTCCCGCTCGGCCGAAGTCGGCTGCTCCGACCCGGGCGCGAGGGCCCGGTCGGTCAACCGCCAGTACTGCCGTTTGTCCTCGTCGCGCAGCACCACCCCGATCAGGCCCAGTTCGCGGCGCAACTCCCGGGCGTCGTCGCGGCGGTCCCGCTGGATCGCCCGCTCCCGGGCCCGCAGCAGCGCGTCCGCACCGGCCGGCAACCCGGGCAGGTCGGGCACCCACAGCCGGTACGCCGACCGGTGCGGGTCGTCGTCCGCCCAGCCCCAGCCGTGCGCCCGGAACGCCGCAGCCAGCTGGGCGGCCGGCAGGTCCGTCGATTCCCGGACCAGTTCCGCGCCGTCGGCGTCGAGCAGCACCAGGTGCTTGTCGGCGAGGAAGACCACCCGGGTGTCGACCCGTGCGACGGTCCGGTTCTCGTCGGCGCGGCGCAGCCGGACCTGCGCCGCGTCGACGGTGACGATCGGCCGTTCGGCGGTGCCGATCCCGGCGATGACCAGGCCGGCCACCACGCCCACCGCGATGGTGCCGGCGGTGGCCTGCGGTTCGGGTAACCGGTCCAGCCACTCGACCAGATCACTGAACGGCACCCAGGGCAGCCGGGCGAGCCAGCCCGTGGTCGCCGCGAGGAGCCATCCGGCGCCCGCGCCGAGCAGCGGGAAGCCACCCCACAGGACCGCCAGCTCCAGCGGGCCGCCGCTGACCACGGTGCGCGGACGGTAGCCGGCCATCTCCATGGTCAGGACACCTCGCGGCGCAGCGTCCGGAACAGGCCGGCGGCCAGCGGAAGGACCATCCAGACGAGCAGGGAGACCGCCAGTCGTCCCCACTGCTCGCCGGTCACGTGGCTGGTGAACAGCGGCTCCATGGTTCGGCTGGTGTCCAGCCAACCGGCCGCACCGTGCAGGGGGCGGACCAGTTCGCCGAGCACCGACCAGAGGGTCGGTAGCAGCAGGTAGCCGACGATGGCCAACGGCGGGTTGAGCAGCAGCAGACCGAAGGCGGCACCCATCAGCACACCGGCGACCTGGACGATCGTCGCGTTCACGATCAGCGTCGCGTCGACCTGCCAGGTGCCCGCGCCGCCCGTGGCCGACGCGACCAGCGTCCCGACACTGGCGACGGCCACGGTGACCAGCAGGGAAGCGAGTGCGGCCAGCACGACCGCGATCAGCTTCGCGGCCACCACCCGTTCCCGCCGGGGCACCAGCGCGTACGTGGAGAGGGCGGTGCGCTGGGACCATTCGCTGGTGATCGACAGGATGCCCAGCACCGGCAGGAGCACGTTGACGGGCAACAGTGAGGTGGCGAAGAAGGTGAAGAAGGTCTGGTCGGCGTCCTCGGCGTAGATCAGCAGGAGGGTGACGATCGCGACGACGACCAGGCCGATGGTGATCAACAGCCAGCGGCCGGCCCGGGTGTCGACGAGCTTGCGCAGCTCCACGGTGCTGAGGCGGAGCAGCGACGGTCGGCGTACCGGAGTGTGGTGCCGGGGCGCGACGGCGCCGGCGGCGGGCGCGGTGGTGGTGGTCATCGGACGGCCTCCTTGGTGGATTCGCCGGCGGTCAGGGTCAGGAAGAGCTGTTCGAGGCCGCCGCCGCTGGCGGGGCGCAGCTCGGCGAGCGCGACGCCGGCATCGGCGGCGGCCTGGCCGACCGCCTCGGCGTCGGCCTGTACCAGGAGACCGTCGGCGCTGTCGGCGGCGGTCAGACCCGCCGCCGACAGCGCCCGGTGCAGTGCCGCGCCGTCGCGGGCCCGGACCACGGTGCCGCCACCGGCCAGCAGCTCGTTCTTGTCGCCCTGGGCCACGATCCGGCCACCCCCGATCACCACCAGCCGGTCCGCGACCGCCTCCACCTCGCGCAGCAGGTGGGAGGAGAGCAGCACGGTGCCGCCCCGGTCGGCGAAGTCGCGCAGCAGGCCGCGCATCCAGAAGATGCCCTCCGGGTCCAGGCCGTTGGCCGGCTCGTCGAGGATCAACACCCGGGGGTCACCGAGCATCGCCTGCGCCAGCCCGAGCCGTTGGCGCATGCCCAGCGAGTACGCCCGTACCCGACGCTTCGCGGCCACCGCGTTCAACCCGACCAGGTCGAGCTTCGCGGCGACCTCGCGCCGGTCCAACCCCATGGTGTACGCGGACAGCGTCAACGCCTCGCGGCCGGTCCGCCCGGCGTGCTGGGCGGAGGCGTCCAGCAGCACCCCGACCTCCCGCCCCGGGTTGGGCAGGTCCCGGTACGGGTGCCCGGAGACGGTGGCGCGGCCGGCGGTCGGTGTGGTGAGCCCGCAGATCATGCGCATGGTCGTCGACTTGCCGGCGCCATTGGGGCCGAGGAAGCCGGTGACGGTGCCCGGCTCGCACTGGAACGACACGTCGTCCACGGCCGGGTGTGGCCCGTATCGCTTGCTGAGGTTCTCCACGGTGATCATGTGGTCGAG
Organism: Micromonospora sp. CPCC 205558; assembly: GCF_036902955.1. Classification (NCBI taxonomy): domain Bacteria; kingdom Bacillati; phylum Actinomycetota; class Actinomycetes; order Micromonosporales; family Micromonosporaceae; genus Micromonospora; species Micromonospora sp. CPCC 205558. Next base: position 125,480 of record NZ_JBAKHR010000002.1, read on the forward strand.
CCTGCCGGCGCCGCCCGGCCATCCGCTGCGGCCACCGGTCGATGCCGCGTCGACCTTGGTCGGTCGGCAGGTCTCGACTTTGGTAGCTGGTCGTGCCCCCGCCGGCTGCCTAGCATTGGCGTCGTGACCAGCCTCGCCGTCCCGGAGCACCCCTGGCTGCTGCCGGGGGAGCTGGTCGTGCCGGCTGACCGAGGGCGTACGCGTCCGCGCCGCACCACCCGCGACTGGGTGGTGGACAGCCTCGCCTTCCTGATCGGGCTGCTCTGGGTGCTGTTCGCCGCCGCGGACGGTCTGTCACCGACGCCCGAGATGGCGCTCCCGCTGCCGTACGACTGGATGGTCGGCGTCGACACGGCGCTCGGACTGATCTGCTGCGGGCTGCTCTGGCTGCGCCGCCGATGGCCACTCGGGCTGATCGTGGCGACCGCGCCGCTCACCATGTTTTCGTTGGCCGCCGCCATCCCGCTGCTGATCCTGTACTTCACCGTGGTGGTGCACCGGCGCACCGCCGTCGCGATCGCGGTCACCGGTGTCGGCCTCGTCACCAACCTGGTCTTCAGTTGGCTCCGCCCGGATCCGGTGATGCCGTACTGGCTCACCGTCACCTGGGGTGTGGTGATCAGTTTCGCCGTGCTGGCCTGGGGGATGTTCGTCCGGGCCCGGCGGCAGTTGATCGTGTCGCTGCGGGAGCGCGCCGAGCGCGCCGAGGCCGAGCAGCAGCTGCGGGTCGCCCAGGCCCGCCATCTCGAACGCACCCGGATCGCCCGGGAGATGCACGACGTGCTGGCCCACCGGATCTCGCTGCTCAGCCTGCACGCGGGTGCCCTGGAGTTCCGCCCGGACGCGCCGGCTGACGAGGTGGCCCGAGCCGCCGGGGTGATCCGGGGCAGCGCGCACGCCGCCCTTCAGGACCTGCGCGAGGTGATCGGGGTGCTCCGGGCCGAGGACGACACTGCCAATGACGCACCCGAGCCGCCCCAGCCCACCCTGGCCGACCTGCCCGCCCTGATCGCCGAGTCGCGGGCGGCCGGGGTACGGGTCAACGTCAGCGACAGCGTCGCGACACCGGAGCAGGTGCCGGCGGCGCTGGGCCGGGCCGCGTACCGGATCGTGCAGGAGGGGCTGACCAACGCCCGCAAGCACGCGGCCGGCGCGGCGGTCACCGTGGACGTGGCCGGTGGGCCGGGCACCGGGCTCACCGTGGCGATCGGCAACCGCTGGCCGGTCGGCGCACCGGCCGGCGGCACCCTGCCGGGCGCGGGCACCGGCCTGGTCGGCATCAGCGAACGGGTCACCCTGGCCGGCGGCCGGCTCGCCTACGGTCGGGACGACACCGGTGACTTCCGGCTGGCCGCCTGGCTGCCGTGGGCGGCGTGACCGGCCCCGCCGGGCCGCCGGACGCGACCGGCCCTGCCGCCGCCGGGCCGCCGGTGCGCGTGCTGATCGTGGACGACGACGCGCTGGTCCGGGCCGGGCTCTCGATGATCCTCGGCGGCCTGCCGGACCTGATCGTGGTCGGTGAGGCGGCCGACGGTGGCGAGGTCCCGGCGGCCGTCGCCGCGTACGCCCCGGACGTGGTGCTGATGGACATCCGGATGCCCCGGGTGGACGGGCTGACCGCCACCGAGGCGCTGCGCGCCCAGCCGCACCCGCCGGAGGTGCTGGTGCTGACCACCTTCGACGCCGACGAGCAGGTGCTGCGGGCGCTGCGCGCCGGGGCGGCCGGCTTCCTGCTCAAGGACACCCCACCGGCGGAGATCGTGCACGCCGTACGCCGGGTCGCGGCCGGTGAGGCGACGCTCTCCCCGACGGTGACCCGGACGTTGATCGCCCACGTGACGGGCGCCGCCCCCGGCCCGGTCGGCCCGGACCCGCGCCGGGAGCGGGCGCTGCGGCTGCTCACCGGGCTCAGTGAGCGGGAGCGGCAGGTGGCGGTCGCGCTGGGGCGGGGCCACACCAACGCGGAGATCGCGGGCGAGTTGTTCATGAGTGTGGCGACGGTGAAGGCGTACGTCTCCCGGCTGCTGACCCGACTGGACCTGAACAACCGGGTCCAGGTGGCGCTGCTCGTGCACGACGCCGGCCTCGATTGAACTTTCGTCCGGTCCTCGCCGTACCCATGGAAGAGGATGTCGGTGCGGTGAGTCCGCCGTACCGCTGCCGAACTGCGGGAGGCCTGCCGTGCGAGTTGGTGAGCAGTCGACGGATCCCATCGACCAGGTACTGGGTGAGGTGCCAATGCCGGCGCCGCTGACCCCGGAGGATGTCCGGCTCGCGGTCCGGGCGGTGGTCGTGCACACCGCCGAGGAGTGGCCCACTGGGCCGCTGTGCCGCAACGACGGTGCCTCCTACCCGTGCCGACTGCACCGTTGGGGGCGGCGAGTCCTGGAGACGCATGGGCTCAACGAGCGGCAGATCGAGGCGTTGATCCGGCACGGCAATCCGTTCGTGCACGTGCCCTTCCCGTTCACGGCGACCGGGCCGTCGCGGCAGCAGGCCGCACGGGTCGTTCCCCAGGGGGTACGGCCCACCGCAGCTGGCCGGCCGGTGACTCCCCCCGTCACCGCGCCGCGCTGGCCCCGGGCGAGCTGAGCGCGCCACCCCTCCGCCCACCCCGACCCGGGGCGACACGACGTCGGCCCGGCGCGAAGATTCCCCCTCCGCGTCGGGCCGACGTCGCTCTGGTCGGTCGGCTCAGTTGCCGACCCCGCAGTCCGGGGCGGACCAGCTCGTCGTGTTCGAGCTGCGGTCGTTGTTGTTCTCCCGCCGCGAGTCGACGTGCACGTGGTCGTCGTGGTCGGGGTAGCCCGGTCCGTAGATCCCACTGAAGCCGTTGTTGCGGGCGTTACGGGCGACCTGGCACAACGACGACGTGCGTGAGACCACGTCGGCCGCGTTGCCGTACAGGTGCTGACTGTCGGACGCGCCGCCGACCTGGTTGTTGCAGGCGCGGCTGCGGAACCCGCTGGACACGTAGAGCGGCTTGTCGCCGAGGCTCTTGCGGAGCGCCTCCAGCTTCCACATGGTGCGCAGCGCGTTCTGCTTGGTCTGGCTCGCCGAGAGCGGGCCGCCGCTCCACCCGCTCTCGCCGCACCCGTTGTCGAGCTCGCTGTAGCTGAAGTGCGCGGGTGTGCAGTCGTTGTCCTGGAGCTGGTACAGCTTGCCGAACGTCTGCGGGCCGGCGATGCCGTCGGCGCGCAGCCCGTACGCCTGCTGGAACCGCTTGACCGCCGCGGCGGTCTTCGGCCCGTAGCGGCCGTCGTTCTCCACGATGTCCCGGTAGCCGGCCCACCCGGCGATTCGGATCTGCAACTGGCGGACGTCGTTGCCGGAGCGCCCCTGGGTCAGGGTGCGGTTCCAGGTGTAACAGCCGTCCGCGTGCGCCGCTGGTGCGGCGACCACCGTGGCGATTGCGGCCCCGGGCAGTGCCAGGGCGAATGCGACGGCGACACGCTTCAAGGTGTTTACGCGCACAGAAGTCCTCCCGATAGGAGAGCGAATGGGGTGGCTCTGGGACATCGACCGAGAAGTCCCGTGATTTCTACCCTGGCACTGATCAGTGCCGTTGGAGGTGATTAACGAGAATCGTGCTCATAATTCGCCGTACCTGGGTATTGGCTGGCAATTCGCCTGATTTGCGAAACAGCCATTCCCTGCCGATCGCCCCTCCTCCGGGCAAGCACACCGAACGTCGCAATCCGTCACACGGAGGGTGATGTTCCCGGGGCAATCGCGGCCGGTAACGTCAGCCCCGGGCAGCGGACTGGCGGAGGTGCGCGTGGCACGCGGTGGCGTCTTCTGTGTCGAGGGTCAGTGGCACCGTGACCTCAACGAGCGGGGCTCGGTGCTGCCCACCCTGGAGCTGCTGGAGCGGCTGGGCAAGATCCGCTTCATCCACAAGGACGCGGCGACCCGCGACGAGCTGTTCTACTTCCTGGACCGCTGGCTGCTCAAGCAGTACGCCGACCACCGGGTCGGCTTCTTCGCCATGCACGGCGAGCCCAGCCGGCTCTGCCTCACCGACTGGCAGTCGGTCGAGTTGAACGAGGTGGCCGATCTGATGGCCGGCCGCGCCGAGGGGCGGCGACTCTATTTCGGCAGCTGCTCGGTGCTACGCGCCTCGGACGCGGTGCTGCGCGAGTTCCTGGAGGTCACCGGAGCCGCCCTGATCTGCGGTTTTACCCGAGAAGTCGACTGGGTCGAATCGGCGGCCTTCGAAACCGTTCTCCTCGACGTGCTCGCCAACGGCCAGCGACACAACGCCGCCGAGCTGCGGATGGGCTCCGCCCACTGGGCGCCGCTGGCGTCGTACCTCGGTTTTCGGGTGATCTACGCCAACGGTCGGGCCTGGCGTCCGTCCGGTCGCCTCCGGGTGCCCACCCAGACGACGCACCGCACCGCGGCCCGGCCCCGCTGACCCGCCGCCGGCGCTGCGCCCGCGCCCTGGTAGGAACGGGGAATGGCACGCAGCATCGCAACGAACACCCGGGTCGACCGAGACGGCTTGCTCGACTTCCTCCGGCCGCGACACCGCGTCCTGCTGATGACCACCCGAGCCGACGGGCGCCCGCAGTCCTCCCCGGTCTCCGCCGGGGTCGACGGGCAGGGGCGGCTGGTCGTCTCCACCTATCCCGAGCGGGCCAAGGTGACCAACCTCCGCCGCGACCCCCGGGTCTCGGCCTGCGTCCTCAGCGACGACTGGAACGGCCCCTGGGTGCAGATCGACGGCACCGCCGAGGTGTTGGACCTGCCCGAGGCGCTGGAGCCGCTGGTCGAGTACTTCCGCAGCATCTCCGGCGAGCACCCGGACTGGGACGACTACCGGGCGGCGATGGTGCGCCAGGGCAAGTCGCTGATCCGGGTCACCATTGACGCCTGGGGTCCGATCGCCACCGGCGGCTTCCCGGCCCGCCTCGCCTAGCCTCGCCCGGCTGTGGCCGGCGGCGCTGCCCGCGTGCCCCGGCGACCACCCGCGCCGGGGCGCAACGAGGGTGGGCGCTCTTACCCGTCAGTCGGTCAGCGCGGCGTAGACGAGCTGGCGCAGCTGGGAGCGGAGCGGGTACGTGCTGGACGGCATCAGCTGCGTGAACAGCAGCGCGGTGATCTCCTCGGCCGGGTCGACCCAGAACGCGGTGCTGGCCACCCCGCCCCAGTAGTACTCGCCGACGTTGCTCGGCAACCGGCTGGGGATCGGGTCGTCGACCACCGCGAAGCCGAGGCCGAACCCGATCCCGTCCAGGGTGGTCTCGGCGAAGCCGCCGGTGGACAGGGTGCCCAGGTCCTGACCGCCGGGCAGGTGGTTGCGGGTCATGAACCGCACCGTGCGTGGTCCGAGCAGCCGGACGCCGTCCAGCTCCCCGCCGCGCAGCAGCATCGAGGTGAAGCGGTGGTAGTCGGCGGCGCTGGAGATCAGGCCGCCGCCGCCGGAGAGCAGTGTCGGCTTGCTGAACGCGAGCGAGCCGAGGCTGTCGTAGCGGACGGCTCGCCCGCTGCGCGGCTCCGGTACGTAGAGCGCGGCCAGCCGGTCGGCCTCGTCGCCCTCCACCCACCAGCGGGTGTCGGTCATGCCGAGCGGGTTGAAGATCCGGTCGGCGAAGAACGCGTCGAGGCTCTGCCCGGAGATCACCTCGACGAGTCGGCCGAGCACGTCGGTGGCGACGGAGTAGCCCCACGCCGAGCCGGGCTGGAACAGCAGCGGCAGCTCGCCGAAGGCCGCGCAGGCGCTGGCCAGGTCGACGTCCGCCGGCGGGTACAGGTCGTAGCCGGCGGCCCGGTAGAGCCCGTCGACCACCGAGGTCTGTATGAAGCCGTAGGTCAGGCCGGCCGTGTGGGTGAGCAGGTGCCAGACCCGGATCGGCTCGGCCGCCGGCACGGTGTACGGCTTGAGCACCGACCCCTTGGAGTAGACCCGCAGGTCGGCGAACTCGGGCAGCCAGCGGCTGATCTCGTCGGTCAGCTCGAACCGGCCCTCCTCCCACAGCATCATCGCCGCGACCGAGGTGACCGGCTTGGTCATTGAGTAGATCCGCCAGAGGGTGTCAGGCTCGACCGGTGCGCCCGACTCCCGGTCGCGCAGCCCGTACGTCGAGGAGTGCGCCACCTCGCCGTGACGGGTGACGAGCACCTGCCAGCCGGCCAGCCGGCCGTCGTCGACGTACCGGCCGAAGTGCTCGTCGATCCGCGCGAGCCGTGCCGGGTCGAAACCGATCTGATCCGGGTCCTTGCTCCGAGCCACACTCACGCCGCAGAACCTACTCGCCGGTACGCCGCCACCGGAAGGGGGCCGCACCGGGCCGCCGGCCGTGGGCTGTCGGCGGCGGCCACTAGCCTGGCCGGATGCCGGAGTTGACCGAGGATATGACCTTCCGCAACGAGGACTGGTACGGCGAGGCGTTGACCGACCGGCACTTCGTGGGTTGCGAGTTCTTCGGGGTGGACCTGACCGAGGCGCTCAGCAGAGGCGCGGTCTTCACCGGGTGCACGTTCGGCAACGTGGCGTTCAACGCCTCCCGACACGTCGACTCCGCCTTCACCCGGTGCGTCTTTCGGCGGTGCAACTTCTTTGAGGCCGAGTTCACCGGCTGCAAACTTGTTGGCAGCACCTTCAGCGAGTGCGACCTGCGTCCGCTGACGGTGGACGGTGGCGACTGGTCCTTCGCCGCGCTGCCCGGCGCCGACCTGCGTGGCGTTCGGCTGACCGGGGTGCGCATGCGCGAGGTGGATCTCACCAGGGCCAATCTGACCGGTGCTACCGTCACTGGTGTCGATCTTTCCGGCGCCCAGCTGAACAACGTCCGTCTCGGCGGCGCTGACCTGCGGGGCAGCGATCTCACCGCGCTCGACCCGACGGTCGTCGAACGGGCCGGTGCCATCATCGACGTCGAGCAAGCCGTGATCATCGCGCAGCTGCTCGGCTTCCGGATCGGCTGACAGGCAGGGCGCTCGCGGTCTGTCGATGTGTCCGTCCGGGCGGGCCAGGTTGTCCGACAGCGTCCCGTTGTGGGCTGGACACGTCCGGCAGTCCGGATCTAGCGTGTCGTCCACGCCCGTGTGAACGTGAAACGGCCCACAGTGGACGGTGTGGTCCGCGGCGGTCCAGGACGGCCGGGTGGCGGAGTTGGAGGGGTCGGTGGCGGACGAAGACCGCACGCGGGCTGGTTCGAGGTCTGGCGATACGCCGCCGAGGCACCGCCCGCGTGCCATGACCGCCGGATTGACCCGCAGCCTGTTGCGCCGCGCCCGACAGCGGCGACGCTGGGTGGTGGAGGGGGTCGCCGGACTCCTCGGCCTGGTGATGCTGATTTCGTACTTCAGCTTCCGGTCCGGTCCGGAGCCGGACGACCAGGCGGGTCCGGGCGGCGTGTCCGCCGGGGCCCTCCGTCCCCCCGTTCTCCCGGCCGCAGACGGGCACAGCGGCGAGGCGGGGCCGGCCACTCCCGGTCTGCGTCCGCGCCAGCGTCCGCCCTCGCCGGACCCGACACCGTCGGCCAGCCCGCCCGCCCCGCCGCCGCCGGCCAAGCCCGGTTCGCTGGCGCTGTCGGTGAGCCGCGGGGAGATGCCCGCCGCCGTCGACCTCACCACCGTGGGCACCCGGGACTGGGTGCACTGGGGAGAGCGCGACGGCAGGTCGACGGTCCGCAAGCGCTCCGGCTCCGGCGAGATCATCGACGGGGGAGGCGCTGGCAGGCGGGTCGGCTGGGACGGCAACCAGGAGTACGTGCGCTGGTCCGACGGCACGCCGGAGCGGTCGACGAACGGCACCTCCAACGGTGTCTACACCTGCGGTGCCGGGAACGGGTTCAGCCTCGCCGTCGCCGGCAGCGGCGAGCCGCGCACGGTCCAACTCTACGGCGGCATCTGGATGGCTCGGGGGCGACTGGAAGCGCGGCTGTCCACCGGCGGGCCCGCCAGCACCGCCCGACTGGAAGACCCCTACACCAGTCAGAGCGCCCAGTTCACCATCCGCTTCACAGTGCCGAAGGGTGCTCGCCTGCTGCTGAACTGGACCGTCGAGAAGGTCTTCACGCAACACTGCGGCAACGTCGGCCTCCAGGCCGTGACGGTGCGCTGACTGACTGACCGATCGCTGCGCGAACCGGCTGCGGGACAGTTTGTCCGTCGCGGACCGTCGTATGAGCCGTAACTTTCTGCTGTCCCCATCCGACGATCCAGTGTGGAGGCAGCGGAGATGAGTAGCAGTACCGCCCACCGCGTCCGTCGTGCCGCTTCGTCCGGCACCGGTGCAGCGTCCGGGGAGGTTCTTCGCGACATTCCCCTGCCGCCGTACGTGACGGGCGAGGACACCCAGTTCGCCGTACGGGCGGTGGTGGTGCACGCCCCCCGGCGGTGGTCCGGGGGTGTGGTCTGCCGCAACGATGCCAGCCCACACCCGTGCCGCCTGCACCGCTGGGGCACCCGGGTGCTGGCGCTGCGCGGGCTGCGGGCCGCTGAGATCGCCGCGCTCATCGAGCGTGGCGACCCGACGGCGGTGGTCCCCCCACCGAGCCGTCCGGCCTGAGCGCTCGCCGGGCCGGGAGGCGTGTCCGCGCCTCCCGGCCGCCGCTCAGCAGGTGATCGGTTTGACCCAGGAGCACTCGACGCCCTCCGGGGTACGCGGCGTCTCCGGTACCGCCGGCGGTGCCACCCGTGCCGTCGACGCGCCACCCGCACGGAAACCGGCCAGCGCCACGGCGATCTGGTCCTCCAGCGGCTTCACCGACGCCGTCAGGTAGTTGTTCAGCAGGATGGAAAACGCCAGCAGTCGACCATCGGCGCTGGTGACGTAGCCGGAGAGGCCGGAGACACCGGTCAGGCTGCCGGTCTTGGCGTGCACGTTGCCCGCCGCCGCCGTGCCGGCCATCCGGCTGCGCAGGGTGCCGCCGACGAACCGCTCGGGCTGGCCGGCGATCGGCAGCGCCGCGTACCACGTCGCGAACCACGGTTCGGCGCGGACGGCGCTCAGCAGGTCGACGAACTCCGTCGCGGGGACGAGGTTGCGCCGGGACAGCCCTGAGCCGTCACGCTGACGCAGCACCCCGGTGTCCATTCCGGTGTCGGCGACGTACTCGCTGATCGCGGTGAGCCCGGCCGTCCAGGTGCCCGAGCCGGAGAGCACCCGACCGATCTCCTTGGTCAACACCTCGGCGTGCCCGTTGTTGGAAAGCTTGAGGAAGGGCGTCATCAGCTCGCCCAGGGTCACCGATTCGTGTCTCGCGATCGGGTCGGCCGTCTCCGGGGTGGGCTGACCGAGCAGGGTCCGGCCGAGCACCCGGACGCCGTGTCGGTGCAGCGCTGCCCGGAACACGTCGGCGGCGTACCCGGTGGGTTCCCAGACGGTCACCCAGTCGCTGGCGGGCTCGTCGCCGACGGCGATCTGACCGGTCACCACGACGGTGTTGCCGCCGTGCTCGCGCTCGATCGAGATGGCGGTCTCGCCGTCGCTGACCGTCTCGGCCCGGTTGTCGACTCGGACGTATCCGGTGGCGGGGGTGGTGGTCACCACCGGCGGGGCGCCGGCCCGGTCGGCCGGCGCGGCGTGCACGATCACGGTGCCCGCGTCGTAGTCGGTGTCCGGGGCGACGGTCAGCGCGGAGACCTGGGCGGCGTAGTAGTAGGGCTCGTCGTCCCAGGTCCAGTCGGGGCCGAGCCGGGTGCGGTCGTAGCGGGTGTCGTCGGCGACCAGGTTTCCGGTGACCACTCGTACGCCGTCGGCGGCGACCTGCGCGGCGAGCGCGTCGTAGTCGGCGGCGAGCATGGTCGGGTCGCCACCGCCGTGCAGGTAGAGGTTGCCGGAGAGCAAACCCGCGCGGCGCTTGCCGCTGGCGCGCACGTCGGTGGTGAAGCGGTGGCCCGGGCCGAGCAGCTCAAGGGCCGCCGTCGAGGTCAGCAGCTTGGTGTTGGACGCCGGAACGAGTCGGCGGTCACCGTTGCGGTCGTAGAGCGTCTGCCCCGTGCTGGTGTCGACAACGACCACCGACGCCTGCGCGCCGGTCAGCCGGCTGTCGGCGAGGATCGTGTCGATGGTGGCGCGTAGCTGGGTCGTCGCGGGGGTGGGCGACTCGGCCGTGGCGCCGGGCGCGCCGACGGTGGCCGCGGTGGCGACCAGCGCGAGCAGCGCGAGGGCCCGGGGAAAGTGACGGTGATGCATATGCTGATGCTGCCACGGAAATATTCGCCAGAGAAAGGCCCCGGGCGAAAGATATTGCCGTTGGGGCTACTTCGGCCCGCCGACCGATTTCTCGTGACCGCCCCAGTAGTGCCGCTGCGCCCCCATCAGCATCGGTGCGACCAGCGCGGCAAGCGCCCCGCCGAGCAGCGGGAACACGATGAACACCCAGAGTTGCCGCAGTGCCACACCGCCCTCGAAGACCGCCGGGCCGAACGCGCGGGCCGGGTTGACCGCCGCGCCGGTCAGCGTCACGCCCACCAGTTGGGTCGCGGCGAGGGCCAACCCGATGGCCAGCCCGGCGGTGCCCGGATTCTCGCTCCGGCTGGTCACCACCAGCACGACCAGCACGAAGAGGAAGGTCAGCACGACCTCCAGCACGGCAGCGCCGCCCCGGTTGATGTGCGCGCCGTAACCATTCGTGCCGAGAGCACCGGTCTGGTCCGCGACGTCACCCCAGCGGGTGAGTGCCCAGAGCACGAAGGCAGCGATGGTCGCGCCGACGAACTGCGCGATCCAGTACGCCACAGCCCCGAGCACCGAGATCTTTCCGGAGAGCAGCACGCCGAGCGTCACCGCAGGGTTGACGTGACTGCCGGAGAGTGGGCCGATCGTGTAGACGAGGGCCACCATCACGAACCCGAAGGCCAGCGCCACCACCACCACGCCGCCCTGGACCCGTGCGGCGACCGCGCTGCCCACCCCGAAGAACACCAGCAGCAGGGTGCCCAGGAGTTCGGCCGCGTACCGACGGAAGTCGCTCATTCGCTCAGCGTAGGCGCAGGTCAGGTGAGCGAGGCCGGAATGGCCGGCTGTGATCGGCGCGACCGCCGAGGACGGGCACAGTGACGACATCCGGGCTGTTGTACCCCGTGTGGACACCCTCTCCGCGGACGTCGTGGTGATCGGCGCCGGCCAGGCCGGCCTGAGCGCCGGATATCACCTGCGCCGTACCGGCTTCGCCCCCGGCAGCGGCTTCGTCATTCTCGACGCCGACGACGGGCCCGGCGGGGCCTGGCAGCACCGCTGGCCGACGCTGGTCTTCGACCGGGTGCACGGCTTCCACGACCTGCCCGGGCTGCCGCTCCCGCCCGCCGATCCACAACGCCCGGCATCCGAGCAGGTCAGCGCCTATTTCGCCGCGTACGAGCGAACCTTCGACCTGCCGGTGCGGCGGCCCGTGCGGGTCCAGGCGGTGCGTTCCCGCCCCGACGGACGGCTGGAGGTGCACACCGACCGGGGCACCTGGACCGCCCGAGCCCTGATCAACGCCACCGGCACCTGGACGCGGCCATTCTGGCCGCACTATCCGGGCCGGTCGACGTTTCGGGGGCGGCAACTGCACACCGCCGACTATCGGGGGCCGGCCGAGTTCGCCGGCCTTCGTGTGGTGGTGGTCGGTGGCGGCACCTCGGCAGTGCAACTGCTCGGCGAGGTCTCCACCGTCGCGGCGACCACCACCTGGGTCACGCGCCGACCGCCGTCGTTCAACGATGAGGAGTTCGGCCCGGAGCTGGGTCGCGCGGCCGTGGCGCGGGTGGACGAGGCGGTCCGGGCCGGCCGACCGCCGGGAAGCGTGGTGGGCGTGACCGGGCTGCCGGTCACCCCCGAGGTACGCCGACTGCGCGAGCGCGGTGTCCTCGACCGGCTACCCGTGTTCGACCGGATCACACCCGACGGGGTGGCCTGGACGGACGGGCGGTTCGTGCCGGCGGACGTGATCCTCTGGTGCACCGGCTTCCGCGCGGCCATCGATCATCTCGCTCCGCTGGGCCTGCGCGCGCCGGGCGGCGGTATCACGATGGACGGCACCCGGGTGGTCGCCGACGCGCGGGTTCACCTGGTCGGGTACGGCCCCTCGGCCAGCACGATCGGCGCCAACCGGGCCGGCCGTGCGGCGGTCAACGAGATTCGCGCCTGGTTGGCCCCGGCCGCCGCTCTCCACTGATCCAGCTCTATTTGACGGATGGTCCGCCAGCGGGCACGGTGGGAGTGGCGGGGCCGTCAGCTGCCCCGAAACTGATGCGACGGCGACGACCGTTCGCCCCTTCTGTCGCCTCCCACGTGTGCTCGTACGCGGGCCGACTGTCCGGTCCGTGCGGTATCCGACCGCGAGCCGAGAATCCACGAGGAGTTCCAGCCAAATGCTCACCATGACCGATAACGCCGTGCTCGTCATTCGGGACCTCGCCAACCAACAGGACGTCGCCCAGGACGGCGGAGTGCGGATCGCCGCCGACACCGAGGCCGGTTCGCTCACCGTCGAGTTGGTGCCCCAGCCGGTGCAGGGCGATCGTGTGGTCGACAACCAGGGCGCCCGGATCTTCCTGGACGAGGACGCCGCCGAGCTGCTCGGTGACGCGTCGGTGGACGCCACCGTCGACGACGAGGGCATCATCCAGTTCGGCTTCACCGAGAAGCAGTAGACCGGGCTTCACCGCAGCGGTCGCCCCCGCTGCGGTGGCCCCTGCCCGGGGTGCCACCTCGGCGCGCCGTCAGCGGCCGGGTGCACCAGCGTGTTCAGCACGTGGGCCAGGTGGTGCGAGGTGCTCCACGCCGCCCAGTTGGCGGTGGAGCCGGCGCCGGCGCCCCTGCGGGCCCGCCGCAACAGCTCGTGGTCACCCCAGGAGAAGGCCGCCCCGGTGGTTGGCCAGTGGGGTGCCGACACCAGCGTGCGACACAGGTCGGCGAACCGGTCGTCGCCCCGGCCGCCGCGTCGCGCCCAGCGGTAGACCCACCAACTGCCGTCGTCGGTGTAACGCACGGTCGGCAGTCGGTCGCCGGGGTCGCCGGTGCCGGGCACGGCCGGGTGGACGCCGTAGTCGCCGTAATCGACCCCGGCGTCGGCCAGCCGTCGCCACAGCTGCCAGTCCCAACGGTCCAGCTGGACCGGTTCGTCGGTGGGCAACCGGGACAGCGTCGGCGGCATACCGCCCGCAGCCACCGTCACCGACCGCCAGGCGTGTCGGCGTGCCCAGTCCAGCAGGTGACGGATCCGGGGCTCGGCGGTCCGCACGTCCGCCGGGCAGCACACGTCCCCCGCGTCCACCAGCAGGTCGCACTCCTCCGGGGCGAGGTCGGTGAACCGCCAGATCCTTTCCACGGCGGTGGTGCTCGCGCCCGGCCCGGCCCGGTCCTGGGCGGCGCGTAGCCGGATGAGCGCGCGGCGGCCATGTGCCCGCGCCGCCGCGCCGTGCGCGACCAACCGGTGGTCGCTCTCGGAGAGCCCGATGACTGGCACCATCGGTACGCCCCAGCGGGTCAGCTCCGCCTCGGGGGTGTCGGGCAGCGCGCTGACGTCGATGGCGGGCAGCAGCCCGGACGGCAGCCGGCGAATGGCGTCCATCGTGGAGCGGTCGATCGCGCCGATCTCCAGGATCGGAGTGACCAGTGCGGCGTACGCGGGATCGAGGTGGCACAGGGCCTCAAGCTCGCCTCGTCGGTTGGCGAGGATGGGGCGGTAGATCGTTGCCGCCCGGCCCCCGTGGGCGGGCACCATACTTCAATCTAGCCAGGTATGCGCATATGTCACAGGGAAGGGAGTCGGAATTCGGCTGCTCGACTGTCGGTTCGGTGACTACCATCCACCGGTGCCCACGCCAGTCAACCGCTACCGATCCGACGACGAGGACAGCGCACGGTGGACGGGTTTCCCGTTCCGCGACGGCGACATCGTGATCAGCACCCGGTCCAAGAGCGGCACCACCTGGATGCAGATGATCTGTGCGCTCCTGGTGCTGGGCACCCCGGATCTGCCGGCGCCGCTGACCGTGTTGTCACCGTGGCTGGACTGGCTGGGCGAGCCGCAGGCCACGGTGTACGACCGGTTGGCCGCCCAGCGACACCGGCGGTTCATCAAGACCCACACACCGCTGGACGGGGTGCCGATCGACCCTCGGGTGCACTACGTGGTGGTGGCCCGGCACCCACTGGACATGGCGGTCTCCCTCTACCACCAGGCCGCCAACCTGGATCGGAAGCGCCTGGCCCAGCTGACCGGTCAACCCGCCCCGGCGGGGCCGCCCCGCGAGCGGCCTGGGGTGCGGGAGTGGTTGGTGAGCTGGGTCGACCGGGAGGTGGACCCCAGCTCCGAGCTGGACTCGCTGCCCGGGGTGCTGATGCACCTGACTGACGCGTGGGCCCGCCGGCACGAGCCGAACGTCGAGTTGGTGCACTACGACGCCCTGCTGACCGATCTGGGCGGTGAGATGCGCCGCCTCGCCGACCGGTGGGGCCTTCCGGCGCCGGGGCCGGAGTTGGTCGAAGCGGCCACCTTCGGTCGCATGCGGGAGCGCGCCGACCAACTCGCACCGGACACGCTCGGCGTGCTGCGTGACCGCCAGGCGTTCTTCCGCCGAGGCGGCTCAGGTCAGGGACGGGACCTGCTGGACGACTCCGCGCGATCCCGCTATCAGCTACGGGCCGCCGCGCTGGCCCCGCCCGACCTGCTCACCTGGCTGCACCGCTAACCGGTCACTCCCCGGCGAGATCGCGGGCCAGGGGGCGTACAAGAGCGCACGGCGCCGCTCGACCGTGGTCGGAACGTCGCCGCGCTCTGGCCGTCTCCCACCGTCGCAGCCGTTCGGCGGTACGCCAGCGGGGACCTGGCTCGACCGGCCCTTCGTGCCGGTCTGCGCTCTCGATCCCCGGTCCGGGCGAATCCAAACCCTGCGGCCGTGGGGAATTCCACCATCTGCGAGTCCCGGCGTGGCGTGCCGCCGGACGGGGTATGAGCGTGGACATGGAGCATTTCACTATCGCGACTGTCGCCGAGAAGAGCCCGGACTTCCGGCGGGTGCTGTGGACCGGTGACCACACCCAGTTGGTCATCATGACCATTCCGCCGGATGGGGAGATCGGCGAGGAGGTGCACGAGGACATCGACCAGATCCTGACCTTCGTCAGCGGCGTCGGCGAGGCCCGGGTCGCCGGCGCGAAGCGGAAGGTGGCCGCGGGCGACCTGGTCGTGGTGCCGGCGGGCACCAAGCACAACTTCGTCAACACCGGCCCCAACCCGCTGGTGCTGTACACGGTCTATGGGCCGCCGGAGCACGCCGACCAGGCCGTGCACAAGACCAAGGAGGAGGCCGACGCGGCCGAGGCGGCGGGCGAGGACGAGCCACCGACCGAGTGAGCCACCCGGTCTGATCCAGCCCGATGCGGGTACCCCCTGCGGGTGGAGCAGCAGCCGCCGATCTCCGACTACGGGTTCCTCTCGGACTCCCGTTCGGGTGCCCTGGTCGGCAAGGACGGATCGATCGACTGGTGGTGCCCGCACCGGTTCGACGGGTCCGCCGTGTTCGCGCGGCTGCTCGACCCGAAAGCTGGCCACTTCCAGCTCGCACCGATGGGGGTCGGCGGCCCGGGTTACCGCGTGGAGCGCGCGTACCTACCGGACTCGCTGGTGCTGCGGACGGTGCACCACACCCCGCACGGCAGCGTGGCGGTCACCGATGCCCTCGCCGCCGAGCAGGGCGCCCGGGCGCACGAGTTGGGCAAGAACTCACCGGCCGTGCTGATCCGGGTGATCGAAGGGCTGTCCGGGCGGGTACGGATGGCCCTGGACTTCGCGCCCCGCCCGGAGTACGGCCTGCTCACGCCGTACCTGCACGAGCAGCCGGACGGCGGGGTGCTGGCCGGGGCCGGCCCGGTGGTGCTGGTGTTGCACGCCGGGGGTCTGCACCTGCGGGCGGGCACCGACCGGGTGACCCACGAGTTCGAGGTCTCCGCCGGTCAGGTGATCGCGATGGACGTCGCCTTCGGCGAGGCGTACGGGGCTCCGCCGGCCCGGGTGGACCCGCTGGCCGCCCTCGCCGAGACGACGCGGGCATGGCAGGCGTTCCGGGAGACGCACACGTACTCCGGCCGGTACCGCGACCTCGTCACCCACAGCTCGACGGTCCTGACCGGCCTCACCTACGCCCGCAGTGGCGCCGTCGCTGCGGCGCTGACCAGCTCGTTGCCGGAGCGGATCGGCGGCGACCGGAACTACGACTACCGCTACTCCTGGCTGCGGGACTTCTCGTTGACGATGCGGGCGCTCTGGGTGGCGGCCTGCCCCGACGAGGCGTCCCGGCTGTTCACCTGGGTGACCCGATCGATCGGCCGGGTCGGTGACGAACCCGTGCCTGTGCTCTTCGGGTTGGAGGGTGAGCGGGATGTCTCCGAACACCACTGCGACCACCTGCGCGGATACCGCGACAGCAAGCCGGTGCGGGTCGGCAACGACGCCTGGCGGCAGCGGCAGCTCGACGTGCCGGGTGAGGTGATAGCGGCGGTGTGGCGGCTGCGCGACTATCTCGGCGCGACGTTCGAGGACGAACTGCGGGAGATGGTGCTCGGGTTGGCCGAGCAGGTGGTCGAGACCTGGCGTCTGCCGGACCGGGGTATCTGGGAGACCCGCGGCGATGAGCGCCACTACGTCTGGTCGAAGGTGTCCTGCTGGCTGGCGTTGGACCGGGCGGTGGGGCTCGCCGACCGGCTCGGCGATCGGGCCGACCCGCGTCGTTGGGCCGCGGTACGCGACGAGATCCGGGAGGTGGTGCTGCGCGAGGGATGGAACGACCGGATCGGTGCGTTCACCGGTGCGTTCGGGTCGCCGGAGCTGGACGCCTCCGTGCTCGCGTTGCCGGTGGCGCGGTTCCTGCCCGCCACCGACCCGCGGATGCGTTCCACAATCAGCATGCTGGAACGGGAGCTGGGCACCGACGAGGGGCTGCTCCGGCGGTGGAGCACCGACCCGGCCGCTTTTCCGCTGTGTTCGTTTTGGCTGGTGGAGTGCCTGGTGATGACGGGTGAGCGGCAACGCGCCGAGGCGCTTTTCGAGCGGGTCGCCGGGTACACCAACGACGTGGGGCTGTTCAGCGAGCAAATCGACCTGTCCACCGGGGTGCAGCTCGGGAACACCCCGCAGGCGCTTTCGCACATCGGGCTGATCAACGCGGCGTGGCGGATCACCGAGCCGGACAGCTACTGATCGGCCTCACCCCAGCACGGGTACGCCGGACACGTCGACCGTGTCCGGATACTTCAGCCCGGCGCCGGTGTTGAGCACCACCACCCGCTCACCGGCGCGGATCCACCCGCCGGCGCGCAGTTGCCGGGCCGCCGTGAGGCAGGCCGCCCCTTCCGGGCAGAGCAGCAGCCCTTCCCGGGCGGCGAAGTCTCGCAGGTCGGCCAGGATGTCCGCGTCGTCGACGGCGACGGCCGTGCCGGCGGAGTCCCGCAGCGCCGCCAGGATCAGCTCGTCGCCCAGCGGGGCCGGCACGGTGATGCCGAACGCCACCGTCTGCGCGTCCGCCCACGGCTGCGCCCGACTCTCGCCGGCGGCGAACGCCCGCACGATCGGCGCGCAGCCGGTGGACTGCACCGCCACCAGCCGGGGCAGCTTGTCACCGATCCAGCCCAGCTCGCGCAGTTCGTGCAGCGCCTTGTGGATGCCGATCAGGCCGACACCGCCGCCCGTCGGATAGATGATGACGTCCGGTGCCTGCCAGCCGAGCTGCTCGACGATCTCGTACCCCATCGTCTTCTTGCCCTCCAGCCGGTAGGGCTCGCGCAGCGTGCCGGCGTCGAAGATCGCCCCGTTCGACTCCGCGATCAGCTCGGCCACCCGCCGGCCGGCGTCGCCGATCAGTCCGTCGATCAGGCGCAGGTCGGCACCGGCGGCGACGCATTCGCGCCGGCAGATGCTCGGCGCAGCCAACGGCATGACGATCGTCGCGCCCATCCCGGCCCGCGCGGCGTACGTGGCCCAGGCCGACCCGGCGTTGCCGTTGGTGGGCATCGCGATCCGCTCGACGCCCAGCTCGCGGGCCCGGCTCACCCCGACCGCCGCGCCCCGGGCCTTGAACGAGCCGGTCGGGATCAGCCCCTCGTCCTTGACCATCAGGTCCGCGATGCCGATCTCGGTGCCGTACCCACTGGCGCGCAGCAGGGGCGTCCAGCCCTCGCCCAGCGTGGTGACGTGCCGGGGGTCGGCGACCGGCAGCAGCTCCCGGTAGCGCCACAGGTCGGCCGGGCGCAGCGGAAAGCGTTCCGGGGTGACCGCCTTCGCCACGGCTGGCAGGTCATAGCGAGCGAGCAGCGGCGACCCGCACTCGCAGAGGTTCTGTAACCGGTCGGCGGCGTACTCCCTGCCGCATCGCGGGCAGTCCAGGTGGGTCAGGTACACGTCGCTCCTCGCCGTCAGACCGCGTCGTTGCCCAGCCAGTGTCGCCCGCGTCGGGGACCACGGCGGAGTCTGCCAGTGCGCACCGGCCAAGGCCAGCCCATCGGGCAGGTCCCGGCGTTGCGCGTACGGCACGTCGACGCCTCAGGTGTCCGGTTCGCTCGGCGGTTGGGGGCTCGGCGGGGTAGAACGGAGGTCATGGACCTCACCGACCAGCCCACCGCCCTGCTCCCCGGTGACGTGCGGATGCCCCTGCTCGGCTTCGGCACCTGGCAGGCCACCGGCCAGGCCGGGTACGACGCCGTGCTGGCGGCGCTCGACACCGGCTACCGGCACCTCGACACCGCCACCGTGTACGGCAACGAGCGGGAGGTCGGCCGTGCGGTGCGCGAGAGCGGGCTGCGCCGGGAGGACGTCTTCATCACCACGAAGCTGCCCCCCAACCAGATGGGCCGGGAGCGGCAGACGCTGGAGGCCAGCCTGGAGGCGCTCGGCGTCGAGTACCTGGACCTGTGGCTGATCCACTGGCCGCCGTCGTCGTCGGGTGACAGCATCCCGCTCTGGCGGGAGCTGATCGCCGCCCGGGACGAGAATCTCACCCGGGCCATCGGGGTGAGCAACTACAGCACCGCGCAGATCGACGAGCTGATCCAGTCCACCGAGGAGAACCCGGCGGTCAACCAGATCGAGTGGAGCCCGGCGCTGTACGACCGGCAGCGGCACGCCGAACACCGGGACCGGGGCGTGGTGCTGGAGGGGTACAGCCCGTTCAAGACCAGCGACCTCAGTGACCCGGTGCTGGTCAGGATCGCCGCCGCACACGGCGTCTCCCCGGCGCAGGTGGTGCTGCGGTGGCACATCGACCACGAGATCGTGGCGATTCCGAAGTCGGTGACGCCGGAGCGGATCACCGCCAACTTCGACGTCTTCCACTTCTCGCTCACGGCGGAGGAGATGCGCGACATCGACGCGCTCGGCGAGGTCTGACTTGGCGGTTTCCTTCAGCCCTTGAGTCGACGTTGAAGGGTATCGACATCGACGTACGTGACGGTATAGCGTGCCCGTCATCACGTTCGTCGATCCGTTCGTACCCGCCGTCGCTGGAGGATCGCCATGGCCCGATCACCATCCATCCGTCTGCGCCGCCGTGGGCTGCTCGGCATCCCCGCCCTGGTGGCAGCCGCGCTGACCGTCGTCGCCCGACCCACCGCGGTGAGCGCCGCGCCGAAGGTCGAGTGCCTCGCCGACCTGCTTCCGGACGCCTGATGGCGACGATCCCGTGGCTGGTGGACGTACTGCGTGCCGCCGGCGTCCAGGTCGTGGTCGAGGGTGACTGGCTCAACCGGATGCGACCCGGCTCCTTCGACCCCATCGGGGTGCTGTGGCACCACACCGCCTCGACCTCCAGCGCCAGCAACCCACACCCGGCGCTCGGCATCTGCATCAACGGCCGGTCCGACCTGCCGGGGCCGCTGTGCCAGGCGCTGGTCGACTACCACGGCGTCTTCCACGTCATCTCCGCCGGCCGCTGCAACCACGCCGGGGTCAGCGGCGGCAGCGGACCGATCCCGGCCGGGGACGGCAACACCCTGATGATCGGGTGGGAGATCGACTACAACGGTGTCAACCAGGAGATGACCGCCGCACAGTACGACGCGTCGCTGGCCGCCACCGCCGCCGTGCTCACCCGCCTCGGCCGGAACAGCAGCTACGCCCGGGGCCACCGGGAGACCAGCACCACCGGCAAGATCGACCCGTCGTTCATCGACCTGAACGTCATGCGCGCCGACGTGGCGGCGAGAATGGCCGGCGGCGGCACGACATGGTCCGCCACGGTGGACAACACCACCAGCGGTCGGTTCACCGCCAGCGCCAACTGGGGCGTGTCCTCGTACTCCAGTCAGCGCCACGGTGCCGACTACCGCTACGCCGAGCCGGTCGCCGCCAGCGACGTCGCCTGGTACCGGTTCAACGTCCCGGCCGCCGGCAACTACCGGGTCGAGGCCTGGTGGCCGGCGAACTCGGGCTACAACAGCGCCGCCCCGTACATCGTCGCCACCAGCACCGGCAACCAGACCGTCCGCGTCGACCAGCGGGCCACCGGTGGGCAGTGGCGGGTCCTCGGCACGTTCACGCTGCCGGCCGGCGACGCCAACCGGGTGGGCGTGAGCCGGTGGAGCAACACCAGCGGCCTGGTCATCGCCGACGCCGTACGCCTCACCCGCGTCTGACCCTGATCTCGTACGCGGTGGGGGCGCGACCGTCAGGTCACGCCCCCACGGTCAGCTCAGGAGCGGGAGCAGGTTGCCCCGTTGAGCGAGAAACTGCTCGGCGACGAGTACGACCCGTTCAGGGTGCCCTGGTAGCCGAAGCTGGCCGTGCCTCCAGGTGCGATGGACCCGTTGTGGCCCACGTTGCGGGCGGTCACCGCCGAACCGCTCTGGCTCACCGTGGCGTTCCAGGCGTTGGTGACCGTCTGCCCGCTGGGCAGGCTGTAGTTCATCGTCCAACCGTTGATCGCGCTGGACCCGGTGTTGGTGATCTGCACGTCGGCGGTGAAGCCGTTGTTCCACGAGTTGGCCGTGTACTTCACCGCGCAGCCCGCACCACCGCCCGGCGGCGGGGTCGTCGGCGGGTTGGTGGGGTTGCCACCGCCGTTGACGTTGGCCGAGAACGAGGTCACCGCGAGACCGACGCCGCCCTGCCACGGCTCGAAGCCGGCCTGAATGCTGGTCAGGTACCAGGAGTTGTTGATCGCTCCCCGGTTGCGGGTGTCGTTGATGAAGTCCAGCACGCTGAAGTTCAGGCTGGAGATCGCCGACTGCGCGACGTAGGAGATGACGTTGTTGGAGCCGTTGCTGCCCCGCCAGACCTCCCAGGTGCGGCCGGCCAGGTTCGTGGTGCCGACCACCGAGCCGATGGGCTGGATCGGGCCCTGCCGGTTGAGCCAGATCATGATCTCCATCTGGTTCACGCCGTCCCGCTTGGGCGACGGGTCCAGCCAGATGTCGTACGACGCGTTGTAGGTGGCGCCGCTGACGTAGCGGTAGGAGATGCTGCTGGTGGCGCTGCTGATCTGGCTCACCTGGATCGGCAGGTTCGTGCCGGGGGAGCAGTTGGTGTAGTGACAACCGAAGAACACCGAGGGGTACGCCGTGGGCGCCCCGTTGGTGGGGCTGCTGCCGTTCAGCGTGGTGATCTCGAAGCCGTTGTTGGTGACGTTGATGCACTGCTGGGCGGTGGTGCCCCAGCGGTTGTTCTGCACCACGTACCGGCCCTGGATGGTGGTCGAGCCGTACTGCTCACAGATCTGGGTGTCGGCGGAGGCGTTGCCGCCGAGGGCGACGGCCACGAGTGAACTGGCGACCAGCAGCCCGGCGGCGGCCAGGGCCCGAAGTTTACGTTTCATGACGCTCCTTGACTGCGGCGCGTGCCCGGGCGCCGGATGTGGTGGGGCAGTGCGGGAGCGCTCCCACGCTCAACGACACATTTACATGTCTGAAACTGACGCGCAACCGTCCGCGGTGAACTGGCGAATTGTGAGGATTGCCGCGCCCCCGCCTTACGGCTGGCGACGGACGGCCGGCCAAGCGGTGCGGGTCGCCGACGAGCGGTGGCGTGCGGGCCGATTGGGCCTGGTGTGCGCCGATCGCTCCGAGTAGCGTGTTGCCTCCAACGCGTGCCGCTCCCCCTCCGGAGGCGTACACCACCATGGGTGGCTCCCCCCTGCGCATCCTCGTCGTCGGCGCGGGCATCGCCGGCCTGGCCGTAGCCCGGGCGCTGCGCCTGGCGGGCTTCCGGCCCGACGTGACCGACAAGCTGCCACCGGGGGAGTTCGCCGAGACTGGTCTGTACCTGCCCGGCAACGCCGCCCGCGCGCTGCACCGGCTCGACCTGCACGACCCGGTCCGGCCGATCGGGCAGGTGATCCGCCGCCAGCGGTTCTTCGACGCCGCGGGCGCCCAACTCTGCGAGGTCGACCTCGACGCCCTCTGGGCCGGCGTCGGCGAGTGCCGGGCGTTACCCCGGGCCGACCTGCACCGGGTGCTGCTCAGCGGTGCCGGCGGCGCGGTCCGGCACGGTGCCGAGGTCCGCACCCTGGACCTGCTCCCGGGCGCGGTCGGCGTCACCTTCACCGACGGCACCGCCACCGAGTACGACCTGGTCATCGGTGCCGACGGGCCACGCTCCTCGGTCCGGGCGCTGGCCGCGCTCGGTGGGCCGCCGCGCCCTGTCGGGCAGGTGGTCTACCGGGCCGTCCTGCGCGACGGCCCACCGGTCACCGAGTGGACCGCGCTGCTCGGGCAGCGCTCCGGCTTCCTGATGGTGCCGATCGGCGCCGGGCGGCTGCACCTCTACGCCGACGAGGCCAGCACCGAGCAACCCGCCGACCCGCTGGCCCGGCTGCGGGACGTCTTCGCCGACTACCGCGGCCCGGTGCCCGAGGTGCTGGCGGCGCTCGACGAGGTGCACGCCGGGATCACCGACGAGGTGGAGTTGGGCCGGTGGCACCGGGGGCGCGTCCTGCTGGTCGGCGACGCCGCGCACGCCACCGCGCCGACGCTGTCGCAGGGCGCGGCCATGGCCCTGGAGGACGCCGTGGTGTTGGCCGAGTCGCTGCGCGCCGCCAACAGCGTGGACGCGGCGCTCGTGGCGTACGAGAGCCGTCGCCGTCCGCGTACCCGATGGGTGCGGGACCGGACCCGGGACCGCAACCGGACCAGGGACGTGCCTCCCGCGCTGCGCGACCCGCTGCTGCGCGGCCGCGGCGACCGGATCTTCGGGGAGCACTACCGGCTCCTGCTCGGCCCGCTGTAGGCCCGTTGTAGATCGTGTCACGCCACCCCACGCGGCGCTGCGACCTGCCGGGGACTATCCTCCTTGCGGATGACGGCCCGCCGATAACCAGCGTGTGCCGAGCGGGACAACCGAGAACCGGAGGCCACTCGTGACCACCGTCGCACCCAAGCCGGTCGTGACCCGGCCCTGGCCGGTCCGGGAGCCGGTCAAGGGGTCGGCCATCGCGCGGCTGCTGCGAACCACGGACGCGAAGCAAATCGGGATCATGTACATGATCACCGCGTTCGTGTTCTTCATGATCGGTGGCCTGATGGCCCTGATCATGCGGGCTGAGCTGGCCCGACCCGGGCTGCAGTTCCTGTCGCCCGAGCAGTACAACCAGC
This sequence comes from Micromonospora sp. CPCC 205558, assembly GCF_036902955.1. Taxonomy (NCBI): domain Bacteria; kingdom Bacillati; phylum Actinomycetota; class Actinomycetes; order Micromonosporales; family Micromonosporaceae; genus Micromonospora; species Micromonospora sp. CPCC 205558. The sequence continues at coordinate 148,998 of NZ_JBAKHR010000002.1, forward strand.
TCTTCACGATGCACGGCACGATCATGTTGCTGTTCTTCGCGACGCCGATCGTGTTCGCCTTCGCGAACTACATCGTGCCGATCCAGATCGGCGCGCCCGACGTTTCCTTCCCCCGACTGAACAGCTTCGCCTACTGGCTGTACCTGTTCGGCGGCACGATGGCGACCGCCGGGTTCATCACCCCGGGTGGCGCCGCCGACTTCGGCTGGTTCGCGTACGCGCCGCTGAGCAGCGTCGAGCACTCGCCCGGCGTCGGCGCCAACATGTGGATCATGGGTCTGGCCATCTCCGGCCTGGGCACCATCCTCGGCGCGGTGAACATGATCACCACGGTGCTGACCCTGCGCGCGCCCGGCATGACCATGTTCCGGATGCCGATCTTCACGTGGAACATCCTGGTCACCAGCCTCCTGGTGATCCTGGTCTTCCCGCTGCTGGCCGCCGCGCTCTTCGCGCTGGCCGCGGACCGCATCCTCGGCGCCCACGTGTACGACCCGGCAACCGGTGGGCCGATGCTCTGGCAGCACCTGTTCTGGTTCTTCGGGCACCCCGAGGTGTATATCGTCGCGCTGCCGTTCTTCGGCATCATCAGCGAGATCATCCCGGTCTTCTCCCGCAAGCCGATCTTCGGCTACAAGGGCCTGGTGGCCGCCACCATCTCCATCGCGGCGCTGTCGATGAGCGTCTGGGCGCACCACATGTTCGCGACCGGCCAGGTGCTGCTGCCGTTCTTCAGCTTCCTGAGCTACCTGATCGCCGTGCCGACCGGTATGAAGTTCTTCAACTGGATCGGCACCATGTGGCGGGGCCAGATCAGCTTCGAGACGCCCATGCTCTGGTCCGTCGGCTTCCTGGTCACGTTCCTCTTCGGTGGTCTCACCGGTGTGCTGCTGGCCAGCCCGCCGCTCGACTTCCACGTGTCGGACTCGTACTTCGTGGTGGCGCACTTCCACTACGTGCTCTTCGGCACCATCGTGTTCGCGGTCTTCGCCGGCATCTACTTCTGGTTCCCGAAGATGTTCGGTCGGATGCTCGACGAGCGCCTGGGCAAGGTGCACTTCTGGCTCACCATGATCGGGTTCCACACCACGTTCCTGGTGCAGCACTGGCTCGGCGCGGAGGGATTCCCCCGGCGTTACGCCGACTACCTGCCTGGCGACGGCTTCACCACGCTGAACACGATCTCCACGATCGGCGCGTTCATCACCGGTATCTCCACGCTGCCGTTCATCTACAACTGCTGGAAGTCGTACAAGACCGGCCCGGTGGTCGAGGTGAACGACCCCTGGGGTCACGGCAACTCGCTGGAGTGGGCGACCAGCAGCCCGCCGCCGCTGCGCAACTTCGACCGGATGCCGCGGATCCGCTCCGAGCGCCCCGCGTTCGACGCGAAGTTCCCGGAGCTGGCCGCGGGTCAGAGCCTGGCCGGCCCGCCGGAGGGTGGCGCCAAGCCGCTCACCAGCGAGTCCGACGGCGGAGCCAGCTACCGCGAGGACACCGCGAGCGACGTCGACCGGCACTGACGCTCGACGCAAGCAGTACGACGGGCGCCGCGCCCCGGGATCACCGGGAGCGGCGCCCGTCGCTATGTCCAGCCAGTGCCACTCTCGCGTCTCGCCTCGTTCCGGCCGCTCCACGCCGCTTACCGGCAACTGTCTTTAGCCGCGTCTGCTAGGTCTGGGCCCGGCCCAGCGTCGGTTCGGCCTGGCGTCGGCTCGGCCGGCCTGGCGTCGGTTCGGTTCGGTTCGGCTCGGCTCGGCTCGGCCTGGCGTCGGCTCGGCTCGGCCTGGCGTCGGCTCGGCCGGCCTGGCGTCGGCTTGGCTGGCCTGGCGTCGGTTCGGCTGGCCTGGCGTCGGCTCAGCCTGGCGTCGGCTCGGCCTGGCCCCAAGGCAGGCCATGTCCCTAGTGAGCCTGATGCCTGTGAGTCATCACGATGACTCACAGACATCAGGCGTATCAGTATGTATGCCTGCCGGCTGCCCGGCGGACACCTCGATCCGCAGTTACCCCGGTACCGCTGTTGCGCCAGACGGCGCGCCGGCCGCCTCGACCCGCTCCTGCTCGCCTGTCCGCGGAGTTGCCCCCGCGCGCCCGCCCGCCCGGCTGGGCTCGGCCCGGCTCCGTCCGGCCCAGTCCGGCTCGGCTCGGCCCGGCCCAGTCCGGCCCAGTCCGGCTCGGCTCGGCCCGGCTCGGCTCGGCCCGGCTCGGCCCGGCTCGGCCCGGCTCGGCCCGGCTCGGCCCGGCTCGGCCCGGCTCGGCCCGGCTCGGCCCGGCTCGGCCCGGCTCGGCCCGGCTCCGTCCGGCCCAGTCCGGCTCGGCTCGGCTCCGGCCGGGTCGGACGGTTAGCGGGCGGCGGGGGTGAGGTCGGTTTCGACGGGCGGCGGGGTGGGGGCGCCGGCGTTGCGGCGGCGGCGCAGCTCGATCGGGAGCACCACCAGGGTGACCAGCGCGCCGAGCGCACCGGTTACCGCGAAGCCCCAGGCTGGCGCGCTGGCGTCGATCACCGCGCCGGCGAGCGGCGCGCCGATCGCGATGCCGACGGTGACAGCGGAGCCGTGCAGACCCATGGCCTCACCGCGTACCTCGGCCGGGACCAGGCGGCTGACCGCGTCCGAACCGGCCGCGATCGTCGGCGCGCAGAGCGCGCCGGCGGGGATCAACGCCAGGCACAGCAGCCACCAGTGCGCACCGCCCAGCCCCACCGGAATGGTGAACAGGGCCAGTGTGGCGGTCAGCACCAACGGGGAGAACGAGCGGTGCACGGCCCCGTAGGCGAAACCGCCGGCCAGCGAGGCGACCGCCCAGATGGCCAGGACCGCGCCGGTCCAGCCGACCTCGCCGCTGGCTCGCAGGACGGCTACCACCGCCACGTCGGTGCCGCCGAGCACCAGGGTCGCGGCGGCGCTGAGCGCCAGCACGGCGAGCAGTCGGGGTGTCAGCCACTCCCGACGCGGCACCCGGCGCTGTGGGCCGGCCGGCTCGGCGGCATCCCGGATCGGTGGGTTGACCAGCCATAGGGCGATCCCGGCGGCGACGATGCCGCCACCGACCAGATACATCGTGGTCTGCGCGGAGATCGCGGTGACCAGGGCCACCGCCAACGCCGGGCCGATCATGAAGGACAGCTCCACCGACATCGAGTCCAGTGCGTAGGCCGGGCGGCGCTGGTCCTCGGGGACCAGCGCGGCGATCGACTGACGGACCACGGAGAAGATGGGTAGGGCCAGGGAGCCGGCCACGAAGGCGGCCGGCAGGAGCAACGGGTACGCCAGCGAGGGCGCTGTGGACCAGAAGATCGCTTCGGCGATACCGGTGAGCACCAGGACCGGGCGCAGTCCTCGCCGGTCCACCAGCCGGCCGAGCAGCGGCCCGCCGATCGCCGCACCCACGGTGACGGCAGCACCCACCAGGCCGGCCGCCCCGTAGCCCCGATCAAGATCGAGCACCACGTGGAAGGTCAGCGTCACCCCGGTCGCGGTGAGCGGGATACGGGCGAGGACGGCGATCAGCAACAGCGACCGCAGGCCGGGCAGGGCGAGCGCCTGCCGGTAAGGCTTCATGTTCACGTGGGTCCGTACCTCCGGCGACATCCTCGACCGGCGGCGGCCCCTTGGCCAATCAATTAGGGCCTCATGCGGCTCTGATCACAGGCTGGCCGTGCATGATCACCCCGGCGCCGTCCATCGCGCGGAGGGCCACGTCGGTGGTCGCCGGGGCGACGGCGGCGGTCAACTCGAGCAGCACGGTCGTGACGAAACCCTCCCGGGCGGCGTCCAGCGCGGTCGCCCGGACGCAGTGATCCGTGGCGATCCCGACCAGGTCGACCCGGTCCACGTCGTGGCGGCGCAGCCAGTCGGCCAGGCACTCGCCGTCGTCGGCATGCCCCTCGAAACCGGAGTACGCCGCCGCGTGCTCGCCCTTGTGAAAGATCGCCTCGACGCGCGTGGTGTCCAGTTCGCTGTGGAATTCCGAACCGCTGGTGCCCACCACGCAGTGCCGGGGCCAGGACTCCACGAAGTCCGGCGGATCGCCGAAGTGGGCACCAGGGTCGACGTGGTAGTCCTTGGTGGCGACCACGTGCGCCCACCGGTCCGGCTCGGCGGCGAGTAGCCGGGAGATGCCGGCGGCCACCCCTGCCCCGCCGGCGACGGCCAGCGAGCCGCCCTCACAGAAGTCGTTCTGCACGTCCACGATGATCAGCGCGTTGGCCATCGGGGTTTCCCTTCGAGGTCGGATCGGCGGAAGGCTCAGCCAGCGGGTACGACGGTGACCGGCACGGCCGGGTCGCCGGCCGAGAGCTTCAGCCCCTCCCACGGGATGGAGATCAGACACTCACGCAGGTGCTCGCGCGACTCGTCGAGCGTGGGCAGCGGCACCGGCTCACCGGCGACCACGAACGACCGCTGGAGCAGGCGGTCGTTGGGCTGCCGGTCCGGAACGCCCTGCGGGACGATGATCTCGTCGGTGGCGGTGCCGGTCGGCTTGTGCCGGCGGACCGCGACCTTCCGGCCGCCGATTGTCGCCTTGTGCTCGGAGCGCTTCACCACCGGCCGTCCCTCGACCTCGACCAGCTTGTAGACCAACCCGGCGGTCGGTGCCCCGGAACCGGTGACCACGGCCGTGCCGGCGCCGTACATGTCCACCGGTTCGGCGGCCAGCGCGGCGATCGCGTACTCGTCCAGGTCACCCGACACGATGATCTTGGTCTCGGTGGCGCCCAGCGAGTCGAGCAACTCCCGGGACTGCTGAGCGATCACCGCGAGATCGCCCGAGTCGATCCGCACCGCCCGCAGCTCCGGCCCAGCCACCGCGATCGCGTTACGGATGCCCTGGCTGATGTCGTACGTGTCGACCAGCAGCGTGGTGTCCTTGCCCAGCGTGGCGACCTGCGAGGCGAACGCCGCCCGCTCGTCGTCGTGCAGCAGGGTGAAGGCGTGCGCCGCCGTGCCCGCCGTCGGGATTCCGTAGAGCGCACCGGCGGCGAGGTTGGACGTGAACCGGAAACCGGCCAGGTACGCGGCCCGCGCCGCGGCGACCGCAGCCCCCTCGTGTGCCCGACGCGACCCCATCTCGATCAGAGCCCGGCCCCGCGCCGCGGTCACCATCCGAGCTGCCGCCGCGGCCACGGCGCTGTCGTGGTTGAGCACTGACAGCGCCAGCGTCTCCAGCACCACGCACTCGGCGAAACCGCCGGAGACGGTGAGGATCGGTGAACCGGGGAAGAACAGCTCACCCTCGGCGTACCCGTCGATGTCCCCGGTGAAGCGGTAGTCGGTGAGCCAGGCCGCCGCCGTCTCGTCGACCACCCCGGTCCGCAGCAGGAACTCCACCTCGGCGGGGTCGAACCGGAAGTCACGGATGAGCTCGATCAGCCGGGCCGTCCCGGCGACCACGCCGTACCGGCGGCCACTCGGCAACCGGCGGCTGAACACCTCGAAGACACACCGGCGGTCGGCGGTGCCGTCCTTCAGGGCCGCGCTGACCATCGTCAGCTCGTAGTGGTCGGTCAGCAGCGCGGGGCGGTGGATGCTCACCGCCCCAGCCTAAGGTTCAGCTCGCGTCGCCGCCGTCATGGCCCGGTATCGAGCGTAACGCCGCCCACAGCTCGGCCCGGCTGGTGACGCCGAGCTTGGCGTAGATCCGCTGGAGGTGGTTCTCCACTGTGCGCGCCGACAGGTAGAGCCGTTCGGCGATGGCCCGGCTGGCCGCACCGTGCGCGGCGAGGCGGGCCACCTGCCACTCCCGCTCGGTGAGCACCGGCGCACCGGCCTGGAGCGCCGGGGTCCGGATCAGGTCGCAGCGCCCGAGCAAGCCGGCGAGGCGCTCCCGGGCGTCGTTGGCGGCGGCCGAGTGCTGCTGGCGCAACCGCTGAGCGGCCTGGGAGGTGGCCTCGGCCGCGTACACGGTCAACTCCAGTGCGGCGTAGTCGTCGGCGACCGCGAGCAGATCAGTGGAGGAGTCGATCACCGCGGCGCGGGCGTGCCGGGCCAGCAGCGGCGGAAGCACCCCGTCGACCCGCTCGGAGAGCTCGGCGAGGCGCTGCGCGACGGTGCGTCGACCACCGTCGGAACAGGTGGGCCCGACCGCCATGCCTGCCTGACCCAGTCGGACAAGGTCGTGCAGAACGTGCACCTCGTGCCCGGCGAAGCCGTCCGAGCGCAGCCGATCCACCAGGTCGCCGAGGTGCTTGACCGCGCCCATCAGGTCGCCACCCGCGGCGAGCGTCGCGCCCCGAGCCTGCTCCAGCCACGGGTAGAGCACCGCCATTCCCGGCGCGTGGGTGCGGTCGGCTTCGGCCATCGCCTCGGCTGCCTGCACGGCGTCACCGCGCAGCGCCGCCGACTGGGCGCGTTCGGCCTGGGCCAGGCCGGCGTAGACCCGACTCGTGGCCAGCACCGCGCAGGCGCCCAGGGAAGTCCGCATGGCCGCGGCGCTCTGCCCGCGCAGCCGGAACGAGTACGCCTGGAGGATGGCCAGATAGCCGGTGCCGAGGCGGAAGTCACCCTCCCCGGCGAGGTCGGCGAACTCGTCGGCAACGATCGCGTCGATTCCGGCCAGGTCGCCGGTGAGCATGAGCCGGGTGCCCCGGGCCAACTCCAGCGCCAGTTGGAGGTACGGCATGTCGGTGCGCCAGTTGGCAGCGGCCGAGTGCACCTGGGCGATGGCCGTACCACTGCGGGTCAGCTCGCCCTGCGCGGCCTGGACGTACGCGATTGTGGAACGGGCCAGTTCGCGGGCGGCGACGCCGGCCGCCGGCCGGTCCAGGACGCGTTGGCTGAGCCGTACCGCGGCGGTCGTGTCCAGTCGGTGCAGGCGCATGATCGCCTCGAAGGCGTGCACCCGGGCGCGGTCTGCGGAATCGCTGAGCTGCTCGACCTGGTCGGCGATCTCCTCCACCGTGGACTCCTGGCTCAGCCCCCAGTAGCTGACCATCCCGCGTACGGTCAGCCATCGACAGAATCGTCGCTCGTCGCCGGGCTCCGGGGTCACCGCGTCGAGGACGTCGATCGCCTCGCCGGGCCGGTCGGCGAACATCAGGATGGTGGCCAGCAGCTCCGCCGCGTCGGAGCCGCCGTCGGCATTCAGCGCGGCCCGCGCCAGGCGGGTCGCCAGCGGTACGTCGTAGCGGGTGAACGCCTGAACGGCGGCCTCCAGCAGCAGGGCCGGGTCTTGTGCGGTGCCCGAGTCGAGTCGCCAGACGGCGACCCGCAGCAGGTCGTCGCGGCGGCGCTTGCCGACCTGTTCGATCAGCTCGGCGAGGTGTGCCTGAAGCCGGCGGGTGCGGCTGACCGGACAGCGACGGCGCATCACCTCGCCGTAGAGGGGGTGGGCCAGCCGGACGTTGGTGCGTCGGTCGTGCTGGTCCACAGTTATCAGCCCGCGCTCCTCGGCGGTTTCCACGTCTGCCTGATCGGCGGCCTGCTTGAGCAGATGCAGGCCGAGTGGTTCGCCGAAGGCGACAAGCTCGACGACCGCGCGGACGCCGTCGGTGAGCTTTCCGACCCGGGTGTCGATGAGGTCGCTCAGGTTGGGTGCCAGCTCCAACCGGCCGGTCCACTTCCAGATCCCGTACGTCTGCTTCAACTCCGCGCTGCCGTTGGCGGCGTGCACCAGCTCGCGCAGCAGCAGTGGGTTGCCGGACGACAGTCGACCGAGCCGGTCGGCGGAGCCGGGGTCGACCGGGCCGCCCAGGATCGCCGCCAGCAGGCCCGCGGTCTCCGTCTGCGGCATCGGGGTCAGCTCGACGTGTTCGACCAGATCGTCGGTCCAGAGTGCGCGGATCGGCAGCGGGATCTGCTCGCCGTCGCGCAGGGTGCCGACCACTGTGGCGTTCTCGGCGCGGGCGACCAGGTGCACCAGCGCGGCGGAGGGTGGGTCGAGCAGGTGGGCATCGTCGATGGCGAGCACGATCCGTCGGCCGGCCGCCTGCTGTTGCAGCACGTGCAGCGCCCAGCGCAGGACACCGGCGGGGGAGAGGCCCTGGGGCTGCTCGGCGGGGAGGACCTGGACCAGCCCGCCGAACGGCAGCGCCGCCGTGGTGGCGCTCGCGGCGATGGACCAGATCGCGAACCGGTCGGTGGGCAACGCGCCCACGCCCTCGCGCAGCAAACGACTCTTGCCGATGCCAGCGCTGCCGCTGAAGAAGAGCCCGCGGCCGGCCTCACCGGTCACCGCCTCCAGCAGGCGGTTGAGCTCATCCGTGCGGCCGACGAACTCCCATCGACTCATCCGCGCAGCATATCGATCGGAATCCGTCCGCGCTCGCACCGTCACGGTACGAAGTTGAGTAATCGCACAATTACCGGTGAGTATTCGAGGTGTTCTGCCCGGTCGTCGGCCCGCCCGTAGTCTTCCGACATCCGGGTTGGCGTACCGGAAATTTCGCGACCGGACCTCCGATCACCTGCAACGGGAGGCACCTGATGAAGCAGGGCCCTCTCCCCTCGGTCGACTCGCCGGACGACATGACCGGCCCAGCCGACCTACCGACCTGCGGCCCGCTCCCGACCCGGGTCGGCGCAACCGGCCCCGCCCCGGACGAGCCGCTCGGCGTGGTCGCCGTCGGCCCGGCCGGTGCCGAGCGGCGTGCCGTGCTCGCCACCCTGCTCGGGCTCGACCCGGTCATGCTCACCGTGCCCGCCGGCAGTTGGTTGGTGGTGCGCAACGCCAAGGTGCCCACCCGGGCGGCGTTCGTGCCCGGTTACCGCCAGCCGCATTCGTACGGCGCGGACCGGGACGCCGCCGGTCCGGCGTTGGCCCGCCCGCCCCGGCGGGTCGAGCTGACCGTGCCCGAGCCCCTGCTACGGCACTTCGCGCTGATCGACGTTCCGGACACCGCCACCCTCGGTGTCTCCGGCACCCGGGTGCTGCTCGAAGCGGCGGGCCGGGCCGGCGCGCTGCTCTTCGTGATCGCCGCCGACCAGGCTTTCACCGCCGCCGAGTTGAACCTGCTCGCCGAAGTCGCCTCGACGTCGGTGGAGGTCGTCTTCGCGGTCACCCCGGGCGCGGTGGGTTGGGCTCCGCTTGCCGACGGCGCGGCGACTACGGAGGGCGCGGGGGCGTCCGTCCCGCCGGTCGGGGGTGCGCAGACCGAGGTGGATGCGGTCGCGGTGACGGTGGCGGCACATCGGGCCGCGCTGCTGGCCGCGGTGCCGGCGCTCGCGGGCGCGCGGTGGTTCCCGGTCGACGGTGCCGCCACCGCTGCCGACCTGCGGCGGGCGCTGGTGGGCTGGGCGTCGCGTGAGGGGTTGCAGCGGGCCAGCGTCGACCCACCGGTCCTGCCGGGCCAGCAGGGCCGCGTCGCCGTGGCCGCCAATCCGGGCGACTGGTCCGAACGGCTCGACCGCCACGCCCGCACGTGTGCGCAGCGGATCCGCCAGCACCTTGCCCTGGAGTTGGCGAACATCCACCTGCGAGCCGTTCAGGAGATCGTGTTCGGAGTCGGCTGTGCCGGCCTACCGGATCTCCTCGACCGGGAGATGGCGGCGTTGTCGCTGTTGGCCACCTCGCAGTGCGATCAGGCGGTGCGCGGCATCATGACCGACGCCGCGTCGCGGGTGCTGGGCGCTCCGCCGACCGAAGGCGTGCGACGCCGGATCGCCGCGGCAGTGCAGTACGGCCTGACCGATCATCGGCCCGGCCACGAATTGGACAAGGTGTTGTTGATCACCAGCACGGCCGGCGTGGCCGAGTTGACCGGCCCGGAGGCGATCGACGCTGCCGCCAGCTATCCGGTGGCGTCCCGAGACGAGGTGCTCCCGCCGGTCGCGGTGGCGCTCTCCGGCGGGTGCTGGCAGCAGTGGCGTACCCCCGGCAACGACGACCACAGTGCGGCGCGGGCCTGGTCCCAGCGGGCGGTGCGCGAGGTCGAGCTGGGGTTGTCCAGGGAGATCTCCCGACGGTTCGAGGTGATCCGCCTCTCGCTGGGCGTGGTGCTCTCCGATGCAGTTGATCACGGCATCCTGCTCGCCTGACGGCGCACCCGCCGACTGGTCCGAGTCCGGGCCGGACCCGGCGTCCGGTGGCGTTCCGGGCGGGTCGGGAGTGCCCGGGGTGGGTGATCCGCGCCGGGCCGGCGTTCCGGTTCCTCGGTTCCGGGAAACCGGTGGCACGATGGGGGGCATGGCGGCTCCACAGGTTGTACCGGTCGAGACGCCGGACACTGACGAGGTGCCGGCGTCCGACCGGCAATGGGTGACGATCGTGTGGGACGACCCGGTCAATCTGATGACGTACGTGACCTGGGTTTTCCAGAAGCTTTTCGGCTACAGCCGGGAGAGGGCCGAACAGCTGATGCTGGACGTGCACCACAAGGGCCGCGCCGTGGTCTCCACCGGTGCCCGGGAGCGGATGGAGCACGATGCGTCGCAGCTGCACGCGTACGGGCTGTGGGCGACGGTGGACAAATCATGAGCATGTTCCGTCGCCAGGCAGGTCACTACGTCGCCGTCTTCGCCGTCGACGAGGTGCGGGTGCTGCGTAAGGTCGCCTCCGAGGTGGTGGGTCTGCTCACCGACGGCTTCGACCACACCGACCCGGTCGTCGGTCGGCTCTTCCCGGCGGTCTACCCGCAGGACGCACCGGGCACCGCCGAGTTTCGCCGCTACACCGAGGGCGACCTGAAGACCGCGAAGATCGATCAGGCGGGGGCGATCCTGGCCGCGTTGCCGGACGACGCCGGCGGCGAGGTGCGGTTGGACGCTGAGGCCGCCGAGGCGTGGTTGCGGGCGCTGAACGACGCCCGGCTCGCGATGGGCGTCCGCCTGGAGATCAAGGACGGCACGGATCTGGGCGAGGAGTTGGACGACGCGGTCGCTGAGGACCCGGGTTCCAGCCGGGTGTTCCAGCTTTCGGTCTACGCCTATCTCGGGTATCTACAGGAGTCGCTGCTCAACGCCTTGATCGACTAGGGGTGACCGGCACCACTTCGGCCCGTGCTCGGCAGGCGTTAGGCTGGTGGACGTGCTGAGCATCGACCGGTCGATCATCGACGCGATCGTCGCCCACGCGCGGCGGGATCACCCCGACGAGGCGTGCGGCGTGGTCGCCGGTCCCGTCGGCAGCGACACCCCGACCCGGCACATCCCGATGGACAACGCGGCGCGGTCGATGACCTTCTACGAGTTCGACTCGATGGAGCATCTGCGCGTGTGGCGGGAGATGGACGACCGGGACGAGGAGCCCGTCGTCATCTACCACTCGCACACCGCCACGGAGGCGTACCCGTCGCGGACTGATGTCGCCTTCGCCGGTGAGCCGGGGGCGCACTACCTGCTCGTCTCGACCCGTGAGCCCGGCTCGGAGGAGATCCGGTCGTTCCGGATCGTCGACGGCGTGGTCACCGAGGAGCCGGTCCGGGTCGTGGAGGCCGGCGTCGACCCGCACGCCGTCCAGTCCTACATGTTCGGGCAGAGCCCGGCGACGGTCGATTACGAGTGTTCCGGCCGCTGACCTGTCAGCGCCGCAGCCGTCTCGTCCCGTCACCGTAGGCACACCCGATCAAGGAGTTCGACATCATGGCTATCGAGGTTCGCATCCCCACCATCCTGCGCAGCTACACCGGCGGCGCCAAGGTCGTCGACGGCACCGGCGACACCCTCGCCGATCTGCTCACCGACCTGGATTCGCGGCACGGCGGTCTGCGCGGCCGGCTGATCACCGACGCGGGCACGTTGCACCGCTTCGTCAACGTCTACGTCAACGACGAGGATGTCCGCTTCCTCGGCGCGCTGGACGCGAAGCTCTCCGACGGCGACAGCGTCACCATCCTGCCGGCCGTGGCCGGCGGCGCGTTCGGCTTCGCCGCGGCAGCGGCGATCAGTTCGCACAGCGCCGCGGCAGCGGCGATCAGCTCGCACGGCACCAGTTCGCACAGCGCCGCCGCCGTGGTGGCCGGCGACGCCGTCGCGGCTCGCTGAGGTCGGCCGCCATGGCGCGGTACGACAGCCTGCTCGACGCCTGCGGGGGCACGCCGCTGGTCGGCCTGCCCCGACTCTCCCCGACGGTGCCCGACGGTGCCCCTCCGGTGCGGCTCTGGGCCAAGCTGGAGGACCGCAACCCCACGGGCAGCATCAAGGACCGCGCGGCATTGTTCATGGTCCGGGCGGCGGAGGAGGCTGGCCGGCTCCGCACGGGTGACACCATCCTCGAACCGACGAGTGGCAACACCGGCATCTCGTTGGCGATGGTGGCCAAGCTGCGCGGCTACCGGCTGGTCTGCGTGATGCCCGAGAACGTCTCCACCGAGCGGGTCCAGCTGCTCCGGATGTACGGGGCCGAGATCATCTTTTCGCCGGCGGCGGGTGGTTCCAACCAGGCGGTCGCCACGGCCAAGCAGATCGCGGCCGAGCACCCCGACTGGGTGATGCTCTACCAGTACGGCAACGAGGCCAACGCGCGGGCGCACTACGAGACGACCGGGCCGGAGTTGCTGCACGACCTGCCCAGCATCACGCACTTCGTGGCCGGGCTGGGCACCACCGGCACCCTGATGGGCACCGGGCGTTACCTGCGGGAAAAGGTCGAGGGCATTCAGGTGGTGGCCGCCGAGCCGCGCTACGGCGAGTTGGTCTACGGCCTACGCAACATCGACGAGGGCTACGTGCCGGAGCTCTACGACGCGTCGGTGCTCTCCCGGCGTTTCTCGGTCGGCACCCGGGACGCGGTGTTGCGCACCCGTCAGTTGGTGGAGGTGGAGGGCATCTTCGCCGGGTTCTCCACGGGTGCAATCCTGCACGCCGCGTTGGCGGTGGCGCACGAGGCGGTTCGCGACGGCAGGCGTGCCGACGTGGCCTTCGTGGTCTGCGACGGCGGATGGAAGTACCTGTCCACCGGCGCGTACGGCGGCACGCTCGCCGATGCGGAGGACGCCCTGGAAGGGCAGCTCTGGGCCTGACCGATCTGGTCTCCCGACTACGGGCCGTCGACATCCGTCGACGGCCCGTTTCGCTGCCCGGCGTACCGCGAGCGGGTGTCACGTTCGTGACAACTTCCGTTGGATGATTCTTGCTGCCGGGCGCGCCAGCGTAGGCTGCGCAGCGTGGCGTACGCGTCGGTAGAGATCATGGCTGGAGCGGTGGCAGGCATGGATGCTACCGACAGTGACAGCGAGACGACTCGATGCGACTGACCGTCCTTGGTTGCGCCGGTAGCTTCCCCGGCCCCGAGTCGCCGTGCTCGGCGTACCTCGTCGAGGCCGACGGCTTCCGGCTCCTGGTCGACTTCGGCTCCGGGTCGATGTCCAGCCTCCAGCGGTACGCGGGGTTGCACGCCCCGGACGCGATCCTGCTGACCCACCTTCACTGCGATCACATCCAGGACGCAGTGACGTACGTGGTGGTCCGCCGGTACGCCCCCGAGGGCCCTCACCCGGCCCTGCCGATGTACGCGCCCGCCGGTGCTCCCGACCAGCTCAGCGCCGCGTACCACGACGACGGCCCGTTGGAGGACGTCTACCAGTTCTACGCGCTCGAACCGGGCACCTTCCCGATCGGCCCGTTCGCGGTCACCGTCGACCGGGTGAACCATCCGATCGAGACGTACGGGGTGCGGCTGGAGCACGGCGGTCGGTCGCTGTGCTACTCGTCGGACACCGCGCCCTGCGACGCGTTGCTGCGGTTGGCCCAGAACGTCGACGCCTTCCTCTGCGAGGCGAGTTTCCTCGACGGGGTGGACAATCCGCCGGATCTGCACCTGACCGGCCGGGAGGCCGGCGAGGCGGCTACCAAGGCGATGGTGGGTCGGCTGCTGCTCACCCATCTGGTCGCGGCCTGGGGCAGCGAGGCGCACACGTTGGAGTCGGCCGCGGCCGCGTACACCGGACCTATCGACGTGGTCCGCCCCGGCGCCAGTTACGACATCTGACCCGGCACGTCTGGCAGTCGGTGGTGTCCGGTCGGACACCCCGAGCGAGGCGGGTCGCCGCACCGCATAGGGTGCAGGCATGGCGCGACCTGACGGGCGAGGGCCCTCTCAACTTCGACCGGTGACAGTGACCCGAGGCTGGAGCACCCATCCGGAGGGCTCGGTGCTCGTCGAGTTCGGCGGCACCCGGGTGCTCTGCACGGCGAGCGTCACCGAGGGGGTGCCCCGCTGGCGCAAGGGCTCCGGGCTCGGCTGGGTGACCGCCGAGTACGCGATGCTGCCGCGTGCCACCAACACCCGCTCCGACCGGGAGAGCGTCAAGGGCCGGGTCGGTGGCCGCACCCACGAGATCTCCCGGCTGATCGGCCGTAGCCTGCGGGCCAGCATCGACCTCAAGGCGCTCGGCGAAAACTCGATCGTGCTCGACTGCGACGTGCTCCAGGCCGACGGCGGCACCCGCACGGCCGCCATCACCGGCGCGTACGTCGCGCTGCACGACGCGGTGGGCTGGCTTGCCGCCCGCAAGGCGTTGGCCGGCAAGCCGGAGAAGGTGATGCACCGTTCGGTGGCCGCGGTCAGCGTGGGGGTCATCGCGGGGGAGGCCCGGCTCGACCTCTGCTACGAAGAGGATGTCGCCGCCGAGGTGGACATGAACGTGGTGTGCACCGGCGCGGGCGATTTCGTCGAGGTGCAGGGCACCGGCGAGGCCGGCGTGTTCGCCCGCGACCAGCTCGACGCCCTGCTCGACCTGGCGGTCGCCGGCTGTGCCGAGTTGGCCGAAGCTCAGCGAAAGGCACTCGCATGAACAAGGTCCTGCTGGCCACCCGTAACCGCAAGAAGCTCGTCGAGTTGCAGCGGATCCTGGACGGCGCGCTCGGCGCGCACCGGATCGCCCTGCTCGGGCTGGACGACGTCGAGCAGTACGCCGAGCTGCCGGAGACCGGCCTGACCTTCGGCGAGAACGCGCTGATCAAGGCGCGGGAGGGGTGCCGGCAGAGCGGGCTGCCGACCATCGCCGACGACTCCGGGCTCGCTGTCGACGCGCTCAACGGGATGCCGGGGGTGTTCAGCGCCCGCTGGTCCGGCAAGCACGGCGACGACCGGGCCAACCTTCAGCTGGTGCTGGATCAGATCGCCGACGTGCCCGACGAGCAGCGGGCCGCCTCGTTCGTCTGCACGGTGGCGTTGGTGCTGCCCGGTGGCAAGGAGCACCTCGTCGACGGCCGGCAGCCCGGGCGGGTGCTGCGCGCGCCGCGCGGTGACGGCGGGTTCGGCTACGACCCGATCTTCCTGGGCGACGGACAGGACCGGACCAACGCCGAACTGACCCCAACGGAGAAGGACGCCATCAGCCACCGGGGCAAGGCGTTGCGGGAGCTGGCCAAGCTGGTCGCCAAGGTCCTGCCGGCGGATTGACTCGGGCTGCCTGGAAATCGCCGAACCAGCCTCGAAGAGGTAGCGAAGGAAGGGACGAGTCGACCGCCTGGCGCTGTCGGGTGTGGGGTGGGGTGCGAGACGCTCACGTTGGTGAAGGACGGCCGACGGGATGATCAACTTGTGCCGTAGGCTCCGCTTCCATGACTGCTGTCCTCGACGCACCAACCCCGGTGCGACGCCGTCGTAGGGTATGGGCTCACCCTGCGGCCGCCCCCATCGCCGCCTCCGCAGCGACGATTGCCGTCAGCCTCTACGGGATTGGCAGGCAGTTCCACCAGGACGAGGTGATCACCTGGTACGCGGCCACCCTGCCCGTGCGGGATCTTGGCGCGGTCTTTCGGCATGTGGACGTGGTGTTCGCCCCCTACTACCTGGCATTGCACGTGTGGTCTCGGGTTTTCGGGGCGTCGCAGTTCTCGTTGCGAGTGCCGTCTCTGGTGGCGATGGCTGTGGCCGCAGCGCTGGTCGTGGTGCTTGGCCGCCGCCTCGTCAACACCCGAGTCGGGCTGATCGGCGGCCTGCTGTTCGCCACGCTACCGGCGGTGTCACGGTACGCGCAGGAGGCCCGCCCGTATGCCCTCGCGGTCGCCGCCGCCCTGATCTCAACCCTCGCCCTGGTGTGGGCGGCTGAGCGGCAGACCTGGCTACGCTGGGCCATCTACGCCCCCACCGTCGCACTCCTGGCCGCAGCGCACCTGCTGGCGCTCATGCTGCTCGCAGCGCACTTGGCCTACATGGCGTCTCGCCGATCTGACGCGCTGCGATGGGCTGCTGCGGTCGCCGCCGGGATGCTTCCGGTGCTGCCGCTGCTGCTGCTCGGCTCCGGCCAGTCCGCGCAGGTGGCGTGGTTGGGCACCCCGAGCTGGACGAGGTTGCCCCAGATACCAGGGGAGGCCCTGGGCGCCGCAGCCGTCGGCGGGCTTCTGATTGGCGCGATCCTGGCGGTACGTCCGCCCGCGAACCGGACCACCGCGCTGCTCGTGACGTGGGGGATCGTGCCCCCGGTGGTGCTGTTCCTGGTGTCGCTGTCCTCGCCGACGCTGCACCCGCGGTATCTGCTCTTCACCGTTCCGGCGTGGTGCCTACTCGCAGCCCAGGCATGCCTCAGTCGATGGACCGGGCCGGCGATGATCGCGGCAGCGATCCTGTTGGGGATTTCGGGGCACACCGCTTTCCGCGGCGACACTCTCCCCGGCAACCCCGATCTACGCTCCGCGTACGCAGTCGTCGCATCCGCTCAGCAGCCTGGCGATGGGATTCTGCATCGCGGCCCACAGCAGAACGTGTCCCGCCTCGCCGCAGGCCTCTATCTGCCCGAACGCCGACCGCGTGACGTGCTGGCAATAGCGTCGGCGAGGCAGCAGGGCTCCTACTACGCCTTGGACCACGACGACGCCAACGCGGCCCAGGTGTTGCAGGGTGCGGGCCGCTTGTGGTTGTTCAGCAGCATCAAAGGCTCCCCGAAGCAGTGGCATGCGCTTCTCGGCGGCGGCAACCTGGGGGAACTTCTCCGCACCCGTTACACGCTCCAGCGGAGCGAGTCCTATGAGGGCGTCATCGTGCTGTTGCTGGTGCCTAAGCACTGACCTGGTTGGCATGCGGCCGGTGGCCAAGAGCACGCCGGCCGCAGCCATTCGCCGAGTGCGCGATCAGTCAGCTATCGCTGATCGCGCACTCGGCGGGCCGCGTCAGTCGAGCGTGCCGATTTCCGATTCGATGGCGGCCCGCAGGTTGGGGCCGGACAGCACCGCTCGGGCGGTCTCCACCAGTGGGGCGAGGAAGACGTCCGGCCCTGGCTCGCCGATCGCGTCGGCGAGCGCCTCCACTGCGGCCCGGCCGGCCGGTGACGGCTCCAGTGGGGCCCGCAGTTGAAGGCCGCGTACGCCGGCCAGCAGCTCCACCGCGAGCAGGCTGGTCAGGTTGTCCAGCACGGTACGCAGCTTCTTGGCCGCCGCCCAGCCCATCGAGACGTGGTCCTCCTGCATCCCGCTGGTCGGCAACGAGTCCACCGAGGCGGGGGCGGCCAGCCGACGGTTCTCGGCGACGATCCCGGCCGCCGTGTACTGGGCGATCATCAGCCCGGAGTTGACCCCGGCGTCGGGGGAGAGGAACGCCGGCAGCTCCCGGGAGCGGGTGACGTCGAGCAGGCGGTCCACCCGCCGTTCGGCGATCGCGCCCACCTCGGCGGCGGCGATGGCGAGGAAGTCCGCGGCGAAGCCGAGCGGCGCGCCGTGGAAGTTACCTGTCGACTCGACCCGGCCGTCCGGGAGCACCACCGGGTTGTCCACAACGGACACCAGCTCCCGGGCCGCGACCGTGCGGACGAAGTCCAGGGTGTCGCGGGCCGCGCCGGCCACCTGCGGCGCGCAGCGCATCGAGTACGCGTCCTGCACGGCGTGCGCCAGGTCGTCGCGGTGCGAGTCCATCACCCGGGAGTCCTGCAACAGCCGGTGGATGTTCGCCGCCGACGCCGCCTGACCGGGGTGTGGCCGGATCGCGTGCAGCTCGGGCAGGAATGGCCGCTCCGAGCCGAGCATCGCCTCGATGGCCAGCGCGGCCGTCACGTCGGCCATGGCGAACAGGTGCGCCGCGTCGTGGATGGCCAGCAACAGCATGCCGAGCATGCCGTCGGTGCCGTTGATCAGCGCCAGCCCTTCCTTGGCGGCCAGCTCGATCGGCTTGAGCCCGGCGGCCGTCAACGCGTCGGCCGCGTCCTGCCGCTCACCGGACGGGCCGAGGACCCAGCCCTCGCCGAGCAGCACCAGCGCGCAGTGCGCCAGCGGCGCCAGGTCACCGGAGGCGCCCAGCGAACCGTGCTCCGGCACCCACGGGGTGATGTCGTGGTTGAGCAGGTCGACCAGGGCCTCGGCGACCAGCGGCCGGACCCCGGAACGGCCCAGGGCGAGGGACCGGACCCGCAGCAGCATCATGGCCCGGACCACCTCGCGCGGCATCGGAGCGCCCACCCCGGCGGCGTGCGAGCGGATCAGCGCGTGTTGCAGCTCGGCCCGCCGCTCCGGTGCGATGAAGGTGTTGGCCAACGCCCCGAAACCGGTCGAGACGCCGTAGACGGGACGGCCCGACGACTCGATGCCGTCCACGATTGCCCTGCTGGTCGCCATCGCGTCGATCGTGGCCGGGGCGAGGACGACAGTGGCGGCGCCGCGGGCCACCGCGAGAACGTCGTCGGCGGTGATCCCGGTGGGCTGGATGGTCACGTTCGTCATTGCGGAACTCCGTTGCGTATTACCTGGCGGATCAGGGGGACACCGGGCCGGTAGGCCAGGTGCAGGTGCGACGGCGCGTCGAGGACGACGAGGTCGGCCCGTGCGCCGGGGGTGAGCACGCCGATGTCGTCGCGGCGCAGCGCCCGCGCGCCACCGGCGGTGGCGGCCCAGACCGCCTCCGCCGGGGTCATCCGCATCTCGCGGACCGCGAGGGCCACGCAGAACGGCATCGATGAGGTGTACGACGAGCCGGGGTTGCAGTCCGTCGCCAGCGCTACCGTGACACCGGCGTCGAGCAGCCGGCGCGCGTCCGGGTACGGCGAGCGGGTGGAGAACTCCGCGCCCGGCAGCAGGGTCGCCACCGTGGTCGTCGATGAGCCGCACATCCAGTCCACCGTTGTCGACGCCAACGCGTCCACGTCGGCGTCGCTCAGGTAGGTGCAGTGGTCGACGCTGGCCGCGCCCAACTCCACCCCGAGCTGAACGCCGGGGCCGGGGCCGAGCTGGTTGGCGTGCAGCCGGACGCCCAGCCCGGCGGCCTGACCGCAGGCCAGGATGGCGCGGGCGTGGTCCACGTCGAAGGCGCCCCGCTCGCAGAACACGTCGATCCACTTCGCGTACGGAGCTGCGGCGGCGAGCATCGGCCCGCAGACCAGTCCGACGTAGTCGTCGGGGCGGTCGGCGTACTCGGCGGGCACCACGTGCGCGCCCAGGAAGGTGGTCTCGGTGCTGGTCTCGGCGGCGATCCGCAGCGAGCGGGCCTCGTCGGCGACGGTCAGGCCGTACCCACTCTTGATCTCGATGGTGGTGGTGCCCTGGCGCAGCGCCTCCCCGTGCAGCCGGCGCACGGTGGCCCGTAGTTCCTCGTCGGTCGCGGCGCGGGTCGCGCCGACCGTGGTCCGGATGCCACCACCGGTGTAGGGCTGACCGGCCATCCGGGCGGCGAACTCGGCGGCCCGGTCCCCGGCGAAGACCAGGTGGGCGTGGCTGTCCACGAAGCCGGGCAGCACGGCGGCCCCACCGGCGTCGATCCGCCGGTCGGCTGCCGGCGCGTACGCGGACGGGCCGACCCAGACCACCCGCCCCTCCTCGGCCAGCACGGCGGCGTCGCGGCGGATGCCCAGCGGCCCGTTACCGGGACTGTTGGTGACCAGCTCCCCGATGTTGTCGATCAGCAGGCTGCCGCTCATACGGGCGTCACCGCCTCGATGGCCGCCGACAGTTCGGTCGGCACGTCGACGGTCAGGTGCCGACCCTCGGCCACCACCACCCGGCCGTCCACCACGACCTGTTCGACGTCCGCCGCGCCGGCCGTGAAGAACACGCCCACCGGCGGCACCCCGGCGGTGCGGGCGCTGTCCAGGCGTACCGTCACCAGGTCGGCGCGGGCACCCACGGCGATCCTCCCGGCGTCCGCCCAGCCCAGGGCGGCGTGCCCGGCGCCGCTGGCCGCCGTCAGCAGGTCGAGCGGCGCGAAGTGGCCGCGCCGGCGGGTACGCAGCCGCTCGTCCAGCTCCACCGCCCGGGCCTCCTCGAACAGGTCGATCAGGGCGTGGCTGTCGGTGCCGAGACTCAGCCGGATGCCCGCGTCGGCCATCCGTCGGGCCGGGCCGATGCCGTCGGCGAGGTCGCGTTCGGTGGTCGGGCAGAGGCACACCCCGGTCCGGCTGTCGGCGAGCAGGGTCAGGTCCGCGCTGGTGGGGTGCGTGGCGTGTACGGCGGTGGTGCCCGGCCCGAGCACGCCGTGCTCGGCGAGCAGAGCGGTGGGCGTACGCCCGTGCACGGCCCGGCACTCGTCGTTCTCGGCGGGCTGCTCGGAGAGGTGCACGTGCAGCGGCGCCTGCCGCTCCCGGGCCCAGTCGGCGACCGTACGCAACTGGTCGGCCGGGACGGCCCGCACCGAGTGCACGGCCGCGCCGACGCGGGCGTGCGGATCCGTCGGCTGGAACGCCGTGGCCCGCTCGGCCCAGCGACCCGCGTCACCGTCACCGAAGCGACGTTGCGGCCCGGCGAGAGGCTGGCCGTCCACGCTGGCGCTCAGGTAGGCGGTGTCCAGCAGGGTGAGCCGGATCCCGGCGTGCGCGGCGGCCTCCACCAGCGCCGCGCCCATCGCGTTCGGGTCGTCGTACGCCCCGCCGTCCGGCCGGTGGTGCAGATAGTGGAACTCGCCCACGCAGGTGATCCCGGCGAGCGCCATCTCGGCGTAGACGGCCCGGGCCAGGGCGAGGTAGGTGTCCGGGTCCAGCCGGTCCGCGACGGCGTACATCTGGTCCCGCCAGGTCCAGAAGTCACCCCGCCCGCCGTGGGTGCGCCCGCGCAACGCCCGGTGGAAGGCGTGCGAGTGCACATTGGCCAGGCCCGGCAAGGTCAGGCCGGGCAGCCGGGTGGCGTCGGCGTACACCTCGACCCCGGCCGGTGGCCTGCTGCCGGGGGTCAGCGGCGTCACCGCCGCGATCCGGCCGGCTTCGACCTCGATGAGCACGTCGGGTGTGGGTTCGGCGTGCTCGGGCAGCCAGGCGTACTCGGCGAGCCAGCGGGCGGTGGTCATGCTCCTCGCTTCCTTTGGAGCTGAATCGTCTGCGACATCAGCGGGTGGGGCGACCTCAGCGGGTGGGGCGATGTCGGCTGCTGGGGCGACCTCACCGGCTGGAGCGACCTCAGCGGGTGAGGCGACCTCACCGGTTGGGGTGCGGCGGCTGATTCGTTTGCGACATCAGCTCCAAAGGACGACGACAAGAGGTGCCGACCAGCGCCGCGCCGGAGACCACGCATCCGCGCTCGCCGGAGATCCGTGGCAGCCGCCGACCGGTTCGCCAGCACGTTCACGCGCATGTCAGCTCCTCCAGCACCCGGGCCAGCGCCCGTACCCCGGCCGCGCAGTCGTCGTCCGTCGCGGCCTCGGCGGGGGAGTGCGAAACCCCGGTCGGGTTGCGCACGAAGAGCATCGCGGTGGGCAGGTGCGCGGCGAGCACCCCGGCGTCGTGCCCCGCGCCGGTGGGCAGCACCGGCGCGTCGAGCAGGGTGGCCAGCCGCTTGGCCAGCCCACCGTCGAAGGCGACCACCGGGGTGGCCGACTCCTCGGTGACGGTCACCGTCGTACCGTCGCGGCGGGCCCGCTCGGCGAGCTTGCCGCGCACCGCGTCGACCAACCCGGTCAGCGTCTCCGGGTCGGCGGCCCGGGCGTCCAGCCAGCCGGTCACCTTCGACGGGATCGCGTTGGTGGCGTTGGGTTCGACGGCGACCCGGCCCACGGTGGCGTGCGCGCCGCGCAGCCGGGCCTCCTTGTTGGCGGCCAGCACCGTGAACGCGTAGGTCAGCATCGGGTCGCGCCGGTCGGTCATCCGGGTGGTACCCGCGTGGTTACCCTCGCCGACGACGTCGAAGCGCCACCGGCCGTGCGGCCAGATCGCGCTGGCCACCGCGACCGGCGCGTCCGTGTCGACCAGCGCGCGGCCCTGCTCGACGTGCAACTCCACGAAGGCGCCGAACCGGCCGAGCAACTCCGGCCGGGCGCCCGCCGGCCGGTCGCCGAGCGCCTCGGCGAAGCTCACCCCGGCCGCGTCGCGCAGGCCGGCCGCGCGCTCGGCCGACAGCGCACCGGTGAGCAGCCGCGACCCCAGACACGGTACGCCGAAGCGCGCACCCTCCTCCTCGACGAAGGCACCCAGCACCAGCGGCCGGTCCGGGGCGAAGCCGGCGGCGCGCAGCTCGTCCACGGCGAGGAACGCGCTGACGATGCCGAGTGGCCCGTCGTAAGCCCCGCCGTGCGGCACCGAGTCGAAGTGGCTGCCGGTGAGCACCGCGTCGGACGCCTCCGGGTCACCCCAGTGGGCGAAGAGGTTGCCGTTGCCGTCCTCGGTCACCGGCATGGCACGGCGCTCGGCCTGCGCACGGAACCAGGCGCGCAGCTCCCGCTCCGGCTCGGTCAACGCGTACCGCAGGTAACCGCCGCTGGCGGCGTCCCGCCCGACCGGCGCGATCTCGTCCCACAGCGCCCGGAACCGGGCGGAGAGGTCGTCGCTCATGCGGCGTCTCCCTCCGTCATGGGCACCCTCACGCCGGTGCGGTCGGCGACCTCGCGGGCGCTCTCGTAGCCGGCGTCGACGTGTCGGATGACCCCCATCGCCGGGTCGTTGGTGAGCACCCGCTCGATCTTCTGCCCGGCAAGGGCGGTGCCGTCGGCCACGCACACCTGCCCGGCGTGGATCGACCGGCCGATGCCCACCCCGCCGCCGTGGTGAATCGACACCCAGGAGGCGCCGCTGGCCGTGTTGACCAGGGCGTTGAGCAGCGGCCAGTCGGCGATGGCGTCGGAGCCGTCGGCCATCCCCTCGGTCTCCCGGTAGGGGCTCGCGACGCTGCCGGTGTCCAGGTGGTCCCGGCCGATCACCACCGGGGCGGAGAGTTCGCCGGAGGCGACCATGTCGTTGAACCGCACACCCGCCCGGTCCCGTTCGCCCTGGCCCAGCCAGCAGATCCGGGCCGGCAGGCCCTGGAAGGCGACCCGCTCGCCGGCCAGCTTGATCCAACGGGCCAGCGACTCGTTCTCCGGGAACAGGTCGAGGATGGCCCGGTCGGTCGCGGCGATGTCGGCCGGGTCGCCGGAGAGCGCCGCCCACCGGAACGGACCCCTACCCTCACAGAACAACGGCCGGATGTACGCGGGCACGAAGCCCGGGAAGTCGAAGGCACGCTGATAGCCGGCGAGCTGCGCCTCACCCCGGATCGAGTTGCCGTAGTCGAACACCTCGGCGCCGGCGTCGAGGAAGCCGACCATCGCGGCCACGTGCCGGGCCATCGACGCCCGGGCCCGGTCGGTGAACTCGGCCGGTTTCGCCGCCGCGTAGTCCCGGGCCTCGGCCAGCTCCACCCCCACCGGCAGGTACGACAGCGGGTCGTGCGCACTGGTCTGGTCGGTCACGATGTCGATTTCCACGCCCCGCACCAGGAGCTCGGGGAAGACCACCGCCGCGTTGCCGACCACACCGACGGAGAGCGCACGCCGGTCCCGCTTCGCGGCGAGCACCCGTCGCACCGCGTCGTCCAACGAGTCGGCGACCTCGTCCAGGTAGCGGTCGTGCACCCGACGGTCGAGGCGGGTGCGGTCCACGTCCACGATCAGGCAGACGCCGTCGTTCATGGTGACCGCGAGGGGCTGCGCGCCGCCCATCCCACCGCAGCCAGCGGTGAGCGTCAGCGTCCCGGCGAGGGTGCCACCGAACCTCCTGGCGGCCACCGCCGCGAAGGTCTCGTAGGTGCCCTGGAGGATGCCCTGGGTGCCGATGTAGATCCACGAACCGGCCGTCATCTGCCCGTACATGGTCAGGCCGAGCTGTTCGAGGCGGCGGAACTCCGGCCAGGTCGCCCAGTCGCCGACCAGGTTCGAGTTGGCCAGCAACACCCGGGGCGCCCACTCGTGGGTGCGCATGACACCGACCGGGCGGCCCGACTGCACCAGCATCGTCTCGTCCTCGCGCAGGTCGGTCAGGGTGCGGACCAACGCGTGGTACGACGGCCAGTCCCGCGCCGCCTTGCCAGTGCCGCCGTAGACCACCAGGTCGTCCGGGCGTTCGGCCACCTCGGGGTCGAGGTTGTTCATCAACATCCGCAGGGCGGCCTCCTGCTGCCACCCGCGGGTGGTGAGCTGGTTGCCGCGTGCGGCGCGAATGGGCTGGGTCATCTCTGGTTCTCCTCCGGTCAACCGAGGAACAACTGTCGGCGGGCCGCGGAGGCTTCGAACGCCTCCAGTCGGCGCTGGGTGTCGGCCGGCGCGGCATCGCAGATCGCCTGCAACAGCACCATGGCCAGGGTCATCGGGGCGGTGTGCAGGTCGAAGACGAGCTGCGCGCCGACCGCGGCGGCGAGCACCACGTCGGCGTACTCGGTGGCGGGGCTGACCGGCGAGTCGGTGATCGCCACCACGGTCAGACCGGCGTGGCGGGCGTCGCGCAGCGCGTCCAGGGTTTCCCGGGGGTAGCGGGGCAGCACGAAGGCGAGCACAGCGGACGCCCCAGCCTCGGCGGCCTGCTCCAGGCGGTCGGTGAGCAGGCTGCCGCCGTCGTCGAGGACCCGTACGTCCGGGTGCACCTTGGCCGCGAAGTAGGCGAAGTACGCGGCCAGAGGTGCGGCGGCGCGCAGGCCGAGTACCGGCAGCGGACGACTCTCGGCGAGCAGCCGTCCGGTTTCGGCGATCCGGTCCCGGTCGGCGAGCTGACCGGCCAGTCGGTCCAGGTTCTCCATCTCGGCGCGTACCGCCTGCTGGAGCTCGTTGCCGGCGTCCGCCGACCCGCCCGGCGTGGTGGCGGTGAGGTCGCGCAGCCGGCGGCGTAGCGCCGGGTAGCCGTCGTGGCCGAGCGCCACGGCGAACCGGGTGACCGACGGCTGGCTGACACCGGCCAACTCGGCGACCTCGGCGGCGGACAGGTACGCCACCGTGGGGGCGTGCTGCACCAGACAGTGCGCGATCCGGCGCTGAGTGGGGGTGAGCCGCACCCCGTGGAACAGGCCGAGCACCTGCTCGGCCGGTGCCCCGACAGCTCCTTTATTCACACGCTGACTCTATGCATGAAAACTTTCAATAAGCAACAGGCGCCGCGCGGTGCCTGTCGGCCGGCCGGCAAACCCTTGATGGACTGGGAAAAGGGTGCCTCGCGGGCCCGTCAACCCACTGTCGCGCCGACGACCACCGGGGCGGTGGGCGAGCGTGCTCTCTGTAGTATCCGCACGGCGGTTGAGCAGAGGAGTGCGCATGCAGCCGGTTGGTCCGTACAGGTTCACCCACATGCTGGGCACCTGCCCGGCCGGAAAAGCATGGGCAGCCATCGACGGGCAGGGCCGCTTCGTAACGATTGCCGTGCTGAACGCAGCCGTCGCGAATACTCCGGGTTGGCGCGAAGCCTTCGTCGGCGCCGCCAACAGCTTGGCGCAGGCACCCGGTGGCCAAACCTTCGCCTACGCCGACTTCTCCGCACCCGAGCCGTGGGTGGCGTACCCCGCGGAGGCCGGCCCGGGCGCAGAGCGGCTGTTCCGCGCGCTCGGCCAGGACTACCAGCCGGTGCCTGCCGAGGGTGGGGCCTCCGCTCCGGTCTCCGGCATACCGCAGCAGGTATCGGGCGTGCCGCACCAGGTATCCGGCATACCGCAGCAGGTCTCTGGCGTGCCGCAGTTGACCTCGGGCCCTCCGCCGGCGCCGTGGGCGCTGCACGCCGGCCCGCCGGTGGTGCCCGACCCCGCGCCCGCGCAACCCGTCGCCGACGAGCCGCAGCCGCCCGCCATCCCATCGACTGACGTCGCGCCACCGCACGATCCGTTCGCCGGGCCGGTGCGACGGATCCGGCCGTCGGAGCCACCGAAGCGCCGCACGGGCCTCTGGGTCAAGGTCGCCGCACTCGCGCTGGTGGTGGCGGTCGGCAGCGGCGTGGGAGTCTGGGCGCTCACATCTGACGAGCCGGCTGGCCCCAGCGCCCCGCCGACGGTTGGCGCCACCGCGTTCCCCACGGCCGCTGCCGTCGACCCACCGCTGAAGCCGTGGGCGCAGGCCGCCCCGTACAGCCCCGAGGAGCGTGCGTTGGCGGTTGCCGCGCCCGCACTCATCTTCGTCGAGACGGTCTTCACCGGCTACGTCCGTGACGCCAGCACCAATGCGCCGGTACGGGCCACGCCCATCACCTTCACTCGACGGTGCAGTGCCTTCGTGGTCACCCCGGACGGGCACGCCCTCACCAGCAGCGCGTGCGTCAAGCCCACCCAGGAGACCGTCCGGCAGATCGCGCTCGACACGGTGGCCCGGATGCTCGTGCGCGAGCAGACACTGCTCCCCGCGCAGGTCCAGGAGTACGTCCGGACCAACATGGGCAAGACGACGTTCACCGGGATCGATCCGGGCACCGAGCCCGGTACCGAGATCCGCGGCCAGCTCAACACCGCCAAGGGCAACCTCACCACGGAGCCGGCGATCCCGGCGCAGGTCGTCCGGGCGCTGCCGCCCGAGACCGGCAACGTCGCTCTCATCAAGTTGGCACAGGGGAGCCTGCCGGTGGCGGAGCTCAACCCCTCGGCGACCTTGGCCGAGGGAAGTTCCCTGCTGATTCTCGGCTTCGGGACCGCCGATGACGACTTCCGCACCGCCACGTACCGCCCGCGGTCGAAGCTCGTGGGCATCACGGGCACCGGTCGGCGGGGATCGGTGTCGATCTCCCGAATCAACCAGGATCTCGGCACCAGCTCCCACGGTGGCATAGCCCTGGACCCGAGCGGTCGGGTAGCTGGGATGATCGACCAGGATCAGGCTCGCCCCGACCGGGCAAATCGGGTGATTGTGCCGTCGTCGACGCTGAACGCGCTGATCGGCGAGGCCGGAACGGCAAACAAGCTCGGTGACTCCGACCAGTTGTATCGCAAGGCACTGGACGCCTACTTCGCTGGTCAGCACTCGGCGGCGATCGCCCAGTTCGATGGGGTCGCGCAGGCATCCCCCGGCAACCTGCTGGCCAAGGCGTACCGGCAGAATGCCGTGGAACGGCAGCAGAACGAGTCCGAGCCGAGCGACGAGTCGGTCTGGCCGATGGTGTTGCTCGCCGGTGCCGGCGGTGCCCTCTCCGTCGGTCTCGTCGTGCTCGTGGTGATGCTGGTCCGACGCCGTAGGGACGTGTGATGAACGGTTCCATCCAAAGCGTGGCCCCTGCGACGAACCGGCCCACCCGGCCGATCTCGGGGCTGCTCTCCACCGCGATCGTGGTGGTCGTCGGCGCGTTGCTGGTGCATGTGCTCCTCGAAACCTGGGCCCAGGTGCTGAGCGGGCCGACCAGCGTGGATCCACGAGCCAACCTGGACGGCTCCGCCCAGTGGCCCAAGCAGCTGAAGACAGCCCTCTACCTGGGGCTCGCCGGGCTGACGGTGGTCAAGGTCGCCGTCGATCGGCTGTGGCACCGGTTCCGTGCCGGCGCCGACCTGGCCCTGCTGGTGCTGGGGCTGGTGATGGTGCTCGCCGGCCTGGTGAACGACTCCTCGATGTCTCTGATGGGCGAGGCGCTGTTCGTCTACTTCCGTGGCGTCATCGTCTTCTACGCGCTGCGCGCCGCCGATCTGAACTCGACGATGATCCGGCGCCTGCTCGTCGTGGTGGCGGTGGTGGTGAGCGTCAACGTGCTGCTCGCTCTCGTCCAGATGGTCGTGGGCGAGCCGGCCTACCGCGTACTCGGCTGGGTGGACCTGACGTGGTCGGACCAGAGCCGCGCACAGGGGCTGCTGTCCCACCCGAACCACCTCGGCCACGTCCTGGGGCTGACCATGCTCGGTTTCGTCGCCTGGCTGGCGACCGCCGCCGACGTCCGGCGGCGCTGGTGGGCCGTGGCCGCCGTCGTCGCCGTCGCCATGTCGGCGACCCAGTCCCGGGAAACGCTGCTGGGCGTACTGATCGGCGCGGTGCTCATCGCGGTGGTGGCCCGCACCAACACGCGACGCGTCCTCGCCGTCTGTCTGCTGGTGGTCCTCTGCACGGTCGCTCAGATCGCCGCCCGTCCTGACAATCGGGCCGAATGGGAACGCCGCATCGGCAACGCGTTCACGAGCTTCGATCACCCGGCCGGCAGCGAGTCGTCCCCGCCCGGACCGGCCACGGCCAGGCCCACCCCGACGCCCACCGCTCGGCCGGACGATGGCGGAGCGGCGTCAGGTGGCCCCAGTACCTCGGCAAAGCCGTCGACGCCGCCCGGGTCCGGCGGCCCGCACGGCTCGCCGGCCGCGGTCACGCCGCAGCCCACCCACTCGCCCGCGCCAGTCCGCGAGATCCGGGTGCTCTACCTGCAGCAGGCAGCGAAGATCCTGCCGCGTCAACCCCTTCTTGGCTTCGGTATCGGCCAGTTCGGTGGTGTGGTTGCCGAGAAGGACAATCCGAACTGGCACAAGAACCCGAAATTTGGCCCAGGTGGCTTCAACCGCTACGGCTTCCAGGCGGTTCAGGTGGACTCCTTCTGGCTGCACCTGGTCATGGAGGTCGGCGTTCTGGGGTTCGGCGCGTACCTGGTGTGGCTCTTCATGATTGCCAAACCACTGCTGGCCCGGACGCGTCAACTACGTCGTACGGGCCACCGGCCGGCGCCCTTCGTGCTGTGGGGAATCGCCGCAATCGTATTCGCCTGCATCGTTGGCTTCCTCTCGCCTTCGATGGAGGATCCCCTGCTCCCGCCCCTTCTCTGGACGGTCGTCGGTCTGGCGTGGTGGGCCGCGCGACGCTCCGCACCCACCGAGCAGAAGGAGGCCGGGCCCACCGGTGTCGGTGGCCCCGCCGGTGCCCGGGAGGACGACACCCGTATCCTCGCCACCGACGAGATCCTGGCGCACGCGCGTCAGGTGCGCCCTCCGGCCGGGTTCCGCTGAGGTAGCGCGACACGCGTTTGTGTCACTACTCGTCCACATTCAGTAGTGGTGTGATGATGAGTGCATCGCTAGAATCCATCTGCCGCGCGCGGCGTCCAGATCGGGCGTCCTTCGGCGTGACGGTCCTACCGGAACGTCACCAGGGACGGCCAGCAGTGACCATCACGGGGGTTTTGGGCATGGGCGATACAAGTAGAGCCGAGGGCTCGTCCGCTGGCCGGGCACCGGTCGGCGCGGGCCTCACCGCGAGCGGCGGTCGACGCTCGCGGTGAGCGAAGGCCCTTTCGCGGTGCGCGCCGCCCAGTTGACCGACCGGGATCCCCGCGCACTCCAGCCACTGCCGGGCGCTCCCGGCCGTAACGTCGACGCTCCGACGGTCGGGCTCACCGGGCCGGTCCGTCCGGCCGTCGACGCTCCGACCGTCGGGCTCACCGAGCCGGTCCGCCGGGTAACTCCGGCGATCTCGGTCTGCATCGCGGTGCGCGACCGTCCCGAACTGCTCGTGACGTCCATCCGCAGCGTGCTCAACGGCACCTTCGACGACTTCGAGATCGTCGTGGTCGACGACGGCTCCACCGTGCCGGCCCAGGAATGCCTGGCCGCCGCCGGTCTCCTGGCCGACCAGCGCATCCGACTCGTGCGTCAGAAGCCATCGGGCATCAGCACAGCCCGCAACACCGCCCTGCGCGTCGCCCGCGGCCGTTACATAACCGTCCTCGACTCCGACGACCAGTTCACTGAGGACGGCCTGGCCCGCATCCAGGAGTTCCTGACGGAGACCGGGTCCCGCTGGATCTACACCGACTACGAAGAGCTGGTGGGCAACTCCGCTCGGGTGATCAGCCTCCCGTCCTACCCGACGGCACGCCACATGCTCTGGTCGGTCCTGACCCGTCCGCGGCTGCCGTTCAAGCACTCCGGCATGTCCATCGAGCGGGAGCTGCTGCTCCGCCTCGGCGGCTACGACGAAAAGCTACCCATCAAGGTCGACGTCGAGCTGGTCCTGCGGGCGCTCGCCGACGGCGTCCACCCGGCGCACCTCGGCCATCCGGTCGTCCGGTTCCACCGGCACGAGGGCAGCATCAGCCGCCGCCGGATCGCCGGGCTCAGCGTCTGGTTCCAGCTGATCGGCCGGTACACCCGACCACGGGTGCCGGGCCTGGCGCTGGTCATCAAGGCGGTGCGCGCCAGCAGCGAGATCGGCAAGTGGTTGGTCTCCGCGCTCGGGCGCTGAATCAAACGAATCGGCCCGGCCACCCCGTGGGGCGGCCGGGCCGATTCGTTGTGGTGCCGTCAGTCGGGCGGCAGGAACCCGGTCGGGTTCTCCGCGAACATCTTGTTGGCCAGGCTGTAGTCGTCCACCCGCCCGATGTCGAGCCAGAAGCCGCGGTGCCGCCAACTCGCGACCCGGCCGGTGGTGTTCAGCTGGTCGAGGATGAGTTGCGGCATGTCGTACGCGCCGGCCGGGATCTTCTCCAGCGCCTTGGGTGACATGGCGTAGGCACCCATCGAGACGTCGAGGTTCAGCGTCGGCTTCTCGTCGTAGCCGACCACGTCACCGGACTCGTCAATCTTGAGGATGCCCAGCTCGATCTTCTCCGACCGGGTGTAGACGCTGATCGTCACCGGAGCTCCGCTGCCCTGGTGATGCGCCATCAGGGCGGTGAAGTCCAGGTCGGTGAGCAGATCGCCGTTCATCACGAAGAAGTCGTCGACCAGGGACCCCGCCAGCTGGCGCAACGGCCCCGCCGTGCCCAGCGGCTGCTCCTCGCGGACGTAGTCGATGCGCAGACCCAGCTTGCGGCCATCCTCGAAGTACCCCTCCAGCAGGTACGCCAGGTGACCGGTCAACAGTGTCACGTCGGTGACGCCGTGCGCCTTGAGCTGGCGGAGCAGGATCTCCAGGATCGGGATGTCACCGACGGGCATCAGCGGTTTCGGAAAGCTGGTGGTGAAGGGACGCAGCCGGGTGCCGCGCCCACCAGCGAGAATGACCGCCCTCATACCACGTACCGGTCCACATCGAAACGGCCCAGGTTCGCGCGCACGTAGTCGACGACCTCGGCGAGGCCCTGACGCAGCGACACCGTGGGCTCCCAGCCACAGCGTTCCCGCGCCCGGTCGGTGCCGGCGATCAGTTCGAACACCTCACTCTGCGGCGGCCGGAGACGTTGGCTGTCCTCGACGATGTCGATGTCCGGCCGCCCCGCCACCTCCGCGATGAGGCGCGCGAGGTCGCCAATCGTGATGCCCCGACCGTTGCCGATGTTGGTGACCTTCCCGACGCACTGGTCGGAGGCGGCTACGGCCATGAACCCGTCCGCCGTGTCGGTGACGTACGTCAGGTCGCGCACCGGCCGCAGGTCGCCGAGGGCGATCTTCTCCCGCCCCGCCACCACCTGAGCGGCGACGGTGGGGATCACCGCGCGGGCGCTCTGCCGAGGACCGTAGGTGTTGAACGGACGGATCACGGCCACCGGCAGATCGAACGACCGGTAGAACGACTCGGCCATCGCGTCGGCGCCGATCTTCGAGGCCGAGTAGGGCGACTGGGGCTGGATCGGGTGGTCCTCGTCGATCGGCGTGTAACGGGCCGTCCCGTACGTCTCGGAGGTGGACGTGTGCACCAGCCGCCGTACCCCGAGATCCCGGGCCGCCTCCAGCACGTTCAGCGTGCCGGTCACGTTGGTCGCCACGTAGGACGCCGGGGCCACGTAGCTGTACGGGATCGCGATCAGGGCGGCCAGGTGGAAGACCGTGTCGCAGTCGGCGATGGCACGGCGGACCGCGAAGGGGTCGGTGATGTCGGAGTGCACCACCTCCACCGAGCGGCGGATCTCCGGGTCGACGTCGGCGAGCATGCCGAGGTCGGACCTCCCGGTGTACCGGACCATGGCGCGTACCTCCGCGCCGGCCCTGACCAGTCGCTCGGTCAGGTGGGAGCCGATGAACCCCCCGGCACCGGTGACCAGAACTCGGCGCCCCGTCCAAGCCCCATCGGTTGATAACGCCGTCATCCCGTGCCTCTCCTTGTCATTCATTGGCCGGCTCCGGCCGGGGTTGCCAACTCTGTCAGCAGGCCACGCAGGCTATCCCGCAACGGCGTCTCAGCCTTCCAGGGCGTCTCGGCGGCGAGCTTGGCCGCCGAACCCACCTGACAGCGGATGTCGCTGCGCCCGGCGACCACGTCAACGACGGACCAGTCCAGCCCGGCCAGGTCCAGCAGAGTCTCCAGGACCCGCCGGACGGTCACCCCGGAACCCGAGCAGACATTGTAGATCTCACCGGGCCTGCCCAACTCCGCCAGCTCGACGTACGCCCGTGCGACATCCCTGACGTCGGTGAAGTCGCGCACCGCGTCGAGGTCGGCGACCTGAACCCGATCGGCGCGCCCGGCCACCACGTCAGCCACCCGTCGGGCCAGCGAGCCGGCAACCGTGGCAGCGTCCTCGCCCGGGCCGACATGGTTGAAGGGCCGGGCGGCCACCACGGCGATCCGCCCGTCGGCGCCGAGCGCGAGGGCCAGCGACTCCGCTGCCGCCTTGGCATGGCCGTAGGCGCCCATGGGTCGGGGCAACGTCTGCTCGGTGATCGGGTTCAGCTCCGGGGGCACCGCGCCGTACTGCGCGGAGGATCCGGCCAGGACGAGACGTGCCGGACGGCCCGACCGGGTGTCGACCCGGCGCAGCTCCTGACAGAGGTTGTAGGTGGTGTGCACGGCATCGGCCACCACGTCCGCCCCGCTGGCCCCCCGCTGGGGGAGGGTCGCGGCCAGGTGGAAGACGACGTCGGGCCGTACCGCCTGGAGCCTTGCGCGGACCGCCTCCGGGTCGTGCAGGTCAAGCTGGTGGTAGGTCTCACCCGGGCCGGCCTGCTGCGGCCGGCGACCCAACCCGACCACCCGCTCACTGTTGGCGGCGACCAGGCGACGCAGGTGGGCGCCGACCCAACCGTGCGACCCGGTCACGAGGGTGGTGCTCACGATCCGAGCACCGACCGGTAGATCTCGGCGATCCGCTCCGCCACCAGGCGCTCGTCCAGCCAGCTGCTCCGCTCTCGTCCGTTCGCCCGTGCCCCGTGGTGCAGCACCTCGCGGACCCGGTTGGCCAGCTCCGAGACCAGGTGGTCGCGAGCCGCCCCGGCGACCGGGCCGGCCGGGAACGGCACGACGGCTCCCGGCCGTACGTCGGCCAGAACCTCGGCGACGTCTCCGACGTCGACGGTGACGACCGGCAGGCCCATCGCGGTGGCTTCCTTGACCACCGTGGGTGAGCCCTCGCTGCCCGGTCGTGACGTGAACAGCATGACGTCGGCCGCGTCGTACTTGCGGACCAGATCG
The DNA here is from genome assembly GCF_036902955.1 of Micromonospora sp. CPCC 205558. Taxonomy (NCBI): domain Bacteria; kingdom Bacillati; phylum Actinomycetota; class Actinomycetes; order Micromonosporales; family Micromonosporaceae; genus Micromonospora; species Micromonospora sp. CPCC 205558. Next base: position 182,241 of record NZ_JBAKHR010000002.1, read on the forward strand.
GCCTCGGGCTGGCCCGGCGCGGACAGGATCAGCTCCTGCACCGACGGGTCCTGGCGCCGCAGCTCGGCCAGCGCGTCGCGAAAGACGTCGTAACCCTTCACCGCACGGCCGGGGTCGGCGCCGAAGAGCACCACCCGGGCGTCGGGGGCGATGCCGAGCGCTCGCCGGGCGGCGACCCGGTCACCGGGCTGGAACAGCTGGAAGTCGACACCGTTGGCCACCACGTGGCCGGCGGCGTCACCGGCCGTCTCGGCCAACCGGCGGGACACGTAGATCCGGGCCCGCGTGCCACCCCAGCCCAGCTTCGTCATGAAACGTTGGCGGGGGGCGTTGACGTCACTGCCATAGAGCGACAGCACCCGGGCGGGGTGACCAGCGAGCCGCGCCGCCGGTGCCGTCATCCCGTAGTGCACGTGGACGATGTCGTACCCGCCCGTCCGCGCCTGCCGGCGGATCCGGCCCGCGGCGGTGAAGTAGTCGAGTTTGCCGCGGGACTGTGCGACCACCTCGACATCGACGTGGTGGCCCAGCGCGCGCAGCGCGGACACCTGCCGCTGCACGAAGATTCCCCGGTAGCTGCCCTGCTCCGGCCAGAGGTTCGTCACCGCCAGGATCCGCAGGGTGCGCTGCTTGGCGAGGGGTGGGGACAACTGCTCGGACGTCTCGTTCACGCTGTTCTCTTTCTTCAGACGCTCTGTTGGGTCTTGGACGGGGGAGTGGCGACTGGGGTGGACGCGGACCCGCGGTGGCTGCGGGCGAGGACGAGCAACCGACGAATGTCGCCACTGAGCACGAGCCCGGCCACGACGAACCCGGCGAGGGTCACCGCGGCGGCGGTCCACGACCAGGTCTGCATGACGTCCAGGCGGGTCACCAGCGCGGCGACCACGACCAGCGCGATGCTCCGGGCCAGGGTCATCGTCCAGGCGAGCCGGTGCAGCCACCAGACCGTGACGACCGGGATGGTCGCGGTGACGGCGGTGCCCACCAGGTAGCCGAGGCCGACCCCGGTGGCACCCATCGACCTGGCTGTGGCCACCACCACGGCCAACCCGATCAGGCAGCCCACCACGGCGGAGATGACTGGCACCCGGGCCTGGGTCAGCGGCCCGCTGGCCAACGCGTTCACCGACGGCACCTGAAGGATGCCGAGGAAGGCGGCGCACAGCATGATGCGCAGCACGGTGGCACCGGCGGCGTACTCGTGGCCGCCGAAGAGACCCAACACGAGGGGCGCGGCCAACAGGCCAACCACGAAGACCGGGGCCATCGTCACCGCCAGGGCACGCGTGGACGCGTCCACCTGTCGGCGTACCGCGGTGGTGTCCCCCGCGCCCTGAGCCCCCGCCATGGCCGGGAAGAGCGCCAGCGCGAGCGCCCGGGGCAGGAACCACAGCGGTGCGATCAGGGCGACGGCCGCGACCAGGTAGGCCACCTCGGACGGGTCCGCGAAGTGACCGGCGAGAAGCTGGGTCGTCTGGAGGAAACCGGCGCTGGCCAGGGTGCCGATGCTGCCCAGCACGGCGAAGATGACGACCTCGCGTCGGTCGAACCGCCCACCGGCCGGTGCCCCCTCACGTCGACGGTGGGCGCGTAGCCGGTGCCGGCACAGGGCGACGAAGATGCCGTATCCCAGGCAGAGCGGCAGAAGGTAGGCGGTTTCACCGGTGGCGATCACCACGACGGTGGTCACCACCGCCAGCGCGGACGTGGCCAGTTCGATGCGGGCGTACTGGGGGACGAGGCCGTGCCCGTACATGGCCGCCTTGTCCACCGTGTAGAGCGAGTAGGTGGCGGTCAACACCGCGAGCGTCACCGTGTCCACCGCGCCAAGGTGGTAGATCCGCTGCACCACCAGCGCCGTCGCGGCGCCGAGCACCAGGCAGGCCGTCAGGCCGAGCCGGGAGAGGAACCGGTGTACGGCCCAGGCCGCGGGCAGGTCGCCGGCGCCACGGTGAAAGGCGACGAACTTGGACAGGCCGCTGGAGACGCCGCCGGGCAGCAGCAGGCTGGCGACCATGCTCGCGGCCAGCATGATGCCGACCAGCCCGTAGGTGGCGCGGTCGGTGGCGTGGCTGGTGAGTGAGCCGTGCACCAGACGGGTCGCGCCAACCGCCACCAGGGCGAGCATCGAGAGCGCGCCGCTGCGCATGATGGTGGAGCCACCACGAACCGGGGGCTTCGGCGGGGGCACCGCAGCCGTGCCGCGCGCAGCGGTGTCGTCGGGTGTCCCGCCGAGTGGTGGGATCGCCGGATCCCGCAGGCGTGCCGCGCTGCCGTTGATGGGATGACCGTGCTGCACTGTCAGACCGCCGATGTCTCTATGGGTCGCGGCGCGACCGGGGGTGAACGCTGGCTGCGGTCGGCCTGCGCCGACACGTCGGTGCCGAGAAAGCCGGCCGACAGTCGGGCGGACCCTTTTTGTCGAGGGTCGTAGGATCGATCAGGCGCATCAGTTGGGCCTCGTCATGCTGCGTCGCTACTTCTGTCTGGGGATGCTAATGACCGAAGAGGTCCGCGCCGGTGCCGCGACGGGCACCGTTGTCCAAACGGACGACGGCTGGCTGGTGTCGCAAGCGCGGGTGCCGACATCGGTCGACCGCACGATGTCACGGCTGGCCCGGGCTCGTGTGGTTGTGCTGTCGGTGGTGGTGCTGGTCCTCGTCGCCTGCGCAGCATACTTTGGCTGGGACCGCGGAGTGGGCCCGGCCGAGTCGGTCGCCGCGCCCACCGGAAAGCCGTCGCCTACCCCGGGTCCGCCGGGGCTGCGCGACCTGATGCCGCCGAACGTCAGGATCGGATCCGCCGTCAGCGGGCAGCTGTTGGCTTCGGACGCGCGGTACCGCGGGACGCTCGCGAGTCAGTTCAACGCCGTCACCGCCGAAAACGCGATGAAGTGGACGAACCTGGAACCGAAGCGTGGCGTGTACGACTGGTCGGCCAGTGACCAGTTTGTCGACTTCGCCAAGGCCAACGGGCAGGCCGTCTACGGTCACACACTGCTCTGGCACAGCAACACACCGGTGTGGGTGACCGAGAGTTGGTCGCCTGAGCAACTGCGCGCCGCACTCAGGCACCACATCATCACCGTCGTCAGCCGCTACCGGGGCAAGGTCTGGGCCTGGGACGTGGTCAACGAGGTGCTCGCCGAGGACGGGTCGCTGAGAGACTCGCTGTGGCTGCGCAAGCTCGGCCCCCGCTACATCGCCGACGCGTTCCGCTGGGCCCACGAGGCGGACCCGGACGCCCGACTGTTCATCAACGATTACGGCACCGAGGGTCGCACGCGTAAGGCCGATGGCCTGCTGCGGCTGGTCAAGGAGCTGCGTGCGGGTGGCGTGCCGGTGCACGGGGTCGGCTTCCAGAGCCATCTCCGGTTGGGTTCGCCGCCGAAGGACGCGACGGGGAATCTGCGCCGCTTCGCGGCGTTGGGCGTCTCGGTGGCCATCACCGAGCTGGACGTACGCGTTCCGTTGCCGGTCACCACTCAGAAGCTGCTGGACCAGGCGTTGCTCTACCAGCACATGCTCAAGGCATGTCTCGCCGTATCCACCTGCGAATCGATCACGATGTGGGGCTTCACCGACGCCAGCAGCTGGATCGGTCCGCAGTATCCGGGGTACGGCGCCGCCTGCGTCTTCGACGACGAGTTCAAGCCGAAGCCGGCACATGGTGCGCTCCTGCAGGAGCTGAGTGCCCGGAAGTCGGCACCACCGGACTGATCTGGCTGAGGAAGGACCCGAACCGCCACTAGGCACGACACGGCATGGACGCATAGGGTGCACGTCGCGATCTCCCGACGGGGGCGACATGGGAAAGGAAGGTCGTGTCCGCACAGACGCAATTCCTCACGGCTGTCTCGTCGCAGCAAAGACCGAGCTTTGACCCCGACCTGGGGGTGATCACGCCTCCATCCAACGGCATGGCCCGGTCGGTGTTCGCCCGTCCGGTCGCGCCTCGGGCCAACTGGCGCCGCCGCTACGTAGCCTGGCTGGTCCTGCTCGACGTCCTCGCGGCCCTGGCTGCCAGCCGGACGGTCGTCACCCTGCTGGCCGACGCCGACGCCGGTTTCTGGGACCAGCGGGTGCTCGGGAACGTCAGCTCCTTCAGCCTCGCGGCCTTTGTCGGCGTCCCGGTGGGCTGGCTGATCCTGCTCGTCGCCGCCGGGGCGTATGACCAGCGTGCGCTCGGGCTGGGCACCGAAGAACTCAAGCGGGTGGCCCGGGCCAGCCTCGCGATGGCCGCCGCGGTCTCGTTCCTGGCGCTCGGCTTCAAGAAGGACCTGTCCCGGGCGACGGTCGCTGCCATCATCGTCTGCCTGCTGCTCTACACGCTGGTGGTTCGGTTCGCCGCCCGCGTGGTGCTGCGGCGGATCCGGCGTACCGGACGGGCATCGCAGAAGGTGCTGCTGGTCGGTCGTCTCGTCGACGCGCTCGCGGTGCATGAGGTGGTGACCCGTAACTACGGGGCCGGGCTGCACCCGATCGCCATCCACCTGCCACACCATCCCCGCCCCGGCGAGCGGGTGAACGCTCCGGTGCCGGTGTACGTGGGCTGGGATCTGGTGCCGCTGGTCCAACAGCTCGGCGCGGACACCATCGCGGTCTGCGGCCCGGCCAGCCTGGAGTCGTACGAGCTTCGTAAGCTCGCCTGGCAGTTGGAGGGCACCGGCCTGAACCTGGTGGTCGTCCCCCAGGTCACCGACGTCACCGGTCCCCGCATCCACGTCCGGCCCATCGAGGGCCTTCCCCTGCTCAATGTGGACGAGCCGACCATCTCCGGTCTCTCCCTGTTGGCCAAGAGCGTTCTGGACCGGGTGACCGCGCTGGTCGGGCTGGTGCTGCTGAGCCCGGTGCTGCTCGCCATCGCGCTGGCCATCAAGGTCAACGACCCCGGGCCGGTGATGTTCCGGCAGACCCGGATCGGCCACGAGGGTCGGGCGTTCAAGGTCTGGAAGTTCCGGACGATGTACACCGACGCCGAGCAGCGGCTGGCGGCCCTGAAGGATCGGAACGAGAGTGACGGCCTGCTCTTCAAGATGAAGGACGACCCTCGGGTCACCCCGATCGGCCGGCACCTGCGGGCGCTCTCCCTCGACGAACTACCCCAGCTGATCAACGTGTTGCGCGGGCAGATGTCGCTGGTCGGCCCACGTCCGCTGCCCACCGAGGACGACGACTACCGCGGTGACGTCCGTCGGCGGCTGCTGGTGCGGCCGGGCATCACCGGCCTCTGGCAGATCTCCGGCCGCTCCGACCTCACCTGGGACGACGCGGTCCGGCTGGACCTGCACTACGTGGACAACTGGTCGCTGGTGTACGACCTCGCCATCCTCTGGAAGACGGCCAGCGTGGTGCTGGCCCGGCGCGGGGCGTACTGACCGACCCGATCACTGGTGGTTTCCGGCAGGGCCACCGACACACAGCGACGGGCGGCGGCCGTGAGGCCGCCGCCCGTCTTTGTGGTGAATGCCGGCGGGTCCCGCGCCGGCCCCAGGTGTTACTTCTTGCCGAGGCTGACGATTTCGTCGACCGAGTCCCGGCGGACCGCGTCGTAGAACGTCTTGGCTCGGGCGTTGTCGGCCAACACCACGCTCTCCGAGCCGATCCGGCCGGTGCCCTTGGTGGGGCTGGTCACGAAGGTCATGTTCCCGCCACGGACCCCGCGCATCTGCGTCGCCATGTCGAACAGCGACAGCTCCTTGTCGACCGAGACCGAGCTCGAGGTGGCCTTGAGGAAACTGTTCAACTTGGCGGGGTTGGTGAGGATGCCGCCGGAGGAGGCCTTGTCGATGATGGCGCGGATCACCTGCTGCTGGTGGCGGATCCGGGCGAAGTCACCGTCGGCGAACTGCTTGCGCTGGCGGGAGTAGTCCAGAGCCGCCTCGCCGTCCATCCGCTGCACGCCCTTCTTGAAGGTGCGGAACGGCTCGTGGATCGAGGTGAAGCTCTTTTCCGAGTCGATGTCGACGCCGCCGAGCGCGTCGATGATCTCCTTGAAACCGGCAAAGTCGATCAGCGTCACGTGGTCCACCCGCACACCGGTGAACTTTTCCACCGTCTGCACCATGAGGGGCACCCCACCCCAGGCGTACGCGGCGTTCACCTTGGCGTCCCGGCCACCGTTGTTGCCGTTCGCCGACTTCGGCACCGAAACCCAGGTGTCGCGGGGGATCGAGATCAGCTGGGCGCTCTTCCGGTCCTTCGGCAGGTGGGCCAGGATGATCGTGTCGGTACGCGAGCCGCTCGTCTTCTCCGGGTCGCGTGAGTCGCTGCCCAGAATCATGATGTTCATGGCGCCGTCGACGCCCGCCTGTGGGCGTGACTCCTCGGGTACGCCGTCGAAGGCGTCGACCCGCTCGATACCCGACTCGACCGATCGCAGGTAGAGACCACCGGCGACCATGCCGCTGCCGCCCAGCACCAGCAAGATCAACAGGCTGAACAGGGCGATCCGGCGCCAGCGGCGGCGGCGGCGCGGCGGCGCGGCATCCGGCGAGATTTCCTCGGTCGGTTGAGGCCCGCCGGCGGCGCCGTAACTCGGTTCCGTCCAGTGCTCCGCTGTTTGTTCACGACGTGGCATGTGCGCGATGCTACTGAACCTGGTTTCTGATCGCGTACCCTCGTCCGGTCACCATCGTGTGACGTGGGTTCCGAATCGGGCGGCGCACCATCCGCCGTTTCCCTCTGCCGGCGCTCGCATGGAAGTGATATGAACCTTCGGTGGACGCAACGAAGCTCCGCCGAGCGATCGCCCGTACCCCACTCGCGCCCGTCGCCGCCTTTCCCAAGCGGTTCGCCCGGGTAGCCCGCCACGACGCCAGAGTGCTGCGCGCCTCGGCCCGGTGGCTGGTCACCTCCCGAGAGCATCACAACTACACCTACGAGCTGACCAAGCTGAGCCGCCACCACCTGACCTGGTTCGTCAGCGTCGTCTGCGACATCCCCGTGCAGCAGGTCCGCAGCTACGTCGCCGAGATCGAGTCCGACGACGCGCTGCGCCACCACATCGAGCAGGCCACCGCCACCGCAGCCCGCCGTGGCCTCGCAGACCGGAAGGTCCGCTACGCCCGACGCGTCGGCTGGTACGCGATCGTCCGGGCCACCCACCCCGCACACGTGGTGGAGACCGGCGTCGACAAGGGGTTGGGCACCTGCGTCCTGGCGTCCGCCCTGTTGCGCAACGCGCAGGAGGGGCACCCCGGCCGGGTCACCTCGCTGGACATCAACCCGGAGGCCGGCTACCTCGCCCGGGTCGCGCCCTGGTCGGAGGTCGTCGACCTGGTGATCGGCGACTCGATCGCCTCCATCGGCGCGCTGGACCGCCCGGTGGACCTGTTCCTGCACGACAGCGACCACAGCCGCGCCCACGAGAAGCGTGAGTTCGACGCCGTGGAGCCCAAGCTCGCCCCCGGCGCGATCCTGCTCACCGACAACGTCACCAGCACCAACGTGCTCGCCGAGCACGCCGAACGCACCGGCCGCCGGTTCCTCGCCTACCGGGAGAGCCCGGTCAACCACTGGTACCCGGGCGACGGGATCGGCGTGGCATGGTAGCCGGGTGCGGCTGACCTCCATTCACACGTACCCCGTCAAGGGTTGTCACCGGCTCGACCACGACGGTGCGTTCGTGCATCCGTGGGGGCTGGCCGGCGACCGGCGCTGGATGGTCGTGGACGCCGACGGCGTCGGCGTCACCCAGCGGGAGACGACCCGGCTCGTCGGCCTGCGCGCCTCGGTGCGCCCCGGCGGTCTGTCGCTGCGCGCCGACGGGCAGCCCGACCTCGACGTGCCGGAGCCGGCCGGCGGTGAACCGGTCGCGGTGCGCACCTTCCGCAGCCGGGCCTTCCCGGTCCCCGCGCTGCCCGCCGGCCAGGAGGCCGACGACTGGCTCACCGCCCTGCTCGGCCGACCGGTCCGGTTGGTCTGGCTCGCCCAACCGACCCGCCACCTGGCCGCCGGGTCCCGTGAACACGACACTGGTGACCAGGTCAACTTCGCCGACGCCTACCCGCTGCTGCTGGCGAACACCGCGTCCCTCGACGTCCTCAACGACTGGCTCGCCGAGGCCGGGGAGGAACCGGTGCCGATGACCCGGTTCCGACCCAACCTGGTGGTCAGCGGTGCGCCGGCCTGGGCCGAGGACGACTGGGTCGGTCGCCGGATGCGCATCGGCGATCGGTCGTTCCGGGCCGCCGGGCCGTGCGACCGCTGCGTGGTGACCACCACCGACCAGGAGACCGGGGTACGCACGAAGGAGCCGCTGCGCACCCTCGGTCGGTACCGCAACATCAGGCAGAAGCTCCTCTTCGGACTGAACCTGGTGCCGCTCGACAGCGGACCCCTGGCCGTGGACGCCCCGATCGTCGTCGCACCCTGACCGGGTCGCCGACCGGTAATCGGCACCCCCTCATCACCGTCCGTCGATGCTGTCTTAGCTTTGGCTTAGCCCGCTTGTCGGTAGGCGCCCGAGTCCGGCAGCATCGCCCTCGTGCCGGACGGAAGCGCTGTCGACATCAACATCGACCTGGACCACCCCCCAGAGGACCGGCCGGCACCGTCGTCCGGCGCGAAGCCCTGGCTCGTCGCCACCGGCGTCACCGTGCTCGCGGCGACGCTCGGGCTCACCCTCACCCTGCGCTCCGGCTCCACCCCGGCCTGCGCCGCCGGCCGGGCACTCGCCGCCGCGCCGCCCACCGGCACCGCCACGCACAGTGGAAAGGCGACCTTCTACGACTCCAAGGGCGCAGGCGGCAACTGTTCAAACCCAGCTGCCCCGGCCAACCGACTGTACGTAGCGCTCGGTCCGACGGAATACTCCGCCGGTGCCGCCTGCGGCGGATTCCTCGACGTGGTCGGCCCGAAGGGCACCGTCCGGGTGCTCATCATGGACCAGTGCCCGGAGTGCGAACCCGGGCACCTCGACCTGTCCCGCGAGGCGTTCGCCCGGATCGCCGACCCGGTCCAGGGCCTCGTTCCGGTCACCTACCGCGCGGTGGTCAACCCTCCCCTGCCCGGACCACTCACCTTCCGGATCAAGGAGGGCGCGTCGCAGTGGTGGTTCGCCGTCCGGGTCGGCAACCACGGCAACCCGCTGCGGTCCGTCGAGGTCCGGCAGGGTGACAGCGGCCCCTGGCAGTCGGCCGCCCGGCAGGACTACAACTACTGGCTGATCGCCTCCGGCGCCGGGCCGGGCCCGTTCAACCTCCGGATCAGCGACGTGTACGGCAACCGGGTCACCGTCGGCGGCATTCGGATGGCGCCGGGCCAGGTGCAGAACAGCACGGTCCGGATGTACGCACCCGGCGGCACGTCGACTCGACGTCCGTCCGCGTCAACCCGGCCGACGGGCAACCGGCCCACCGCCACGCCCACGCCGACTCGTCGCCCGGTCGAGGTGGCGAGGGCGAGCGCGCCGGCCACCGACCCGCCGACCACCAGGTCGGCCCGGGCGAACGCCCGATGGTGCGAGGGCTGACCGCTCAGTCGGCGTCCGTCAGATCCAGCCACATCAGAATCTCGTCCCGGTCGTCATCGGCTGCCACCCGCAACGCGCCCGGCAGCCGGCCGATCTCCCGATACCCGAGGCGGCCGTAGAACTTGTCCAACCCCAACCCGTCGCGCACCGTCACGTGCAGCGCCTCGTGGCCGAACGCCCTGCCCAGCCGGGCGGCCTCCACCATCAACGCCGAGCCGTAGCCGCTGCCCTGGGTGTCCGGGTGGACCATCACCCGCTTCAACACACACCAGTGCGCCTTGAGCGGGAAACGGTTGTCACTGAAGATCAGCATGGCCGCCAGTCGGTCACCGGAGTAGCCGACCAGCAGCCGGTCCGGTCCGTCGACGATGCCGACGAAGGTCGGATCGGCGATGACGTGCACGTCGGCGGCGGTGACCGGTGGCACGAAACCGACCGCGCCGCCGGCGTTGCTGACGTCCACCCACAGGTCGACGATCTCGGCACGTAGCTGCGGGGTCAGGTCGGGGTCGAGAACGAAGCGCAGACTCACGCTCGCCATCCTGACCCGACGACCAGGCCCACGACCCGCGACAGTGACGCGCCCGACAACCGCGCGCGGGCACGCGGTCGGTGTTGGACTGTGCGGGAGAGGGGATTCGAACCCCTACGCCCTTTCGGACAATAGGACCTAAACCTATCGCGGCTGCCGTTACGCCACTCCCGCCAACTCCGTGAGTCTAGAACGTCTCGCTCCGACGGTGTTGAGCCCGGCCTCCTTGAGAATGGTCGAGATCGTGCCATGACTCACCCTGCACGGCCCGTCAGGCAGGTTGCGCAGGATCCCCGACAGCCGCTTCGGCCCAGCATCCGGATTGGCCAGCGCCTGTTCGATCACCGTGTCTCGATGAGCCCTTGAACGCCAGCTGCGGTCCGGACGTGGTGTCAACACGCCTTCCTGCTCAAGGCTGCGCCGGACCTTGTACAGGTATGCCGGGTGACAGCCCAGGTGTCGTGCCGCGTCGACGGCCGTCATCTGTTGCGCGTCGACCCGACCGAACAGGTCGACGAGCTCCCCGCGCGTTGCCGGTCGACGGCCGGAACCGGCGGTCATGTGCCGGCGCTCCTCGCCGCTGGTCGCCGTTTCGGTGGGAACGGTGAGGTCACGAGCCCGATTCCGCCGGCCGGCGTAGGTGGCGGTCTGGCTGTGACAGTTCGGGCAGAGGAGCCGAAGATTCGGTGGCCGGTTGTCGAGGAAGTCTCCGTTGATGTGGTCGACGTGCAGGATGAGTGGCGCGCTCCGCCACACCGGCCCGATCCCGCAGCCCTCGCACTCCTCCGGCACGCCGAGGGTGCCCAGCGCCCACTTCAGCCGCACGCCCGGCGTCCGCCGGGACCCTTCGGGCAGCACCACCAGAAGCTGCGCGGAGGTGGTGCGCCGTTGACCACTGCAACCCTTGTTGGGTGCCTGCCTGGCGAAGTGTGACGTGTCGATGCCGAACCGCTTGAGCTGCCGGCTGATGTGCGCGTGCGAGCCACCGCCGACGCGTACGCCGAGCAGCCGCATCACCTCGGTGATGTTGCGCGCGACGGCGGCAGCGGCGGCCAGCGCTTCGGGCGTGTACTTGTATCGGACCACTGACGGACCGTAGCGAACGGGTCCGACAGATCAGTCCAGGCCGAGGTCGCGGCGGAGTTTGGCGACGTGCCCGGTGGCCTTCACGTTGTAGAGCGCCCGCTCGATCTTGCCGTCGGCGTCGATCACGAACGTCGAGCGGATCACGCCGGTGACGGTCTTGCCGTACAGCTGCTTCTCGCCGTACGCGCCGTAGGCGGTCAGCACCGCCTTGTCCGGGTCGGACACCAGCGGGAAGGTGATGGCGTCGCGCTCGCGGAACTTCGCCAACTTCTCCGGCTTGTCGGGGGAGATGCCGACGACCTCGTAGCCGGCGGCCTGGAGTGAGGCGAGCGAGTCACGGAAGTCGCAGGCCTGCTTGGTGCAACCGGGGGTCATCGCGGCCGGGTAGGCGTACAGGACGACCTTGCGGCCTCGCAGGTCGGCGAGGGAGAGCTGATCACCGGTGTCGGTGGCGAGGGTGAATTCGGGCGCTGGGTCACCGGGGGAGAGTCGGTCGGGCGCGGTCATGGCCCGACCCTACCGCCGCGCCTGCCGGTGCCGTCGCCGCTGACCGCCCCGGCAGGTCATCTCCGGTAAAGGTGATCATTACCTCGCGTTGTTGCCAGACTATGGCAACAACGAGGCTTGGGAAATAGGCTGAGCCACGCGGCCCGGTCGGGGGCCCGCTGATGCGTGGGAGGTCGCGTGGAGACACTGGCGATGCACATCTCGAACGGGATCATCGACGGTCCCGTGGCAGCGATCTTCGCTGCGCTCGCTCTGGCCGCGCTCACCGCCTGCGTTCTGCGCGGCCGGCGCGACCTGGACGACCGGCTGGCCCCGATGGCCGGCCTGGTGGCGGCGTTCATCTTCGCCGTCCAGATGCTCAACTTCCCGATCTTCACGGCCGGCGTCAGTGGCCACCTGCTCGGTGGCGCGCTCGCCGCCATGCTGGTCGGCCCGTGGGTCGGCGCGCTCTGCGTGGCAGTGGTGCTGGTCGTACAGGCGCTGATCTTCGGTGACGGCGGCGTGGCGATGCTCGGCCTCAACATCACGAACATGGCACTGCTCGGCACCGCCGCGGCGTACGCGCTGATCGCGCTGCTGCTGCGGGTGCTGCCCCGCACCCGGGCCGGTCTGGCCGTGACCGCGTTTGTCGCCGCGACGATCAGCGTGGTGGTGGCGTCGCAGGGCTTCGTCCTGCAGTACTGGCTGGGTGGCACCACCGACCTGGGCAGCAACCTGGGTGGCCTGGCCGGCACGATGGCCGGCGTCCACCTGCTGATCGGCATCGGTGAGGGCCTGATCACCGCGACCACCGTGCTCACCGTCGCGAAGGTACGCCCCGACCTGGTGTACGCGCTGCGCTCCCTGCGTACGCCCGCCGCTCCCGTCGTCCCGGTCGCCGGAGGTGTCCGATGAAGAACCGTTCCTGGGCTTTCCTGGCCGGCGGCCTGCTGGTCGCCCTGCTGCTCGCCGGCGTGGTCAGCAACTACGCCTCGTCGCACCCGGACGGACTGGATTCGTCCCTGCTCAAGGGCTGCACCGTCGACGCCGACGACAACATCGTCGGGGGAAGCTGCCCGGCTCAGCAGGCCCGTGACCACGAGTTGGCCGACAGCCCGCTCGCCGACTACGGCGTACGGGGCGTCCGGAACAGCTTCGTCTCCACCGGCCTCTCCGGGGTGCTCGGGGTGCTGGTCACCTTCGCGATCGGGGCCGGCGGGTTCTGGCTGCTGCGCCGGCGCGGCGGCACGCCGACCGACGGTGACGCGCCGACGCCCACGCCCGCCGAGGGTGACGCGGCGACGTCGCGCGCCGGCACGGCCAGCTGAGCAGGGGGTACGCGGATGGGTGCCGGTCACGGGCACGTGCTGTACCGCGAGTCGGACTCGCCGGTGCACCGGCTCCCGCCCGAGGTCAAGATCGTGGCGATGGTGGTCTTCACCATCGCCGTGGTGGCCACCCCACGTGAGGCGTTCTGGGCGTTCGGCGCGTACGCCGTGCTGGTGGCGGGCGTGGCGGCGCTGGCCCGGGTGGGCCCACGGTGGCTGCTCAGCCGAGCGTTGATCGAGCTGCCGTTCGTGCTGTTCGCCGTGGCCCTGCCGTTCCTGGGCAGCGGCGACCGGGTCGAGGTGCTGGGCCTGCGCCTGTCCGAGGACGGGCTGCACGGCGCGTGGAACATCCTGGCCAAGGGCACCCTGGGGGTGCTCGCCTCGCTGCTGCTCGCCGCGACCACCACCACCCGGGACCTGATCGTGGGGCTGGACCGGCTGCACTGCCCGCAGGTGCTCACCCAGATCGCCACGTTCATGTTGCGCTACCTCGACGTGCTCGTCGGCGAGGCGCGGCGGATGCGGGTGGCCCGGATCTCCCGGGGTGACGACCCGCGCTTCCTGTGGCAGTTGCGCGGCTTCGCCGCCGGGATCGGGGCGTTGTTCCTGCGCGCGTTCGAACGTGGCGAGAGGGTCTACCTGGCGATGCTGTCCCGGGGTTACACCGGGCGGATGCCCGCGGTGTGGCAGGGCGAGGGTGCGGCGAGCGTCGGTCAGTGGCTGGTCGCGGCGACCGTGCCGGTGTTGGCGGCCTCCATCGCCGCCACCGCCGTCGTGCTGTCATGATCGGTGTCGTGCAGACCGCTGTCTCGCTGGACGTTCGGGGCGTTCGCTACGCGTACCCGGACGGGCACGTCGCCCTGCAGGGGGTTGACCTGAACGTGCCGCGTGGCGACCGGGTGGCGCTGCTCGGGCCCAACGGCGCCGGCAAGACCACGCTGGTGCTGCACCTCAACGGTATCCTCACCCCGACCGAGGGCAGCGTGAGCGTCGGCGGGCTGACTGTCTCGCCGGATCGGGCCACCCTGGCCGAGGTGCGTCGCCGGGTGGGCATCGTCTTCCAGGACCCCGACGACCAGTTGTTCCTGCCCACCGTTGCGGAGGACGTGGCGTTCGGGCCGGCGAACCTGGGTCTGCGCGGGGCCGAGTTGGCCGCCCGGGTGGACGAGGCGCTCGCCGCGGTGGGGATGGGTGAGCACCGGGATCGGGCCCCGCAGCACCTGTCGTTCGGGCAGCGCCGCCGGGTGGCGGTGGCCACCGTGCTCGCCATGCACCCGGAGATCCTGGTGCTCGACGAGCCGTCGTCGAACCTGGACCCGGCGGCCCGTCGTGAGCTGGCCGAGATCCTGCGCGACCTGCCGGTGACCCTGCTGATGGTCACGCACGACCTGCCGTACGCGGCGGAGCTGTGCGAGCGCTCGGTGATCCTCGACGGTGGCCGGATCGTCGCCGACGCTCCCACCCTGGACCTGCTGACCGACACCCAGTTGTTGGCGAAGCACCGCCTGGAACTCCCCTACGGCTTCACCCCGCAGCCGTAGACCCACCCTCGGCCCCCCACCCCCACCCCCACCCCCACCCCCACCCCCACCCCCACCCCCACCCCCACCCTCGCCCCGCCGATCTTGCACTTTCTGTCCCCGCCTTCGGGGCGAAAGCCGCATATGGCCAACCCAAAGTGCAAGATCGGCGCGGGCGGGGCGGGGCGGGGTGGGGTGGGGTGGGGTGGGGTGGGGTGGGGTGGTTAGGGGGTTCGGGTTCGGGTTGGGGTTGGGGTTGGGGTTGGGGTGCGGGAGGTGGCGTGTAGGCGGAGGACGCCGGCGGCGGTCGCGCCGGCACCGGCGATCAGCACCGCCGCCACCATGACGCGGGCGACCTCGGGCGACCAGGGCACCGGGGCGATGGACCGGGCGAACACGGCGGCGTTCGCCGCGCCGGCGAAGAGGGCCAGGCAGGCCCCGGCCAGCGCGGCCACGAAGTCGGCGCCCGGGCGGCGGCTCAGCGCGTACCAGCCGGCGGCGATCGCGCCGAGGCCGGTGAGCAGGGACCAGATCTGCCCGGAGAGCAACCCGACCACCACCGGGCCTACACCCTGCGCGCCGGCGTCCAACTCGCGCCCCACTGGGTACACCACGGCGACCGCGCCGCCGACGATCAGCAGCGCGCCGAGCGCGGAGAGTGCTCGCCGACCGGATGTCGCGGTGGCGGCGAGCAGGCCGAGCGCGCCCACCGCGAGCAGCCCCACGATGGTCACCGCCCACCAGGTGTACGCGTCCGGCGGCGGCACCCAGTCCAGCGTGCCGCCGATCAGCAGCGGGTCGGTGCCGTCGCGTACTGGGATGCTCCAGTCCCGGACCCGGTGCTCGCGGTCCGGTGCGGCGCGTACCGCGGCCGGTGGAGCGGATTCCTGCCACAGCGCGCGCTGGTCGTGCCACCGCGCTGTGGTGCCGTCGGCGATCCGCCGCCAGACCGGTGCGGCGGCCGGATCGGCTTCGGCTGGAAGCGCGGTCTCCCCGGCGATGGTGCGGTTCAGGTAGGTGGCGGGGGAGTGGCTGTTCTCGAAGACCCCGTCGGGGCCGACGCGCAGGTACGGCTCGCCGGAGTAGCCGATGACCTCGATGGCGCGGCCGGTGCGGTTGGTCAGCTCCAGTCGGGCGCCCGCCTCGATGACGCGTGCCTCAAGTCCTGGCCGCGCCGGCGCGACCCCGGTGGTCCGGGTGCGGTAGTCGGTGCCGTCCGGGGCGTCCGCGCCGTGCGCGGCGGCGGGCGCCGCGCTGATCAGGGTCACCAGGCCGGCCGCGGCCGCGACCAGGCCGGCGCGGCCCAGCAGGGTACGGATCACTTGCCGGCCGCCGCCACGGCTGCGGTGAGGGCGTCCGGGGTGGGGTTCTCCAGCGGCTGACCGTTGACCTTGACGGTCGGCGTGCCGGTGACGTTGCTCCGGCTGGCGTCCTCGGTGACGTGTTCGGTCCAGGTCCGGTACGTCTCGTCCTTCACGCAGCTGCCGAAGGATCCCCGGTCGAGGCCCACGCTGGTGCCGATGTCGATCAGCTGGTCGTCGGTGAGCCCGGCGCTGCCCTCCGGTGGTTGCTGGGCGAAGAGCGCCTTGGCGTACTCGTGGTACTTGCCGCCCGCAGCGGCGCAGCCGGAGGCGGCCGAGGAGCGGGTGGAGTACTCGGTGGTGGAGAAACGGTTGAGGAACGCCACCGGGTGGTAGACGACCTTCGCCTTGTTCTCGGCCACCAACTGTTCGAGCGTCGACCCGCTGGTCTGCTCGAACTGCTTGCAGACCGGGCAGAGGAAGTCCTCGTAGACGTCGACGGTGACCGGGCCGCCGCCGGTGACGATGCCGGTGCCGGCCGTGTTGGCGCCGGGCGGGGTGGTGAAGTCGTCGGAGCGCTGGTTGGACCAGACGGCCCAGCCGATGACGCCGGCGATGACCAGGACGACGACGGCGGTGGCGGAGACCCAGATCGTGCGGCGGCGGCGCCGCTCGCGGGCCAACTGTTCGCGGACCACCCGGGCGGCGTCCCGCTGCCCCTTACGACTACTCATCCTCGTCCTCCACAACGGGTTCGCCGGACAACCACCCGTCCACCGATACCGGCGTACGCGGCCAGACCAGCAGAAATCCGGCCAGCACCAAGAATCCCAGGTCCCGGAGGATCTCCGGGAGGTAACTGGGTGCCTGCCCCGCCGCCAGCTGCCCGCCGCTGCCGAAGCAGCCGCAGTCGATGGCCAGCCCCCGCGCCCAGGCCGAGGCGATCCCCACGATGAAGACCACCAGCAGTGCGGCGGAGACTCCGGCGACGAGCCGGGTGGCCAGCCCGAGCAGCAGCAGCACGCCCAACGCCAGCTCGACGAAGGGCAGGGCTGCGCCGATCACGGTCGCCACGTCGTACGGCAGTACCTGGTAGGCGTTGACCGCCCGCCCGGAGGCGGCGAGGTCGCTGACCTTCGACGCGCCGGCGACCAGCCAGACGGCTGCGAGGCCGAGTCGGGCCGCGATGCCGAGCCAGGGGCGGACCAGCGGCCAGCGGCCGCCCCGGGTGGAAGGTGTCACGCTCATTTGTCGTCCCGTCCGCGCCGGAAGTTCCGCGTTCAGCCGGTCAGGGCGTCGCCGACCGCCTCGACCAGGTCGTCGCGGGCCCGGGCGACCCGCGAGCGGATGGTGCCCACCGGCACCCCTTCGACGGCGGCAGCCTCGGCGTACGACAGGCCGAGCAGCTGGGTGAGCACGAACGCCGAGCGCCGCTCGGGGCCGAGGCGGCGGACCAGGTCGGCCGCGCCGAGCTGGCCCGCCGGGTCGGGGTGCGGTCGGTCGGTGTAGGCGTTCGCCGTCAGGCGCTCGTCGAGCCGTCGACGCCTGACGACTGTGCGCAGGTGGTCGGCGCAGGCCCGCCGGGCGATGCCGAGCAGCCAGGTGCGGGCGCTGGAGCGACCCTCGAACGCGGGCAGGGCCCGGAACGCCCGCAGGTAGGTCTCCTGGGTCAGGTCGTCGGCGCTGTCCGGGTCGACCAGGGCGGCGGCGAACCGCCAGACCTCGGGCTGGGTCAGCCGGACGAACGCCGCCTGAGCGGTGGGGTCACCGTCGCGGGCGGTCAGCGCCCACCCGGTTGCCGGGTCCCGGGCGACCTCATCGGCCGGTGCGGCCGGATCGGCGGCACCGGAGTCACGCGGGACAGGGATCACGACACACCAGGTTACGCGGCACCCGGCCGCGCGTCAGGGTCGTTCGGCCGTGGATGGTCTGCGCCACGTCGGGAACTTTTCCCCGCCCCGGGCCGACTACCAGTTCATGACGTGCGACCACCGACGCGCCCGCCCCCCTCGGGTCGCCGAACGGGACACCGATCGGCGACCATGGCCGGCATGACTGTCGCCCCCCGCCGCTGGGCCGCCCGGCTGGCCGCAGCCGCCGGCCTCCTGGTCACCGTCGTCGCCTTGTTGATCGCGCCAGCCACCTCCGCCAGCGCCCACGCGGTGCTGGAGAGCAGCAGCCCGGCCGCCTCCTCCATCGTGCCGAGCGGGCCGTCCGAGGTGGTCCTCACGTTCAGCGAGTCGGTCCGTAAGGTGCCCGGCAAGATCCGGGTCATCGCACCGGACGGTTCCCGGGCCGACCGGGGCGAACCGTCGTTCGGTGACGCTGTCGTGACCATCCCGGTCGACCCGGCGGGCGCGCGCGGCACCTACCTGGTCAGCTTCCGGGTGATCTCCGCCGACAGTCACCCGGTCTCGGGGGCGTTCACCTACTCGGTCGGCGCACCCTCGACCCCACCCGTCGACTCCGGCACGGACACCCGGGCCAACCCGGTGGTGGGGACGGCGGTGAAGGTGGCCCGTTTCCTCGGCTACGCCGGCCTGGTGCTGCTGATCGGGCCGGCGCTGGTGCTCGCCGCGCTCTGGCCCCGACGGCTCTCCCGCCGGGGGCCGACCCGGCTGGCCTGGACCGGCCTCGGTCTGGTGGCCGTCGCCACCCTCGCCGACCTGTGGTTGCAGGTGCCCTACACGGCCGGTGGTGGTCTCTTCGACGTCACGGGCGAAGGGTTCGGCAGTGTCTTCGGCAGCGCCTTCGGCGCCGCCCACCTGGTCCGGCTCGGCCTGTTGGCGGCGTCCGTCTTCCTGCTCCGCCCGCTGCTGGCCCGGCCCGCCGGCCGCGCGGACGCGATCATCCTGGCCGTGCTCGGCGGCGCAGCCCTGCTGACCTGGCCGCTGGCCGGGCACCCGGCGGCCTCCCCGGCGCCGGCGGTCTCGGTGGTGGTCGACGCGGTCCACCTGGGCAGCATGGCGGTCTGGCTGGGCGGTCTGCTCATGCTCGCCGTCTTCCTGCTGCGTCAGGCCGACGAACGGGAGCTGGGCGCGATCCTGCCGATCTGGTCGCGCTGGGCGGCGCTCGCCGTCTCGGCGCTGCTGCTCGCCGGCACCGTCCAGGCGCTGATCGAGGTGGCCACCCCGCAGGCACTCTTCGACACCACGTACGGGCGCTTGCTGCTCGCCAAGATCGGGCTGTTCGCGATCGTCATCGCCGTGGCGGCGTACTCCCGGCAGTTGGTGCGCAGCCGTGTCGCGGCGCAGCGCCCGGTACCGGTGCGCCGGGCGGTCCTGGTGGAGTTGGCCGTCACCGTGGTGGTGCTGGCGGTGTCCGCCACGCTCGTGCAGACCACGCCCGCCCGTACCGCCGCGGCCGGCCCGTCCGCCGGGGCCGAGACCGGCTTCTTCAGCACCAGGCTGTCCAGCCCGCTGCTGTCCGTGGAGGTCGAGGTGAGCCCGGCCGAGCGGGGCAACAACACGGTGCACCTGTACGCGTACGACAAGAACAACCAGCCGCAACTGGTCGCGGAGTGGAAGGCGACCGTCGCGCTGCCCTCGGCCGGGATCGAACCGATCGAGGTGCCGTTGCTGCGGTTGACGGACAGTCACGCCTACGGCGACATCAGCCTGCCGACCGCCGGCGAGTGGCAGCTCAAGATCACCGCCCGAACGACAGACATCGACCAGGCCACGGTGACCGCCACCGTGCCCATTCGTTAGAGAGGTTCGCGAAACCCATGACCCGATTCCGGCGTACCGCAACCGCCGCTGCCGCCCTGGCGTTCACCGCCGCCGCCACCGCTGTGCTCGGCTTCGCCGGACCGGCGTCCGCGCACGTCACGGTGAACCCGAAGGAAGCGACCCAGGGTGGCTACGCCCGGGTGGCGTTCCGGGTGCCGAACGAGAGCGACAGCGCGTCGACCACCAAGCTGGAGGTGGTGCTGCCGGAGAACGCCCCGGTCGGCTCGGTGTCGACGATGCCGGTGCCCGGCTGGACGGTCGCCACGGAGAAGCGCAAGGTGGACCCACCGATCGAGGTGCACGGCAGTCAGCTCACCGAGGCTGTCTCCAAGATCACCTGGACGGCTTCGGGCGACGCGGGGGTGAAGCCGGGTCAGTTCCAGGAGTTCCCCGTCTCGCTGGGGCCGCTGCCGCAGGTCGACTCGATGGTCTTCAAGGTCCTGCAGACCTACTCGGACGGCAACATCTCGCGGTGGATCGACGAGCCGGTGGCGCCGGGTGCCGAGGAACCGGAGCACCCCGCCCCGGTGCTCACTCTGGCCGCCGCGGCGGCGCCCGCGGGTTCGGCCTCGCCGAGCGCAGCCGTGGCCCTGCCCGACGTTGATGGCGACGACGGCAACGGGCTCGCGGTCGGCCTCGGTGTGGCCGGTCTCGTCGCCGGTCTGGCCGGTCTGGTGCTGGGCGGGCTGGCGTTCACGCGTACCCGCCGGGAGCCGGTCGCCAAGGCCTGACCCTGTTCCACCCGCTGGCCCGCCGGATCTTCCGGCGGGCCAGCGTGCTTTCCGGAGTCGATGCCGACCGTGCCGTGGATATCCCCTGATCAGACCGTCTACGTCGGTAAGGTCGGCCGGGTATTTGGCTACGGAGGGGGACGGCGCGGATGCGGTTCGTGCGGGTGATCGCCGGAGTGCTGCTGTTGGTAGTGGGAATTCCGGCGCTGTTGGTCGGTGGCGGGCTGTGGCTGGTGACCCGGCACGCCGACCCCGGCGGGGCCTTCGCCGCCCGCTTCGAAACGGTCCGCACGCCCGGTCACGCGGTCGTGGTCACCGACCTCGACCGGTTGCTGCGACAGGACGCGCCCTTCGCGCGTACCGCGCAGACCCGGCTTCGACTGAACGCCCGCACCACGGACGGGCCGGCCTTCGTCGGGCTGGCGCCCACCGCCGAGGTGCGTGGCTGGTTGGAGGAAGTGCCGCACGCCACGGTCCGCCGGGTGGCGCCGGCCCGGGGTCCGCTGCCGGTCCGTCTTGATCCGGCCGCCCCGGCCACCGACAACCCGGCCACCGACGCCCCGGGCGCGGCGAAGACCGCCGGGTCGGTCACGCCGCTGGGTCGGCCCTTCTGGGTACGCGAGGGGATCGGCTCGCTGGAGTGGAGCGCGGACGACCTCGCCGGCGAACCCATGAGTCTGGTGGTGATGCGCCCCGACGGCGGCGCCGACCTGGCCCTGGACCTGCGCGCGGAGCTGCGGGCCGGGTGGACCGGACCGACCGCCTGGGGTCTGCTGACCGTGGGCGTGCTGCTGGTGGTGGGCGCGGTGCTGCTTCTGCTGCGACCGCTGCGCCCGCGCGAGGTGATCTTCGTGGTCGAGCCGGACCAGGTGCCGGTGCTCGCCGGCCGCCTCGGGGTCACGTCGCTGAGCGGCCTGGGCCCTCGGCAACCCGACTCGACCCCG
This sequence comes from Micromonospora sp. CPCC 205558, assembly GCF_036902955.1. Taxonomy (NCBI): domain Bacteria; kingdom Bacillati; phylum Actinomycetota; class Actinomycetes; order Micromonosporales; family Micromonosporaceae; genus Micromonospora; species Micromonospora sp. CPCC 205558. The sequence goes on from NZ_JBAKHR010000002.1 coordinate 203,377, forward strand.
CCGTTGCCGGCACGACAGCTCACCTCGGTCGGTGCCGGAACGGCGGAACGGTCCCGGTCGGCGATCGGTGCCGGGCGCCCGGCCACCCTCGCCGACCTGGACGAGCCGGTCCGGTTGCCCCGTCCGCCGGAGGTGACGCTGAGTCTCGCCTGGCCGCCGGCCGTCGAGGACCAGCCCACGGCCCGGCCGGTAGCGGTCCCACCGGTTGACGGCCCGGACGGTGGCGGTCCTGCCGGCTGACGGGGGTGGAACGGCGAGTGGCCCTGCGCGCTGCCGACGCGCAGGGCCACTCTCACCGGGGGATCGGTGCTACCCGAGCGACGCTTGAGGTAGATGAGGACAGATTAGCGCTGATGATGGCTACTCGGGAGGTCTGTCCAGTTGGTGCGATTTTCCGCACGGGGTCGCGGCCGCACCGGCAACGCTGCCAGCAGCAGCAGGCTGAGCAGCACGTAGGTGTTCTGCAGGGCGAAGTCCACCGGGTCGTGAGTGCGGACCAGCCCCGCGCCCCAGGCCTGGAAGGTCACCACGCCGTAGATCGTCAGGGCGGTGATGCCCACTGCGAGCCCGGCCAACCACCCACGCCGACGCGCCTCGTTCGGGTGGTTGGCGCTCAACGCCGCGTCGGCGAGCAGCACCACCGCCGGCACGAACCAGTAGATGTGGTGGGTCCAGGTGATCGGGCTGGCCAGAGAACCGACCAGCCCGGTCAACGTCAGGCCCGTCAACGGGTCACCGGCCCGTGCCGCGCGGGCGGCCCGCCACAGCCCGTAGCCGGCGACCACGGCGACCAACAGAAGCCAGAGCAGCCGGTCCGGTTTCTCCGGAGCGGTGAACCGGCTGAGCAGGCCGAACAGCGACTGGTTGCCGACGATGTCGGTGCGCCCCACCCGCTCGGTGGTCCACAATTCGTGCGTCCAGAATCGCCACGAGTCGCGGGGGGCGACCGCCGCCGCCAGCAGGGTCGCCGCCGCCGCGGTCGCGGTCGCCACCGCTGCGGCCCGCCACCGCCGGGTGGCCAGCAGGTACACGATGAAGATGCCGGGGAAGAGCTTGAGCGCCGTCGCCAGCCCCACGCCCACCCCGGCCCAGCGTCGCGCCTGCGGCACCGCGAACAGCAGATCGGCCAGGATCAGCACGACCAGCAGCATGTTGATCTGGCCGAAGGTGATCGTCTCCCGGATGCCCTCCACCGCCAGCACCAGCAGGACGGCGGTGACCAGGGTGAACGTTCGGGGCAGGTGGTGTCGGTCGATCACCGGCACCACCAGCCACCGGGTGGTCAGCACCACGGCCAACACGGTCAGCGCCGTGAAGATCGCCACGGTGGCACCGAGTCGCAGCAGACCGAACGGCCACAGCAGCAGCGCACTGAATGGCGGATAGGTGAAGTACAACTCGCCCTGCACCCGGTCGGGTTGAACATAGTCGTAGAGCGGGTGGCCGACCCGCCACCAGTCCATCGCGGACATGTAGATCTTGAGATCGAAGAAGTTGTGCACGAGGCCGGGCAGGTAGAGCGCTGGCAGCACGGCGCTGAGCGCCACCACCGCGACCAGGCGACGGACCGTACGGCCACCAGGATCGTCTTCGGTGACGGCGGGCGGCGCGACGGGTTCTGCTGGCACCCCGAAACCCTAGCGGGCCGGTCCGCTGAGAGCGCGCAGCCGCGAGGTGTGGGCTGCGCGTAGGCTGTCCCGGTGGCTGATCTCCTCGTCTGGATCGACTGTGAGATGACTGGGTTGGACCTCGGCAGGGACAAACTGATCGAGGTTGCGGCACTGGTCACCGATCCCGACCTCAACGTGCTGGGTGACGGTGTCGACGTGGTCATCCACGCCGACGAGGCGGCGCTGGCGGGAATGCCGGAGATCGTGCAGACCATGCACGCCAAGTCCGGCCTCACCGAAGAGGTCCGCCGCTCGGTGGTCACCCTTACCGAAGCCGAGGACCTGGTCCTGGAGTACGTCCGCACCTTCGTCAAGGATCCGCGTACGGCTCCGCTGTGTGGCAACTCGATCGCCACCGACCGGGGCTTCATCGCCCGGGACATGCCCCGCCTCGACGCGCACCTGCACTACCGGATGATCGACGTGTCGTCGATCAAGGAACTGTGCCGCCGCTGGTACCCACGGGTGTACTTCGGCCAGCCGCAGAAGGGTCTCGCGCACCGGGCGTTGGCCGACGTCCGGGAGAGCATCCGGGAGTTGGAGTACTACCGGCGCACCCTCTTCGTTCCGCTGCCCGGCCCGGATGTCGAGACCGCCAAGGCCATCGCCGCCGAACTCTGACCCCTGCCGCGCTGACCGGCAACCCGCTGGACGTGCCCGGCCGGGGTGTGGCTATTATTGGTCCGCACCCCGCCCGGAGCGATCGACCGGGCGACGGCGGCATGGTGGCTGTAGCTCAGTTGGCAGAGCACCGGGTTGTGGTCCCGGTTGTCGTGGGTTCAATTCCCATCAGTCACCCCATTGGTTTCACGACTAAGGCCCCCTCTTCGGAGGGGGCCTTAGTCGTTGTCGGGGCCTGCTGGCCGATGATCGACTCCGGTTTCAGGAAACCGGGGCGTCCGATCGAGCGGGATGCCCCGGTTTCAAGAAACTCGAGTCGATTTAGCTCAGGCGGTCGGCGTGGCGGACGGGGTGACCGTCGCGTCCGGGGTCGGCGTGGTGGTGTCCGGGTCGGCCGGCGGCTCGTACGGAATGGCGCTGCCCTTGACGTACTCGTCCCAGCTCATGTTCCAGTCGGTCCAGCCGTTGCCGTTCTGCAGCTTGCGCTCGGTGCCCTTGACCGTGATCGGGTCGCCGATCTGGGTGTTCTTGAAGAGCCACTCGCCGTTGGCCATCGACACGTTCACGCAACCGTGCGACACGTTCACACTGCCCTGCTGGCCCTCGGACCAGGGTGCCGCGTGGATGAACTCCCCGCCCCAGGTGAGGCGCTGCGCGAAGTCAATCTTGGTGCGGTAGCCGTCCTCCGGACCCAGCTCCTCGAACGTGTCGAAGACCGTCTTGCGCAGCTTCTCGATCACGACCATGGTGCCGCTGGACGACGGGGTGCTCTTCTTGCCCAGGCTGACCGGGAGGGTCTTGATCACAGAGCCGTTGCGGGTCACCGTCATCCGCTTGGTCTTGTTGTCCACAGTCATGACCAGCGACGCGCCGATCTTGATGTCCACCGAGAGGTCGGCGCGGCCGTACCAGCCCTCACCCATCGGCAGGCCACCCGCCTGCACCCGGTAGGAGACCTTGCTGTCGGGCTTCCAGAACTCCTTCGGCCGGTACCGGATCTCGGTGGGGCTGACCCAGTGCCAGATCCCCTCCTGCGCCGGCGTCGAGGTGACCGTCATCCGGCGCTGCACATCGTCGCGGTAGTCCACCGGGATGCCCCGGCTGAACTTCACGATCAGCGGCATGCCCACCCCGACGACCTGGTTGTCACCGAGGAAGCTGCTCACCCGTACCTGATTGCCGGGCTTGGCCATGGTGGTGAAGGTGCTGGTCGCGGTGGCCGGGCGCCCGTCGTCACCGGTGGCGGTCACGGTCGCCGTGTAGCTCGTGCCGTACGCCAGCGCGCCGGCCGGCAGCCACGACTTGCCGTCCTTGGCAAGGGCGCCCTCGACCGCCTTGCCGGCGGCGTCCTTCAGCTCGACCGCGGTCTCCACGGCGTCCTTCGTGGTGAAGGTGATGCCGGTCGACGCCGGCACGTCCTTGGCGTCGGCGGCCGGCTCACTGATCGTCGCCGCGGCCTTCGGCGCCGGGTTCTCGCCACCGCCGTGCCAGGAGGACGGCTTACCGCCGTCACCGTTGGTGCAGGCGGAGGTGAAGGCCAGCGCCACGGCGAGAAGCCCCGCCGCGAACACGCGGCGTCGCCCACCGGGCCTGATCAGCTGGTCCTGGCTAGCTCGCATGAATTCCCTCACAGTCGTGGTCGCTGCCCCATCGTCTCCTACTGACGCGCCAGAGCCCGCCCCGGTTGCCGAGGGTGAACCGAAACACGCCGTCAATAGTGCCCGAATCCTGCTGCTATTCGGCGTTTCGTGAGCCTGGTTCGTCTCCGTGCGGGGGTTGGCGGGGTCGCCGCGCCGTCCCGCGCGGCGGGAGTGCAAGGGTACGCCGGCCCCGCCAACGGCAGGGCCGGCGCAACGATCCGGCGGCTCAGACCGCCGGGCCGGCCCCACCACTGGGCACCGGCAACGCGCTGCCCTTGATGAACTCCGACCAGCTCAGGCTCCACGCCGTCCAGCCGTTACCGGCGGTGATCCTGCGCTCGGTGCCCTTGATCGTGATCGGGTCACCAATCCGGGTCTTGTCGAACAACCACTTGGCGTTCGCCATCGACACGTTCACGCAGCCGTGCGAGACGTTCCGCCGCCCCTGCACGTGCTCCGACCAGGGCGCCGCGTGGATGTACTCGCCACCCCAGGTGAGCCGCTGGGCGAACTGGATGTCGGTCACGTAGCGGTTGGCCGGATCCGGATCGTCACGGGTGTCGAAGACCGTGGCTTCCTTCTTCTCCATCACGACCATCGTGCCGCTCGACGACGGCGTGCTCTTCTTGCCCAGGCTCACCGGAATCGTGCGTACCACCGCGCCGTTCTCGTACACCAGCATCTTCTTGTTGGCGTTGTCGACCTTCATCTCGAACGACCGGCCGATCTTGGCGGTGGCCTTGCGGTCGACGTCGCCATACCTGCCGTTGCTCAACGGCACCCCCGCCAGGGCGATCCGCACAGTGATGGTCGTGCCCGGCTTCCAGTACTCCGGGGCCCGGTAGTAGGCCTGCGTACCGTTGCTGACCCAGTGCCACGCGCCCGGCTGCGGCGGGTCGGTCTTGACGAACATCCGCTTCTGGACCGCCGCCCGGTCCTTCTTCGGGATGCCGGGGTGGAACTCCGTGACCACCGGCATGGCCACCCCGTAACTCTTGTCGTCGAAGAGGTACAGGCCCGACCCGATCGTCGACTTCGGCTTGGCCATCGTGGTGAAGCTGCTGGTGCCCTGGCTGCTCGTGCCGTCCGACGCGCTCGCCGTCACCGTGGCCGTGTAGCGGGTGCCCCACTTCAGGGGAGCCGACGGCACCCAGGCCGAGCCATCGGTACGCAGCTTGCCCTCGATCGAGCCGCCGCCGTCCGCCGTCAGGGTTACCTCGGACACCTTCCCGCCATCCGGGAGCTTCGCGCTGATCTCCGTGCTCACCGGCCTGTTCTTCGTGCCGTCCGCCGGGCTCAGGGTGAGCGACGGCCCGCTCGGCGCGGTCGGCGTGGACGGTGCGGCTGAACCAGGGGCGGCGCTCACGTCCGAGGATGCCCCACCAACGAATTCCGGCTTCTTCTCGTCGCCGCCGCACCCGCTCAGTGCCAGCGACGCCGCCAGAGTCAGGGCGCCCACCACCGCCCCAGCTCGCGTGAACCGTGCCATGCCCACCTCTGTTCTCGCGTACCTGGCGGACATCGTGCCGCATCGCCGCCGCAACCCAGGCCCCGATCTTGAGGGCGATGGCCGGTTTGAGGCTTTTGCCGGCAAAGCTCGACCGAAGGGGGGACCCGGGTAACCGAATTGGAGCCCGCTCGGGAGGGGTGCTAATGTTCTCTCCGTTGCCGACGAGCGCCGCTAGCTCAACTGGCAGAGCAGCGGACTCTTAATCCGCGGGTTCGGGGTTCGAGTCCCTGGCGGCGCACCAACGAGATAGGCCCTGACCTGGTGTTTCACACTGGGGAAGGGCCTTTTTCGTGTGCTTCGGTGGTGGGCGGTCGCTCGGTGGGTGCTCGGGAGCCGTTGGACCCGGCCGTCGTCCTATTGGATGCCTGGCTGTCGTCATGGACGCATGGGTCAGATGCCCGGCTGTCTTTTCCGTTGTACGCGGTCCAGGAACCTGTCGGCGTGGCGTCGGCTGGTGAGAGTGATCAGCTGGACGTGTGGCCCGTGGTGACGAAGCAGGCTGCGGACCCGAGGTCGCATTGTGTGCCTGTAGCTGACGATGTAGCGGACGAAGTTCCAGGTGATCCGGTCGTAGACGCCGTCGGCCTGGTGCTGGCCGCCGCGGTAGCGCCACCGTCGTTGGACGATGCCCCACAGGCATGCGGCGGCGGGTAGGTCGAGGAAGATCACGGTGTCGGCGGCGGCGAGCCGGATGGGCAGGCTGCTTGCGTAGTTGCCCTCGATGATCCACCGCTCGCCGCTGACGAGCTTCTCCTGTTGAGCGGCGAACTCATCCCTGGGGAGCGGCCTCCAGCGCTCGTCGTAGTAGATCGCGTCGAGGTGGACCAGCGGTACGTCGAGGATCCGAGCGAGCTTCCTGGCAACGGTGGATTTGCCGCTGCCGCCGCAGCCGATGATGGCGATCCGATCCACGTCTTCCACGGTAGGGCCGAGGAGGCGCACTCCGGCGGAAGGAGGGTTAGCGGCGCTCGGATCCTGCGCTTCATCCCATGGGGACATGGTGAGGGCCCATCGTGGTGTTCCGGATGCTGCCGCATGGGTCAACTCTGAGGTGAGCGCCAACGACTCGACGTGTCGCTGACTTGATGTGACGGCACTCATGCGCTGTGCTTGTAACTGGTCGTCGTTCGATCGGGGTGATTCGTGGCTGCACAGGTGGATCCTGAGTGGTGGAGTTCGGGGCTTTGGAACGGTCTACCGATCAGTGAGTTCCTGCGGCGGCGCGACATCACCGCGGTCTTCCACTTCCTTCATGCCAGGGGCGTGTCATACGGCCGGATTGCGGCTCTTGTTGGCATCTCGCCCAACCGCGCTGCTGAAATCGCCAAAGGCGTCCGCCAGGTCACGGCCTACGAGGTTTTGGAACGGATCGCAGCCGGTCTGAACATTCCGCGTCCGGCTATGGGACTCGGGCGCGACGAGGACATCGTTGTGCCTCGCGACCCCGACCGCCTGGCTGTGGAGGGTGGAGCGGACCGATCGCCGGCCGGTGCCGCCGCCCGCATCGAGGTCAGCAATCTGGTCAGGCTCCGACTGGGACTGGACGAGGCTCTGGCAGCGGCGAGTCTCGCTCCTCGGCAGCTCGAGCTGATTGAACAAGCTGCAGGCGAGCATATGAGGGTCTACCCCTCGGCCTCGCCGCAGATCATGCTTGCGCTACTGGCCGCCGATTGCCGAGAGGTCCAGGCGCTGTCGCTTCGACGGCAGCCGGCGGCAGTCCAGTCCCGGCTGTCCGGGGTGGCGGCGTTGCTGGCGACGATGTGCGCTGATGCGTTGATGAGGCTCGGAGACGTGTCCGAGGCTCGCCGGTGGTACGGCACGGCGATCCACGCGGCGGACGACAGCGGGGAAGCTCGTTTCAGGGTGCTCGTTCGGGCCCAAGCGGCGATGCTGCCGTACTACTTCGGGGATCCAACCCAAACCGTTGCCCTCGCAGATGCGGCTCTGGCGGTGACGTCGAACGCATCGTCGCCGGGTGCCCTGGCAGCGGCGGGCCGGGCGCGTGCTCTGGCCCGGATCGGCGCCATCGAGCAGGCGCGGTCGGCCATCGATCAGGCACGGCGGCTGTTCGACCAGGCTGGCGACGAGGACACCGACGTGGCGTTCAGGTTTCCGGCGAAGCGGCTGCTGTTCTACCTCTCCGGGGCATACACCTGGCTCGGTGACACGGTGGAGGCGTACCGGGTCCAGGACGAGGCATTGCGGCTCTACGGCGCGGCTCCGGCCGTACCGATCGACGCGGCGCTCATCGCCCTGGACCGGTCGATGTGCCTCGCGCACGACCGGCGGGCGACCGAAGCGGCCCTGACCGCGCGTGATGCCGTCGCGGACCTGCCCGAGACGCAGCGTACGGAGATCATCCTGACCAGGGCCACCGAGGTGGCCACGGCGATCCCCGAGAAAAACGGGCGCGGCGAGGTCGCCAGCTTGACGGATTACCTACGGGCGTGCCGCGAGCGCGCCCGTAGTCTTGGGACCACAGCCGCACTCGGTCCCTAGGAGCCCCATGTTCGTCGAGGCGCGCACCCGGCCGGTACTCGCCGAGGTGTGTCGTCTCCTCGGCTATTCCGACTCGGACGCGGTCCTGCTACGGCACCACACCAACGCCGTCTACGCAGTCGGTGACGTGGTCGTCAAGATCGCCCCTGGCGATCATGACCTGGAACGGGTGCGCGGGATGGTGGCCGTGGTCGACTGGCTGGTGGCCCGAGGTTTCCCCACGGTGGGCCTTCATCCGGGCGTCTCCCAGCCGACGCGGGTGGGCGGGTACGCCGTTACGGTCTGGCAGCGTCTGGACCCGGCACACGACGACCCCATCACCGTCTCCGAGCTCGGAAGCCTTCTCCGGGAACTGCACGCCTTGCCCGCTCCGCCGGTGCCGCTGCCTGCACTGCGACCGATCCACGGCATCGAGCGGGCCGTCATTTGTTCGGAGATCCTCAACGGCAAGGAACAGGATCTGCTGATGGGCAGGCTCGAGGCGCTGGCTGCCGGCTGGGAGGCGATGCGGTTTCCCGGCGGCACGAGCATGATCCAGTCCGATCCCCAGATCCGCAACGCGCTCCGGCGCTTCGACGGCACGCCCGTGCTGGCCGACTGGGACGGCGCCGCCCTCGGGCCCCGAGAGTGGGACATCGCCACGGTCGCTGTCCACTGCCGCCGGTTCGACCAGCCCGGTCCCGATGCCTTCGCCGGCTTCACCGCCGCCTACGGCTGGGATGCCACATCCTGGCCGAGATTCGAAGACCTGTGCCAGCTCCGTGAGCTGCAGATGATCGCCACCAACGCTCGCAAATCCCGGCCCGGAACCGAGGCCGCCGCCGAGGTGCACCACCGGATCGCGGGCCTCGTCGACGACGCGTCGGAACTCCGCCGCTGGCACATCCTCTGAGCCGAGTCTTGTAGGGCGGGCACCGTGTGTCCTCTCCGCATTGGCTCAGGCGGGACACGGTGAGGCCCACCGTGGCCCACCACGCTGGGTCTGTCTCCCGGCCAGTGCCGCCAGCGATCGTGGACGTCAGGAACACGTCGGCGGAACGGTCCAGGACCATCCTGACCCCCATGGCGCGCCGACGGGCCAGCGGCAATGTCACGCCAGGGAGACCCAGATGGACGTGCCACTTGGCGACCGGTCGGAACGCGACCCGACGCACCGGCAAGTGCTCGCGCCGGGCACTCCGTCGACCGCACGGGTGACTCCCCGTTCGCGTACCGCCAGCAGGGCTGCGTGGGCGGGTGACCGGCGGTCTGCTCCCAGCCGCTGGCCGACGGCGGTGGGCTTGCCGGTATGCCGGCAAGCCCACCGCACACACGCGTCGACGCCGACCGGGAGCTGGCTATGACGGTGTACGTGTCGCGGTACGCGGCGACCGGCGAGCTGACGACAGACCGCCCAGCGGCGGTTGCGGTGTCGGCGCGGCGGGGCTCGACCGATCCGCCACTGCTGACGCACGTCTGGCGGATCGTGTTCGAGCGGCAGGCGCGGGAAAGCGATCGCCGATGAGCGGGGACGGAGTGTCTGCCGCTCAGACGGACCCGGAGCTGCAGTCGGAGCATCTGCCGCTGCGTCCGCTCTGGCTTTGCCGGGCCTGCGGGCAGCCCTGGCCCTGTGGACGGGCCAAGCTCGCCCTGTTGACCAGCTACCAGGGCAGCCGGCTCAACCTGCTGCTCTACCTGTCCGGCTGCCTGCAGGAGGCCATCGACGACCTGCACCGACTCAACCCGAGCACCACCGGCGACGTCAGGAACCTGTTCGACCGCTTTCTCGGCTGACCGGCTCGGCACCGTAGCCGTCGCCCGCCCATCGCCGGACCGCAGACACCGGAGGAGACATGACCGTCCGGGACATCGGGATCATCGCCACGACAGGGCAGCCGGCCATCGCCGGGACCTTCCATACCCTGGTCCTGCAGCCCACCAGCTTCTGCAACCTGGACTGCAGCTACTGCTACCTGCCCGACCGGCGCTCGCGCCAGCTCATGTCCGTCTCCGTTGCGACCGCCTGCGCCCGTTCAATCGAGCAGCAGGACAGCGCCCATCCAGTAAGCGTCGTGTGGCACGGCGGCGAGCCCACAACGACGCCGATTGACGTCTTCCAGGCACTGCTGGCTCCCTTCGAAGCTATGCGGCGAGCTGGGCGGGTGCGCCACGAGATCCAGACCAACGCGACGCTGATGAACGAGCGGTGGTGCGATCTGTTCGCCGCCTACGACTTCGAGATCGGCGTCAGCATCGACGGGCCCGGCATGCTCAACAGGAACCGGCTTGACCGAGCCGGTAACGCGACGACGGCCCGCACGATCCGCGGCACGCGAGTCCTGGCCGAGGCCAGCCTGCCGTACTCAGTGATCTGCGTCGTCACACCCGAAACCATCGACCTCGCCAATGACCTCGTCGAGTTTTTCACCGCCCTGCCGGGATGCGAGTCGGTGGGCTTCAACATCGAGGAACAGGAAGGCGCCGCCCGTACGCCGGTGCCGGAGGAAGCCGCGTACCGGTTCTGGAGTCGACTCGTCCGGCACCGACTCGCCGGCAGTCCGCTGCGAATCCGCGACCTGGATCGCTTGGCCGACTACCTCGGCGCCACCCGCGCCGGCCTCACCGACCACGGCCCGTACGAACCGATCCCCACAGTCGCCCACGACGGCCAGGTGGTTCTGCTGTCACCGGAACTGCTGGGTATCAAGAGCCCGCGGTACGGCGACTTCATCGCGGGCAACGTGCTCGGTGAAGCGATCGGCGACATGGTGGCCCGCGCCGGTGAGTTGCGATACGTCGCTGAGTTCGTGACGGCGCTCAACGACTGTGCGGACCGCTGCGCGTTCTACGACTTCTGCCGGGGCGCTCAGGCCGGCAACCGCTACTTCGAACACGGCACCTTCACCGCCCGGGAGACCGGTTACTGCCGCACGACTCGGCAAGCCCTGGTCCGCGCCGCCGCGGATCACCTCACCCCTCAAGGAGGACCGTCATGACCAACGCCCTTGCCGCGCTTCTCGACGCAACGCCGGACCGCCTCGCCCTCCTCGGCGTCGACCCGCAGCGCGCGGTAGCGTCGATCGACGCGGCGAAGTTCGACAACCGACCCGCCTGGGAGAACAAGGGGAAGTTCGACAGCCGCCCCGGCTGGGACAACTGGAACAAGAAGAAGTAGCCCGCCGACCGGCAGCTCAAGTCGACGCGCGGGGCGGCGTGCCCACCCCGCGCCCGAACAGGTTGGAAAGACATGCGTAGGACCACCGTGGGCGACGTGACGATCCTCCTGCCCGACCTCGACCCGGAAGATCTCGACCAAGTCAGCGACCTACCGGACGGCGACCTTCACGACGGCCTCGTGCAGGACGCTTCCTGGCGAGGTCGACAGATCGCCGACTGGAGTATCCGAGGCTGCCGGATCACCGGAGCGGATCTCGATGAGATCACCTGGGAGGGCGGTGCCCTCTACGGCTGCGAGATCGTCCAGACGGACCTGTCCGGAGCAGCCCTCACCGGCGTCAGCATCGAGCGGTGCTCGGTCACCGGCTCCCGCCTCACTGGAACCCGACTCATCGACGTAGGCCTGAAAGACGTTTTGTTCGACAACTGCCGGTTCGACTACGCCACGCTGAACCGCGTCAGCGCCGCCGGTTCGGTGGCCTTCATCGACTGCACCCTCGTCCACGGCACGTGGTCATCCTGCCGACTCTCCGGTGTTGTGCTGCGGTCGTGCGACCTCAGCGATCTGGAACTGGACTCCTGCCGCCTCGACGGCGCTGACCTGCGGGGCAGTCGACTGCACGCCTTCGCTGCATCACTGGACAATTTGCAGGGCGTCGCCCTCACCGAGGAGCAGCTTCCCGAGCTGACCCGGATGACCATCGACGCCCTCAGCATCAACGTCCGCGCCGACGTGGCGCGGGGCCACGACCGCTGACGCCGCTACCGGCTGCGGCTGCGCTTGAGGGCAACAGCCGCGAGATCGAGCGAGTGGCCAGTTCGCCGCAGACACCGTCCACGGCTCGTCCGGTCGTCCACCTGTATGGGCCCTTGGCGCATAGCTCGTTACCGAGGGAAGACGCAAGAATGACCCGCTGACGTTGTTACGTTCAGTAACAGCCGTTTCGGTGGGTGGCACGTCATCGCCGAGCCGGAACGAGGCATGTCGCGAGCTTCTGGAAGATCGGGGCCGCAGTATGGCGCTAATCGTGAAGATCAACTATCGGCGGCCCGATTTGACCGTGATATATTTTTTGTCCTCGACTCTTCGGCTGATTCGCTGAACAGTGATCTCCAAAATCGACCCCAAAACCACGGTTTGGATATGTGGGTGCTCGCACGGCCCGCTGACGCGTCGCCCAGCGGCCTGCGGCCAGCGCTGTTTCCGGTCACGGTGGTCCTGAATTTCGGTATCCCGGTTGGCGCAATTGATTACTTTCTGTTGCGGTTGTCGGGAGCGGGGTGTCGGACTGTCGGCACCCGGAGGGATCATCGGGGGATGGGTGAGCAGGGTGCCAAGCGGCGGTTGTCTCCGCGGCGGTGGCGGATCCTGTCGTACCTGGCTCAGCATGGTTCCGCGTCAACGCTGGACGTGGCGCTTGTCTGTGCGGTGTCGCGGTTGGCGGCTCACCGGGATCTGGTGTGGCTGCACGAGGCGGGACTGGTGCGCCGCGAGCGCTCGGCGGAGGACCGGACCCATACCTGGTGGTACGGGGTCACGGCTGAGGGGACCGACGTGCTCCGCCGCGCCCTGACGGGATCGGGGCGGCCGGTTCCCTTGCGGTTGGGCCAGCGGTCCTCTGGTGTGGCGGATGCCCTGTTGTTCCTGCCGTTGGTCGAGGTGTCGCGACGCAACCCGGGGCGGTGCGAGCTGTTTCAGTGGCTGGCGACGATGGAGACCTCGTCGTGGTTGCGCCAGCACGACTTGGCGCAGCTTCGGGCCGACGGGTACGGCGTCTGGCTGCAGGACGGGCGTTGCCTGCGGTTTCTGGTACACGTCGACCGTGGGCCGACCGGCGACGTTGTCGCCGAGTACGAGCGGCCGGCGTCAGGGCTGGGTGGACTGTTGGGCGGCTACCGGCGTGCGGACCGGCTGGTGCCGGTCGGGGCGGTTCTTCTGATCGCGCAGGATGCCGAGCGGGAGGACCGGCTGCGGGCCGACCTGCTCCGCCGGCCGCTGCGGAACGTGCTCGCTACGACCACGGAGCAGTTGTTGTATCGCCACCGGCCGGACGAGCAGATATGGCAGGTGCCGGGGAACATCGGCAGGTGTCGCCTCATCGAGGTCGGATCGTGACCGCACGACGTCACGACCCCCGGGACGCCGCCAACGCCAGCGGCATGGTGCGGGATCTCACCAGCGGCGGTCCTGACTGGCAGGCAGCCGTCAAGAGCGGCGCCCGCGACGGCTCGGGGCTCGCTCTACCGCGCCTGCATGAGCCAGCTCTCGATGACTGTGAAGTCGTGCTCCGTCAGCCCGTGACGTGGGTCGACCCGATGCAGCAGGGCCGGGGCGTGGTGATGAGTCGATACCCACTGCTGATCGGCGTCAGAGATCTCGTCGTCCACCCAGACGAAGGGGCGTCCGTGCGCCCATTCGACCAGCCCACGGGTCTTCCAGTGCAGGACGCCAACCTCGTCAGAGTCGGGCCAGTCCACAACCGGCAGGGTCGGTAGCCCGAGCAGGGGCGCGAGCACGTCGTTCGCGTCGTTCATCCAGGTCGTCGCCCACACCAGGTCACACGGTAGGGACTCCAGCCGGCGGCCGTGTTCCGGATCGACCCTGCCCAGCAGGGGATGGGCGTCGGCCGGTAGGACCGGTGCCTGGGTGTGGCCATGCGGCATGCCCGACTGAGCCGCCGCGGGTGTTCCGAACGGGATGAGGGTGCCGTCCACGTCAAGGAACAGCAACGGATGCGGCGCAGGAGCGGACATGACCCAAGAGGCTAGCCCTCACCCCGCCACCAACCACCTCTGCGCGCTTACCCCAAGTCCAATCGTTTCGCTACGGCTCCCGCCAGGCGTGCGCCGCTGGGGTGGCGACCACCGCCGGGCCGGCGCCGGGATGCATCTCACCGGCCCTTCTCGCTCCAACGGCGCTGTGGTGACCCGACCACGCCATCAGCACCACATTCCACACCCTCAACCAAGGAGTTTCCGTGCTCTCGCCGACACCTTCACCTACTGCCGTAGGCACTGGCAGTGACGAGTTCCGGCTTGATCCCCGTTTGAGGGTCGGGCTTGGCGTCAGCGTTGACGTCAGTCTTCAGCCGGACCCCCGAACCGACCCCCTGTTTCTTCTCACACCGCAGGCCAGCCTGGCTGTCAGCGCCATCGGCTTGTCCTGCGACAGACCCTGCCTGGTCTCGGGTCTCTCCCCCTGGGGCTGGCATTCGGTACCGGAAAAGGAGGTGGTAGCCGGTGGATGATCCGGTCCTTCGGGTCCAGTCCCAGCTGACCGGCCGTGACCGTGTGCTGCTGGGCTGGTTGTACGACCACGGCGTGTTGACGTCGTTCCAGCTCGCGACCGCCCTGTTCCCGTCTCTCGATTTCTGCCAGCGGCGGCTGCGGACCCTGTACCGGCTGCGGTTGGTGGCCCGGTTTCGGCCACAGCGGGCCGACGGCGGCTCGTACCCGTACCACTACGTGATAGATCAGCTCGGCGCTGAGGTTGTCGCGGCCAGCTGGGACGAACGCCCACCCCGGCGCGACCACGCCCGGGTGGAGCGGCGACGTTGGACCTCGACCCGCAGCCTCACGCACCGCCTCGGGGTGAACGGGTTCTTCACCGACCTGGCCGGGCACGCCCGCACCCGTCCGGGCACCGGCTTGGTGGAGTGGTTGCCGGAGGCGGTGTGCCAGCGCGCCGGTACGTTCACCAGCCGGCAGGATCCGGGGCTGGTGCGGGCGTATCAGCCGCGGGTGCGCCCGGACGGCTACGGCCGGTGGGTCGACAACGGTGTCGAGGTGCCGTTCTTCGTCGAGTACGACACCGGCGCAGAGCAGTTGTCGATTCTGGCCGGCAAGGTGGACGGCTATCAGGAGCTGTTCGCGACGCTCGAGCGGGCGTGGCCGGTGTTGTTCTGGCTGCACTCGGCCGCCCGGGAGCGCAACCTGCGCCGCGTGTTGGCCGACGGGCCGCTGTCGGTGGCGGTGGCTACCGGTGCCCGCGACCACGCCGCGACGGCCGGCCTGGGCCCAGCGGAGGCGGTGTGGGCCGTGGCCGGCGGGGAAGGGCAGCGGCTGCGGCTGGCTGATCTGGCCGGTTACGTCGTTGACGTCTCCGGCCGGGCGGGTGAGGCCGCGTGATTGGCGACGACACGATGGCGGCGGACAGTACCTCTGCTGCGGATCGGACAGCAACGGCCGGCGTCTGTCACGGATCTGTTCTGAGCGGCACGGCCGGTGCTGACAGATCTGTGAGAGCGCCGAACGTCCGCTCTCACAGCCGTGGGACCGGATCCCGGTCCCGCGTTTGCGGCGGGCGGTCCGCGGGCGGTGTGCGGTCCCCGTCCCGATGGTTGTCCGGCGCCAGGTCGGCCCGGCATCCGGTCCGGGCTCTTGTGACAGGCGGACGGGTCGTTGTTCCGGTCTGGGTCGGGGAGGTGATGGGCCACGACGGCACCGGCCACTGATCCGACCGCGGGAGCTCGGGGTAGCCGCGTCGAGGGCGTCGTCCAGGTCGTCATCATGCTGGCCATTGGCGGGGCAGCCGGAGCGGCCAGCTTCACCCACGTGCACAACGTCGCTGCTGCGCACGGCCAACCCGGCTGGTTGGCTTGGGCCGACGCGATCGTCCTGGAGTTGATGTCGATCGCCTCCGGCCTGGAACTGCGCCGCCGAAAACGCGCTCACACCTCAACGGTGTTCCCCGCGACTGTGCTGGCGTGTGCGGTCACCCTGTCCCTGGCGGCGCAGGTCGTCGAGGCCGAACCCTCGGTCATCGGGTGGATCACCGCCGCCCTACCCGCGCTCGGTTTCCTCGTCATGGTCAAGATCGCCCTCGGCCGGACCAGCACCGCCACGCTCGCCCCTGCCGTGGCGGTTGGGGACTGCCGACCGGATGAGGCCGGATGGACCCGTCCGGGCAGCGGACCGGACGAGACCGTGCGGTCCGTCGTCACGGCGGGGGAGCGGCCCAGCAACCGGACCGTCCGCTCATCGGATGCTCGTCTTGGAGGCGGACGGGAACGGCGGCGGCGAGCGGACCGGGGACCGTCCCCGCAGCCGTCCCGCGCGGTGGCCGAGCTGCTGCCAGCGGCGCGAAAGGTCCGGGACCGGCTCTCCGCAGACGGCCAGGCACTGACCCGGGCAGCGCTCGCCGAAGCCCTCCGCGCGGCCGGTCACACCGTGTCCAACACCCGAATATCCGAACTCCTCAAGACCCTCAAGGTCGAATCGTCGGCACCACCCGAACTGATCGTGAGCCCGGTCATGCCGACCGACCCGACGTCACCGCCTCTGTCACCGAAGTGGCGCGATGGTGGCGCAGCAACCACCCCTGCGCCGCCGGTCGACCCCGACAGGGCTACCCCGCTCCTACCTCACAGCCATCCATCTCATAACCAGGAGAAGCCAGATCATGAACAGCCCAACGAACCCCGCTGACCAGACAACCCGCACCACGACCAACAACACCACCGCGCCCAGCGTCGGGCAGGTGTGGACGATCGAGCGCATCCGTGCCCTCGGCGTCACCACCACCCTCGCCACCACCGCGTCGGTGCTCGGGATCAGCCGATCCCAGGCCTACCGGCTCGCCGCCACCGACCAGTTCCCTGTACCGCTGATCCGGGCCGGAAGCCGCATCATCGTCCCGGTCGCCGCCCTGCTCCACCTCCTCCAACCCGACCCCGCCGCAGCCGGCGGCGGCGGACTTGAAGCCGACGCGAAGGTGAGCGTGGATGCGATGACCCCGCCGCCAGCGGATTCCACCCGGCACCGCTGGCGGCACCAGACGAAGCATCCAGGAGACGATGAGTGAAGGGATCCACCTTCAAACGCTGCGGCTGCCGCGACAGCGTCACGGGCCGGCGACTGGGACGCTCCTGTCCTCAGCTGCGCCGGCCCGGCGGCGGCTGGTCCCGCACCCACGGCCACTGGCACTGGCAGATCGAGATCCCCGCCCGCGTCGACGGCACCCGTCGCCCGCTGCGCCACGGCCCGTACGCCACCCAGGGCGACGCCGACGCCGTCCTGGACCGAATCCGGGCCGCGCTTGCCATCCCGGACCCCACCGACCCGCACGCCACCGTCAAGACCGGTGACCTCATCGAAACCGCCGTCAAAACCGGCGCGCCCGTTCCCATCCCGGATCAGATTCGGCGGGCGCTGCACCTGGACATCACCCCCACCGAACTGCCCACGTTGCGGGCGTACCTGACCGACTGGCTCGCCGGGCGCAAGAACATCAAGGCCGGCACCCTGCGCTCCTACGAAGGGCACATCCGGCTGTACCTGATCCCGCACCTCGGGCACCTACGCATCGACCGGCTTCGCCCCGGCCACATCGACGCCATGTACGACGCCATCGCCGAACGCAACACCACCATCGCCGCCCTGCGCGCCAGCCGCGACCAAGCGAAACGCGACCAGGTCAAGAACCAGCGGATCGTGGGCAACCGGACCCTGCACGTCATCCACGCCACCCTGCGCAAGGCCCTCAACGACGCGATGCGCCGCCACCGCTACATCGACACCAACCCCGCCCTCATGATCGAACTACCCACCGCCCGACCACCCAAGCCCACCATCTGGACCGACCAACGCATCAAAACGTGGCGCGACACCGGCAAAACCCCCAGCCCCGTCATGATCTGGGCCCCCGAACACACCGGCCGATTCCTCGACCACACCCACGACGCCGGCGACCGCCTGTACGCCCTCTACCACCTCATCACCTTCACCGGCCTACGCCGCGGCGAAGCCTGCGGCCTGCACTGGGACGACCTCGACCTCGACGCCCACACCCTCACCGTCCGCTGGCAACTCGTCCAACACGGCTGGGCCACCGCCATCGACACACCCAAAACCACCGACAGCGAAGCCGCCGTCGCCCTCGACACCGAAACCGTCGCCGTCCTGCGCGCCCACCGCACGCGGCAACACCGCGAACGCCTCGCCGCCGGCACCACCTGGACCAAGACGGGACTGGTATTCACGACACCCAACGGCGGCCGACTCCACCCCGCCGACGTCACCGACCACTTCCACCACCTCGCCGCACAAGCCGGTCTACCACCCATCCGACTCCACGACCTCCGCCACGGCGCCGCCACCATGGGCCTCGCCGCCGGCGTCCAGATGAAAGTCATCTCCAACCGGCTCCGCCACTCCAGCCCCCACTTCACCGCCAAGTTCTACGGCGAGTCCTACCCGAGCTCTCCCACGCCGCCGCCGAAGCAACCGCCGCCGTCGTCCCGAGCCGCCGCGGCGCGACAAGGCCGGCGTAATCCACACTTGTCGGACGGTTCTCAGTAGCGCTGGGCCAGCCGGTCGACTCGCTGGCTGACCCAGCGCTAAGGCCACTCGATGTCCGCAATCCTGGGACACAACCTCCCGGTACAGCAGTAACCGCCACGCAGATACCTGACAATAGATCGCTTTCCAGTACCGGAAGTCATCGATAGGATCCGTCGGTGCCGCTGACTGTCTCTCTCCGCGAGCTGACCAACAGCTACGTTCGACTCCGCGACGCTGCCGAAACGAGCCCTCCGCCGGTGAGTCACCTACTACGCTTCTACTCCGTCGAGTGCGGGTTGAAGGTTCTGGCACTCAAGGAGAGGAAGGTGAGTTCCACCGCCCAGCAACAGGAACTCATCACGCATGATCTGCGGCAGTTGGCGAAAACCCTCAAGCTGAGCGCCTCCGCCTATCGGAACCTGATGAGCTGCCGACGCCCCGCAAAGGGGGGATTCAGCCATCCACCGGTAGCGACGAAGGAACTACACGAGGCGTGGCGGTACGGCGCGGAGCTTGATTCTGAGGACGAGAGGCGGACTGTGGCAGGCTTGACCACGCTCGGACAACTCTGCGCAGAAAGGATCGGGCGGTGATCGATCGGTCTGACGCCCCCCTACCCGCCCACCCCGATCACCTCTTCACCTGGTTGGACGTCAACCAGTACTTTGCCGATCTTGCGCGTGACGGCGGCTGGCCCCACTGGCTGCACGAGGTCGACGCATACTGGGACAGTGCCCGCTTCGTCGTCGACTCGACGGTGTCGACGGACGAGGTCTGGACCTGGCTGCGAGACGCACTCGGGCCGTTGACCGTCGAGCCCGACCGTGGCGTGCTGCTGCTCGACGACACTGGCCCGGACGGCCCACAGCGACCGCTCGCCATCGAGATCGAGGCCGCTGGTGAGGTGCCCCCGGCGGAGCGTCGACCGCGTTGGAACGACCGTCGGGTGGTCTCCGACCTGGCCGGTGCCTTACCCGCACCACGTCCAGCCCTGCCGCACGACGTGCCCATCGTCGCCTTTCACTCGTTCAAGGGCGGGGTCGGCCGCACCCTCCACTGCGTCGCCACGGCTCGACGTCTCGCCGAACTCGGCCGGAAGGTACTGCTGGTCGACGCCGATCTCGAAGCACCGGGGATCACCTGGATGGTGGCCGACTCGACGCGCATCGACTTCGCCTATGAGGATTTCCTCGCTCTGGTACACGGGGCAACCGATGCGACGTACGTCGAAGCCATCAGCTTGGGTCGGAAGTTCCTGGCCAATCAGGAGCTGGATGGCGTGGTGGTCATGCCCGCCCGTCGCGACCACCTGCGGGTTGCCCCACCTCGTATCGAGCCGGTTGATCTACTCACCACGGACCGCGACCCCTACGTGCTAACCGAAGCCCTGGCCAAGCTGGGGCACGCGGTCGGCGCGGACACCGTACTTGTCGATCTGCGGGCAGGATCGAGCGAGCTGAGCGCACCCCTGCTGCTTGATCCCCGAGTGCTCCGGGTCTTCGTCACCACCATCAGCGACCAGTCGGTCCGAGGCACCCGCCAGATCCTCCGTGAGCTCAGCCGTCGTGCCCCCAGTCAACAGCCTGGCGACCCGGACTGTGCTCTGCTCCTCACGCAGTTCCATGCGGTGGACCACGGTGATCGGCTGGCGGACGTGGTGGCCGAGCTGAGGGACGGCGCACTCGAAGTGTCCGGCCGGGCTGGCGATCTACACGACGACCTGCCTGCGGCGGACGCGGCGATCCCGCTAATGACAAGCCGCTTCGAACCTGGTCTACTCAACCTCCCTGCCTCCTGGGACGACGTGGTGGAGCTCATCGCCCGCCTGCGTCTCGCCGATGTGGTTACCACCTTGGTCGAGGCGCTGCCCGTCGTTGCTACGAATGCTCACGCCCGGGTCGAGGTCGAGCTGGCCTCGGTGGAAGAGGTGAGGAACCACCTCGCCAGCGTCGCCGACGCCATGATCTATGCGGAAGGGTCCGCCGAATCGGAGTTCCTCACCACGGACGCTCTCCGCAATCTCGCCGAAGCCCATCGGACGGAACTGCCGGTGGAGATCGTCATCGGCGGCAAGGGGGCTGGCAAGACCTTCACGTTCATGCAGTTGTGCCAGCGCCCCGACTGGGCGTCCTTCGTACAGGCCGCCGGGGTGCCCAACGCCTCGCTGACCGTGCCGACCGTGCCGGTTCTGGCCTCCACGAACCTGCTGCCCGCCCCGGCGACAATGATCGATGAGCGACGGTCGGCGGCGGCGCGCAGCCTCAGTGGCCGGCAGCCGGTGAACCGTGGGGCGATTCGGGACATGATCGACGAGGCTAAGGCCCAGGAACTGACCCAGGTCGGTTGGCGTCGGGTGTGGCTGGCATGTTTCGCCCGTTCAATCGGTCTGGACGCCGACCCCGCTACCGCCGAGGAGATCCTCACGGCGTTCGCCCGTGACCACTCCGCGGTCTTCGTACTCGACGGCCTTGAGGACCTGTTCCCGTCGTTCGCCGACAAGAGCCGGGAGCAGGACGCCCTCCAGGCACTTCTGGTCGGTTGCCCGGAGTGGCTTCGCACCTTGCGCGGTCGACCGCTCGGCTTAGTGGCGTTTGTCCGGCGGGATCTGGCGTTGGCCGCCATCCGACAGAATCCCGGCCAGTTCGAGAAGCGGTATGAGAAGTACGCCCTGCGCTGGAACACCGAGGAGGCGCTGCGGCTGGCAGCGTGGGTGTGCCACCGGGGCAGGAGCCTCCCGGAGGTCTCCGGCGAGGACGTCCGTACCGCTACCGAGTCCCGGCTCTCCCATCTGATGTCGGCCATCTGGGGCGAGAAGATGGGCAGTGCCAAGTCCAAGGAGGCCCGGTCTGAGGTGTGGTTCTTCGCCGCGCTCTCCGACTTCCGCGGACAGATCCAGGCCCGGGACATCGTCGCCTTTCTCGCCAAGGCCGCGGAGGAGTCGGTGGGAGCCGACCCGCGCTGGTCGGATCGGATCCTCGCCCCCACCGCCATGCGCAACGCCCTCCCCAAGTGCAGCGAGCAAAAGATCGACGCGATTCGGCTGGAGAATCCACCGGTGAAGAAGCTGCTGGACCGGCTACGGGACCTTGACGTGGACCAAAAGAAGGTGCCGTTCCGGCTGGAATCGGTCGGCCTCAGCAGCGAGGAGGCGCGGCTGCTGGACACGAATGGTGTCGTGTTTCGGGAAGGCGACCAGTACTGGATTCCGGAGATCTTCCGGCACGGACTGGGCTTCTCGGTGCAGGGTCGACCGAGAGTGGTGGCGATGGCGAAGGTGGTGCGTCGCCGGAACGACATCTCCGGTTGACCGGCGTCACCTCGACTGTGCGGCTCAACCAAACTTATTGCAAGGCCAGCTTCGTCCGTTGTGGATGGCTGGTGGCGTGATCGTGTGGAGTTGGGGTAGATCCGGCGTGATGAGGTGTGTCGATGGTAGTGGTCCGTCCGCGCGGCGCGGGCGGAGCCGGAGGGGGGTGCGGCGGCAGGCCGCGGGGTGGTTCGCCGAGGGTGTGTCGGTGCCGGAGATTGCGTGGCGGTTGCGGGTGTTGCAGACTGCGGTGCACGGCTGGCGGCAGCGGTGGCGGTCCGGTGGTGAGGACGGTTGGCATCGAAGGGGTCGGGCAGGCTGCGGTGCGGGAGGGCGGCGCGGAGCGCTGGCGGTGGGCGCCGGACAGCCTCTTTGGCGTATGGGAGGTGTGCCCAGCCAGGCATTGAGCCGCATTCCCTGAGCGTCGCGTCTCCAAACGAGCGGCAGCGCAAGGTCGCTCGTCCACGCGACTTCGCCTGCTGATTCCTGGAAGGTCCACATCAATGGGGGTACCGGGATGGCCTCGTCGCTCGCTACGGTACGACACGTGGAGGACGCAGAGGGCGACGTCGCTGGAGACCCTTCCGATGCAGAGAGTCGTCTGCGTCGATACTCGTACCTGACTTCCAGGGAATTCCCACGTACCTATTTCGCCATCATGCGGGTGTTCTCCTCGACCTTGCTCGCGGATTTATCGGCGACTGATGTGTCAAACGCGTTGTTCGCTGCCGAGCGTGACGGTCGCATCGAGCCAGGGGAATCGTCAGTAGACCGCGTGGTGGACCGCCTTACCCAGCTGAGGAAGTGGGGAAATCTCGTTCCCGGCCGGCGCGAAACGAACGCTAAGTCGATTGCCGAGTTCGCGCACGGAAGCCTCCGTTATCAGGTGGACAAACTTGCGCTGCGGATACATCGCGAGGCCGAGGCACTATTGGCGATTCCGGAGGGTGCTCGGGAGGTTTCGAGAGAGCTGCTGCCCGCGATCCGGCGTGGCCTGGACGATGCGGCGGGCACCATATCCGCAGCATTGGTGGCTGAGCGGCTACACGGCTCGGGTTCGTCGGCGGTGGCGAAGTTGCGGGAGCGGTTGTCCGAGCAGGTGACCACCCTGTTCCTTCAGCACGCTGAGCTGGCCGCCACGGTGCGTGACTTCTATGCCCATGTGGGACAGGTCGTGGCTCGGCATGATCTGAATCCGGAGGAAATCGCCGGGTTCCGTGGGCTGCTGGTCGAGTACATCCAGCTCGTTGTCGACGATGTCATGCGGCACACGACACCGATCGCGGAGACCATAGGCACGCTCGAAACGGCGCTGCCGGAGGTGCTGCGGCTCCTTGCGCCGACCGCCGAGTTGGGAGAGTCGGTCGAGCGCGCCCGGGGCCGTTCGATGAGCGACTGGCGTGGCCTAACGGACTGGTTCGTCGAGCGACCAGGGCAGGTCAGTCAGGTCGGAGCTCTCCGCGAGGCCACGGCGAAGGCGATTGGGTCACTGCTGGCCAATGTCAAGCGAGCAACCGGCGGAGGAGACATCGCGCCGGGGCGGCGTACGGAACTGATTCGGCTCGCCCGCCGGTTCGACGAATCCACAGTAGAGGAGGCGCACGGCCTATACGCTGAATCATTTGGTGTGTGGGGTGCGCGACACTGGCTCCTAGCGCCGGACGTGGACGATACGCTGCCCACGACGCCGTGGCGCGACGGGATGAGGACGCCGGTCCCGGTGTCTATGTCGAGTCGGGGCGATCGAGCCGCGCGAGGCCGCACGGCCAAGATCGTAGAGAATCCTCTCGGTGAGCAACTGGCGCTGGTCGAAGCCCAGGAGCAGGCCCGAAGGCGTGAGGCGGCGTACGCGGAGCTGCGAGCCGCGGCGGCTCGGCTGGAAGAGGTTACCCTGTCGGCCGGTGCGCTGGACGTGCTTTACGATCTATTGCGCCGCGCGATGAGTCACCGAGAGCGTGTCGATGGCGCTGGCGAATTCCTGCACACGCCTTCACAGCTACGCGTACGCGTGGGACCGCTGGCCGGTGTCCGGTGTCACATCCGGGCCGCGCACGGCACTTTGACGCTGCACGACGTGGCTGTCCATGTCGAGGTCTGCGAAGGGGCGTCGGCAGCGGAGTCACCGCATGGATGAGCGGGGCCGCCACATGGATCTGCTCGGTGACTTGCCGCATATCGAGGCTGCCCAGGTCCGCAGGTGCGCGCGTGCGCTGCTGCGGCAGCCTCTACTGCACGCCGACGGGCCGGAGGCGGAGCTGCTACCCCTGCTGTACCGGCATCGGGCTGTGCTGCGCCGGCTGTTCGCGGCCTACCTCGGCTACCCACTGCGGGTGGAGCGCCGTTTCGCCCGCCTCTTCAAGCAGCGCGATGACGGTGGCGGACGCGGTGTGTCCGGGTTCACCCCGCGCAGCTATGCGTACCTGGCCCTGACGCTCGCGGCGCTGGTGGAGGTGGGCCGCCAGGTCCTGCTGTCCCAACTGGTGGCCAACGTACGCGGAGCTGCGGCCGAGGCCGGCATCGCGGTGAGCGACGACCCGGTCGAACTCCGGGCGTTGGCGGCCGCCCTACGTCACCTGGTCACACTGGGCGTGCTGGAGGAGACCGAAGGGAGCGTGGCGGCGGTGGCATCCGGCGGTCCCGAGGAGGCGCTTATAACAGTCGATGCAGAGCTGCTGGGACTGATGGGGCGGCCGGTGCGCACTTCTGACGTCGACTCCACCGACCGGGCCGGGCACCAACCTCCCGCTGTCGGCCGCGTCGTTGGCGTGCTGGCTCGTCGTCGGCTCGCAGAGGATCCGGTCGTGCTGTACGCTGATCTGCCCATCGAGGAGGCCGACTACCTGCGTTATCACCATCGGCAGGAGTCCTACTGGCTGGATCGCTACTTCGGCCTCCAGGTCGAGGCGCGAGCCGAGGGCATGGTGGCGACCGATCCCGACGAGTATCTGACTGATCTGTCCTTTCCCGGCGGCTCGACAGTGGCTCGGATGGCCCTGCTGGCGTTGGAGCCGCTGCTGGCCATGTCGAAACCACGCGAGGTCGACGGCTGTCACGCCGTCAGCGTCAGTCAGATCCGGCCGGTCTGTGCCGACCTGGTCAAACGACACCCATCGGGCTGGGCAAAGAGCGAGTTGGCCAACCTTGACGCGCTGGCCTCGAAGGTGACCGGCCTGGTCCTGCAAGTGGGCATCGCCCGACGCGTCTCCGACGACGTCGTGGTTCTCGTACCGGCCGCTCACCGCTGGCTGCCCAAGGTCGAGGAAAAGAGCAACGCTGCCGAGCCGGCGGCTTCAGACAACGTGGATGAGCTGACCCTTTTCGGCGAGGGGGAGGTGCCCTGGTGATCGTCGGTCCGGGGGCTCAGGCGGACGGGTCGCGCTGGCGGCTGTACCGCGGCGGGATCGTCAACATCTGGGAGTATGGCGAGCGCACGCTCGACCTGGCGGGCGGCCGGGTAATCCTTCAGGGCACCAACGGGTCGGGCAAGTCCCGGACCCTGGAGCTGCTGCTGCCGTTGTGCCTCGATGGCGATCTGCACCATCTCGGAGCCAAAGGGTATGACACAGTGAGCATCCGGCGGCTGATGCTGGACGACTACGCTGAGGGACCCAATCGCATCGGTTACGCCTGGATTGAGCTACGCCGTGAAGTACCCGATGGTGGTGCGGAGTTCCTGACCGCTGGTATCGGGGTGAAGGCATCGAAGACCACCCAGGGTGTGGCCAGCTCGTGGAGGTTCGTGACTGGTGCTCGGGTCGGCATTGACTTCAATCTGGCTGGAACCGACAAGACCCCCCTGGACCAAAAGGGACTCAAGGAGCGCATCGGTGCTGACGCCGTGTTCGACGAGGACCCGAAGGCCATGCAGCAACGGATTGCCACGGTTGTCTATGGCATCGGCGACCTACACCGCTACGACGACTTGCTTCACTTGCAACGGACGCTCCGCAATCCCGATGTCGGTGTCAAGGCCGTGGAGGGACAGCTAGAGGAGTACCTCGGACGCGCGCTGCCACCACTGGATCCCGACGTAGTCAAGCGGCTGGCGAACCAGTTCCAGGACCTCGAAGCGATCAGGGAGAACATCGGGCGGTTGCGCGAGGCCGATAGGGCGCTGTCGGAGTTCCTCAGGGTCTACGCCGCCTACGCGGCCGGGGCCCTCCGTGACCGTGCCAACGCCGTTGTCCAAGCGCAGGGCGCGCTCACCGGCTACCTGCGGGTAGTCGAGGCGCGTGTACGAGAGGTGAGCCAGCAATGCCGGGTAAGGGACAAGGCAGCGCTGGACGGTGCGGCGCACGAGCGTCTAGAGCGGGAGCTAAACGCGCAGGTCCGGGAGTTGGATGGCACCCAGGAGTACCGAGACCTCAACGTCAGGCGCCAACTCGTCGATGCGCTAAAACAAGTGGCAGAATCCGCCCTCCGTAACGCGACAAACTGCCGCAACGCCGAGAACACCGCCGCCCGCGCTGTGCTGTCCGTGCTCCTGTCAGCTAAGCGGGCCGCGGAAGGGACCGTACAGGCCGCGAAGGACGCTTGCGAGCGGTTCGGCCGGGCAGGGCTGGATCCGCGGCTGCTGCCGGCACCACCCGCGCCACCAGCCGCCGAGCTGACACGCAGCACCGGCTACGTCCAGATCAATGTCGGCCCCGAGGCTGCCCCGGGAGCCGTCGAGCGAGTGGCCCCGCCCCCTGTCGACTTCGACGCGCTGACTACCACCGTGCAGCAGGTAGCCGCCGAAACCCAACGCGCGATACACGCCGCCAATGAACGACATACTCTTGCTGCCACGCTGCAGCGCACCGCCTCGCAACTAGAGCAGGACCATCAGCAGATTACTAAACTCAAGGCGCACGCGGAGGAGGCAGCCGCGGCTGCCGACCAGACCGCCACCGACCACCGCATCGCGGTGGAGAATGCCACAGCGACCGCCCAGGACTGGCTTGACGCGGCACGCAGGTGGGCGGAAGTCGCCCCAGCCAGCGCTGTGGATCTCGGCGAGCAGCCTTCGCTACCGGGCAAGGACGATCTCGTTGACGACCCAGGCGGCGCTGCCGAAAGCCGCACCGCTCATCGGGCGTGGGCTGCCCCGGCCGTCGCGCACGCGCGCGATGCCGCTCGCGCAGCCGGGTTGGATCTCAGAACCATGGCTGAGGAGCGAGAACGCGTCGCCGATGAATTGCATGCCCGCCGCCTTGGCGTCCATGCTCCGCCACCCCCCTTCCGGTACGCCTCGGCTGACAGGAAGGAACGGCCAGGTGCGGCCTTCTACCAACTGGTCGACTTCCACCCGCATGTAACTGAGCAGCAGCGGGCCGGGTTGGAAGCGGCGCTGCAGGCCAGCGGCCTTCTTGACGCCTGGGTCGCCGCCGATGGGACCATCGCCGACCCAGACCTCCACGACGTCTTGGCGGTCACTGAGACGGCACCGCCCAACGCCGGACCCTCGCCGACTCTGGCCTCTATGCTCGTACCCGCACCCGATGACGGCTGCTCCGTGGCAGCCGACGCCGTGGCGCGTCTGCTGGTAGGGGTCCGCATCGCCGATAACCCGGCCGAAGCTGGCGATGGCGGCCTTGCCGTATCGCTGACCGGTCGTTGGCGGGCGGGCAGCCTTGCCGGCGCGTGGACCAAGGACATCGCCGAGCACATCGGGGCCAGCACCCGGCAGGCGTACCGCCAGCGCAGGATCACGGAACTGCTCGCACTTTTGAAGGACCTCGACGGTCGCTTGACCAACCAGCAGCAGCGCAGCCGAGACGCCGAGGTTCACCTTGCCACTTGGGAGAAGCATGTCGAAAACTTTCCGGACACCGCCCCGGTCGTAGCCGCGCACGCGACGGCAATAGCAGTTGCGGAGCACCGCGAGGCGGCGGAGCTGCAGGCTCAAGCCAAAATTCAGGTGCACGCTCAGGCCCAGGGGCTATGGCAGGCTAAGCACAGCGAGTTGAGTCGCCAGGCAGCCGAGGTGAACCTGCCGGACGCAGCTGCGGCGCTCGGGCAGCGCCTGACCCAGATCACCAGCGCGATCGAGGCAGCAGGCGCGCTATCCGCGAACCTAAACGACCTCTACCTTCCGGCAATCCACGACGCCGCGGCCCCCATGCAGACCTACACCGCGACCCTCGCAGATCGGGAGGAGGCGGAGGATCAGGCAGCCACCTCCCACGGCGATTACGCCCAGGCCGCCAAGGCGATGGCGCTTTACCTCGACAGCCTCGGTATCGACGGAGAGGAGTACGACAGGCGACTGTCACAGCTGCGTCAGAGGCTGGAGCGCACGCGCACGGCCCTTCCCCGGCTGCGCGCAGAGCGGGACAAGGCCGTTAAGGCGGTGATCGAGTTGGAGGCCGCCCAGAAGGCTGATGAGCCGAACGAACAACAGAAACGGGACGAGCTAGCGCAGTCGGAGCGACGGTTCGCCGCCGCCGCCGGGGCACTCGGCGTCTGGGCGGCTGCAAGCGATGGAGACGAGCAGCCGCCCGTCGATCGGCAAAGCGCCCTGCAGACCGCCGCTGGCTGGCACTCGGATTTGCAGCAGGCAGATCTGATTAACGCGCTTCAGACCTTCCGCGAGCATCTCCCAGACGGCCACGACGCCACCGTGCGGAACGAGGATGACGTATTCACCGTGCTGGTCAGCGACGGTGAAGGTGCCCGTCCCATCGCCGCTGCCGCGGGCCGGACCGCCCACCGTCTTGCCGAGCACAAGGAACAGCTCGACACCCGCTACCGGGAGATTCTCGAGGAGTACCTGCTGCGCGACCTCGCCGAGCACCTGCGTCGGCAGATCGACGCCGCCGACGACCTGTGCGGTCGCATGAACGCAATCCTGGCCGACGCCCGGTCCAGCCAGGGCGTCCACGTCCAACTCAGCTGGGACCCCTCACCCGCGCTGGATGACGCCACCCGTGAGGCGCTCGCATTGGTCCGGAAGTCATTCGCCACCCGAAGCCCGGAACAGGACGCCCAGCTGCGCCGAGCCCTTCAGGAGCGCATTGAGGCCGAACGCGATCTCCGCGACGCCCGCTACAGCCAGGTTCTTACTCAGGCCCTGGACTACCGCACCTGGTACGCGTTCACCGTCCGCGTACGCGACATCGGGCCAGATGGTCAGTCGCGCAATCGGCTGCTGCGCCGGCTCTCATCAGGCGAGACCCGACTAATCTCGTACGTCACCCTCTTCGCTGCCGCAGCGGCCTTCTACGACGCGCTCACCGTCCCGGGCACCAATCCGCTGCGGCTGGTCCTCCTCGACGAGGCGTTCGAACGCCTCGACGACCCCACCACTACCCGACTGCTGGAGTTGCTTGCCGACCTCGACATGGACTGGATCATTACCTGGCCAGGCGGGTCGGCGTTCTCGCCCAAAATCGACCGCATGCAGGTCTATGACATCTTCCGGCCGAAGGGCGCTCCCGGTATCGCGTTCGTACACACCACCTGGGATGGCATCGAGCTCCGGCGCAGCTCATGATCGCATCACTGCCGGAACCGGTTCGACGCGCCCTTGATCGACCCGAGCTGAGCATGTTGTGGCAGCGGGTGCGTCGGCAGCTGGAACGAACCGGCGCGGAGCCGCGCGGAGCGATTACCATCCAGGTGATCGACCTCCCCACGGCATCGGAGCTGGGCGCCGTTCTCGGCCGGCGGCTGACTCGCCACGTCGGACGAAGCATCCGGGTCGACTTGGCGAGCCTCGACCAGCTACTCCGCGCCGGCCCAGCCCAGCAAGGGCTGTCCGATATCGTCGTGGCACTGACCGGCGAGCCGTTGCTACAGAGACAGCTCCGCCTAGATGCCCGGACGGCCGCCAACCGGCGCATCAAACTTGAACTGCTCGAACTAATGGCACGCGTCCCGGAACTGGCCTCGGAAAGGGCACTGCTGCAGGCGACTCCGGATGGTCCGATTCCGCGCCTGCCCGGCGGAACCTTAGCCGGTACGACCTCGTGGCCAGTGTATGAACTAGCGATGAGGGCCGCCTGCGTCTGGTGGACAGCTGACCGGGAAGGTCGACGTCTGGCGGCCAAGCAGCTCGCCGGACAGGCGTTCGGCGATACGAAAGGATGGACCGACCAACGCCGCCTTGCGTTCGCCAATCTGGTGCACCGGCCGTTTGACCAAGCGGTCGACGAGGCCGACATACCGATCAGGTTGAGTGGCCCGCTCGCGTGGGTGATCGACGGAACTGTAGCCGACGCTGCTGCCGCCCGCCCGTGGATAGCTGTGCCAGCCCAGGGCGTAAGAACACTCGGATATGTTGACTGCACAGCCCGTGGCATTCTCTTAGTCGAGAATACCGAGGCGTTTGAGAAGGTGTGCCTATTGGACGGCGTTACCAACCGGTGGCTGTGCGTCTGGAATCAGGGAAACCCCAGCAAGAGGCTGATGAGGTTCCTGGCGGATCTGAAGCTCCCCATGGCAGCGTGGCTAGACCTGGACGCGTACGGAATACGAATGATCGCAAACCTTGAGAGGGAGCTCGGCAGGGAAATAACTCCCGTTGGCATGTGCGTCAACCTGTGGCGCGCCGGAACGAAACGGATCCAAGACGATCGGCAATTGGCCATGGCGCGACAAATCGCCGCCGCGCTTTCCCTGAACGGGCCCCTCGCACTACGCGAGCTGGCTACCGCAATCTCCAAGACAGGCGACTGCTGTGAGCAGGAGACGCTGTATGAACACGTTCTCCCGGCGCTGCCCGCGATGCTGCGGGAGCTAGAGCGCAAATAGGTTGAAATCACGCCACCGGCAGCAGTGAGCCCTTTTCATCGTGATCATGCTGGTCACGGCGCGTGCGAGGACCCCGGAGATCGATGAGGGCGAGGCTCTAGGTAGGACAGCAGTCGACCAAGATCCGATGCCCCGATCGGGAGCCTGGCCGTGCTGTATTACCCCGCCACGATCCCGCTGTCCAGCCGAACCCTGAACCACCTCGCCGACCTTGTCCGTAACCACCGCCAGCAGCGTCGATCCCGGTGGCGGCGCCTGGACCCCGGCCGACAGGCTCTGCTCACCCTCGCTCACCTGCGCAACGGCGACACCTACACCCGCCTCGCAGCCGGGTTCGGCATCGGCGTCGCCACCGCCTGGCGCTACGTCCGCGAAGCTGTCGACCTGTTCGCCGCAGCCGCCGACGATCTGGCTACTGCGATGGGCCGCATCCGCAAGCTGGCATACGCGATCGCGATGGCACGCTGATCCCGATCGACCGGGTCGCCGACCAGAAGCCCTACTACTCCGGCAAACACAAGCGGCACGGCGTGAACGTGCAGGTCATCGCGGACGCAGCAGGTCGCCTGGCCTGAGCCTCGCCGGCGCTGCCCGGCGCCACCGACGACCTGAGCGCCGCCCGCCTTCAACGGCATCATCGACGCTCTGAGCAGCGCCGACGTGATGATGTTCGCGGACAAGGGGCTACCAAGGAGCCGGCGGGAGCGTGCGCACCCCGTTCAAGCGTCACCGGTACCGGCCGAAGCTGTCCTGCGGGCAGAAGGCCGTCAACTGCACACGTCCGTATCCGCGCCCCGCGGCGAGAGCGCCATCGCCACGCTCAAGTGTAGGAGAGTCCAGACCAAGCTGCGCTGCTGTCCCCGCCACGCGACCGCGATCGTGCAGGCCATCCTCGTCCGACGACCGCATCACCTCCATGCACTCTTCCGCATCGGTACGACATGACACCGGTGCCGGCCCAGGATGAAGATTCACGACTTCGAAAACCCCGGATGCGGTAGGCATACCGGCACGGTCAAGTGACCCTCATTTCACAGCAACGCTCACTTTTGTCAGTAACCAGACTGAAGTCCCCGCTCGGCTATCTATGGCCGTCTGGATGGCTGACCTGCCGATCTGAGTCGTCGATGTCCGTCCGAGGGCCACGGCGCTACTTTCGTCGGGCAGTGGTGATGCCTGGGGGGACAATGGGTTACCGTTTCAACGCACCACCGAACTGGCCGGCGCCGCCTGCTGGATGGGTGCCGCCTTCGGGCTGGACGCCGGATCCCGCCTGGGGCCCTCCTCCGCCGGGATGGCAATTGTGGATTCCGGATTTGCTGGCTCCGGCCCCGGCGGCGCCCGTCACGGCCGCCGCGCAGGCTGCTGGTGATCCCGCAGTCGGCCCACAGCAGCGCAACGGGAGTCCGGACATTCCTCTGTTCGGTGCCCGGGGCAAGGCGCGTGAACTGGCTGTGGAGAATGCCCAGCTCCGGAGCGAGCTGGACCAGGCACTCGTCGAGCTGACGGGCCTGCGGGCGGAGATGTCACGGCTCGGCGTGCTGTCCGCGATGGAGTTGGAGCAGCACCGGGTCCGACTCAGCCGTGAGGTCGCCGACCTGACAGCGAAGGGCGAAGCCCAGAAGGCCGAGCTCGACCGGTACCTGCGCGGACTCCGGCAGCAGATCGTGGTCACCGAGGAGGCCGCCCTGCTGCAGGAAGCCGGTGTCTATCAGTACCGGCATCCCCTGTCGGACGCGGTTGCCTACCAGAGCCAGCTCAGCCGGCTTCAGGACCAGATCAAGGCCATGACCAGGAAGGACGGGGGAGCGGTCAAGGCCGCCACCGGATGGACGGTCAACGGCTCGGCCGCCGAGGGCCGGGTCATGGTCCGGGACTTCTCGAATCTCATGCTCCGCGCCTACAACGCCGAGGCGGACAACCTGGTACGAGGGTTGAGGCCGTACAAGCTTGACTCGGCCGTCGACCGGCTGGGAAAGGTGGCGGCGACCATCGCCAAGCTCGGCAAAACGATGGACATTCGGATCGCCGAGGATTACCACCGGCTACGGGTCAAGGAGTTGGAACTCACGGCCGACTACCAGGAGAAGCTGGCCGAGGAGAAGGAACGGGATCGGGAGGAGAAGGCCCGGCTGCGCGACGAGCGACGCGCCCAGCAGGAAATCGAACGCGAACGCGCTCGGCTCGACAAGGAACGCCAGCACTATGCCAACGCCTTGGCCGCCTTGCAGTCCAAGGGCGATGCCGACGGTGCCGCCCAGATGCAGGACCGGTTGGCGCAGATCGACACCGCGATCCAGGACGTCGACCGGCGGGCCGCCAACGTCCGCGCTGGCTACGTGTACGTAATTTCCAACCTCGGTGCGTTCGGTGAGAAGATGGTCAAGGTCGGCATGACCCGTCGCTTGGACCCGCTGGACCGGGTCCGCGAACTCAGTGACGCCTCGGTGCCCTTCAACTTTGACGTCCACGCCCTGTTCTTTTCGGAGGATGCCGTCGGCATTGAGGCGCAGATGCACGCACGGCTGGCCGACCGGCGAGTCAACCTGGTCAACCACCGTCGGGAGTTCTTCTACGCCACGCCGGAGGAGGCCAAGGAACACCTGCTGGCGTTGACCGGCAGCCTGCTGCAGTACGAGGAGGTCCCGGAGGCCCTGGAGTACCGGCAGAGCCTCAACCAGGCGCAGGAGCAACCAGTTGCGACCACATGACATGCCGAGGCCTTGGATGACGGGTGCCCGCTAACCCGGTTGGTCCAACGGATCACTCGTGCACGCGGCCGTTCTGGTGACCCGTGAGCATCCGTCGCTGGAGCGCCAGCCGCTCTAGCCAGGATCAAGCCGAATTGCTGAGATAGAGAGGTACACATGTCGTCGGTCGGACTGTTCGCCTACGGGTCAGCGGGCGGAAGGGACGGTGTCGACCTGGGTGAGGTCCCGTTCGTGGTGGTGGACGTGGAGACGACCGGGCTGTCATCGACGTCCGACCGGATCGTGGAGATCGCCCTGGTCCGCATCGAAGGAGGTCGGGTGGTCGACGAGTGGGCCACCCTCGTCGACCCGGGCCGCGACCCAGGTCCGACTTTCGTCCACCACATCACCGCAGACATGCTGTCCGGAGCGCCGACGTTCGCGGACGTGGCGGGGGAGATCCTGTCCAGGCTCGACGGCGCTGTGGCGGTGGCGCATAACGCCCGCTTCGAGGAGGGGTTCATCGCGCAGGAGTTCGCTCGAGTCGGCATCAGCACCGCGCCCCTGCCGGCGGTGTGCACTCTGCGGCTGGCCCGACAGGTCCTGGCCGCGCCGAACTTCCAGCTCGTGTCCTGCTGCACCGTGTACGGCATCGAGCTGCATGACGCCCACACCGCTCTCGGTGACACCCGGGCAACCGCCCAACTTCTACCCAGACTCCTGGCCCACGCGCCCGCCCTGCGGTTCCCGTCCGCTCCTGTCCCGCTGCCGCGGTACCCGCGCCATGCCCGGCCACGTACCCGGGTCACCGGCCTGCGCAAGGGCGCGGACGGTTGGATCCAGTCGTTGCTAGGAAAATTGCCCTACTCCACTGGCGACGCCGACCCCGCCTCGGCCGAAGCGTACCTCGCCGCCGTCGGGAGCGTACTCAGCGACGGTAAACTGACCGGCGTCGAAGCCAAGGCGCTGGCACGACTGGCCGGGCAGTCCGGCATGGGCGCCCAGCAGGTACGCGTTTTGCATCATCGCTACCTCGACGGACTGCGGGACGTGGCACTCGCCGACGACATCCTGACCAGCACCGAGTACCGGCAGCTCGTCACGGCCGCACGAATTCTCGGTGAACCGGACTACTTCGCGGACCTCACCGCGCCCGAGATAGAGACCACGGACCGCATCCAGGCCGCCAAGCAGAGGGGACAACGCGTCTGGTGTAGCCCGTCCGTGGCCGCTGACGTCCGCGATCGCCTCACCCAGGCTGGCTTCGTCCTGGCGCTGAACCTGACCCGCAACGTCGTTACCGCCGTTGTCGCTGCCGCTGACCAGGACAACACGAAGGTCGCGCGAGCACGCATACTCGCCATACCTATCCGCTCCGATCTGACCCTCGACGACATGCTTGGGACCGCCGCCACGCCTTCCCTGGCATCCCAGCAGACCGGCAGTACAGCCGCCGCCGTGGGCGCCGAAGGGACCGGGCCTCGTACGGTGCCGACACCGGCTGCTGCGGCGCACGTGCCCACTCAACGTGTACCGCAGGTCATCGTTGGCTGGTACCTGGACCCGTCAGGGCGGTGGACCTACCGATTCTGGGACGGCCAGGGCTGGACCGAGAAGGTCAGCGGCGGAGACGGCCGTACGTGGTCGGACAGCACTGCCCTACCGCTGTGGTGCGCGCCCACGACGGGCGGCCTGGTCGACGGCCAGCAGCCGCACACCCTCGTGGACCAGATCATGACGATGCAGAAGAACGACATCCACGCGGCGCTGCTCCTGACCGTCCGATGCATCGACGCGGTAGAGAACGACTCACGAATCAACGGATACGGGGTGGCTCCCTGGTTCTACGAGAGGGCCGCCATCATATTCGCCCGACTGGCCGACCCCGCTGCCGAGGTCGCCGTGCTTGAACGATTCGCGCGGCAGAGACATGCTCCCGGGGCCAAGCCGCCTCAGCTCCTCGATCGCCTCCGCAGACTGCGTGAGGCCACTACCGGCGCATAGCAGCGACGAACCGTCAATGATTCGCGTTCTCGATATGGAGTTGCGATCAGCCCTGCTCCGACACCGGATGCGCGGCCCCGCTGTCCAGAACCCTGCTTACCTACCTCGCCGCCTCAGGATGAAAGCCACGATCAGCCCGGCGCAGAAACCGCAGGCGCCAGACCGGTGCTCAGGTGCACGATGACCTCGTTCGCCCCTTCATGGTGGCGGATGGTGAGGAGGAAGTGGTGCCGGATCCTGCCATGCGGCTGCTGCTGAGCGCGGCCCGCGCCTGTCAGCAGCAGGCCGACACGTTGCAGCAGACCCTGACCCGCGTGCATGACGCCACCCCAGCGCCGGACGCGTGGTGTAACCGCGACGACCGGGCGCTCAACACGATGGTCCGCGCCCAGGCCCGCCGGCAGATCTGGCGCGACTGCGTGCTCACCGCGATGAGCATGGGAGTGCACGTCGCCGATCACGTACGCGCCCTTGGACTACTGCTGACCCACGTGCGAGAGCAGGGCGCTCCCGTCTACGCGCACGCAGCCTTGACGCGCGGAGCCGTCGAGTCGGCGTCATGGCTGTGGTGGCTGCTCGCCGAAGGCGAGCCGTTCGCCACCCGGCTGGGTCGCGGCGTCGCGTTCCTGGTCGAGGACGCGACCCTCGCGATCAGGGCCGCCCAGCAGGTTCCCTCAGCCGCATACATGGCCGCGCCCGTCGACGGCATCAAGCGGCGGCGCCAGGCACTCCTCGACCGGCTGGAGGATGCGCGCATCGAGACGATCGCTGACCGGCCAGGTACACGCCTCAAGGGCGTGCGGGTGGTCCGCGACGGCGAGGAGACCTCGACGGGCACGAAGGTCAGCACTCTGGTGACGGAAGCGTTCGCTGACCTGCCCGCCCTCTACGACCTGCTGTCCGGGACCGCGCACGCCCGCGCTTGGGGGTTGTCGGACAGCATGAGCATGCACGGAGACGAGGCGGCCTGGTCCGCGAATGTCATCGACGTGAGCGCGTCGGCGCTGACAGGGTTGTTGGCTGCGCAGCGCGCCGGAGCGATGTTCGCCACCTACCGAGGCTTCCCGGACGACCCCGGCGTCGCGCACATGCGGGACCAGCACACGAACTTCGACCAGGAGATGGTCCGCTACGGTCGTGCTGCCGGCCTTCTGGCCGGTATGGGTCCGGTGACTGGGTTCCTCGACTGACTGGCGCTTGGGGTCGGTCTCGTCGCGACGTCCGACATTCCAGATGGTGTGCACACCCCCGGGCCACCGACTCCGTCGTTGATCATGGTGGCGGGCTGGCGAGCGATGTCACCTTACTCGCTTCGGGTTGGTGGCACCGACGATGGGCGTGTACACGTAACGGCTGATCGACCGCTCATGGCTGACATTCCCGGAAACCGGATGGTCGTACATCCGGGTGCTCGGCGGGTGCTCGGTCGCCGTGGACAGGGTCGGCGTCGTATGGATTGTGTGGTACGTGCGGCCGGTGGGATCAGCCGAGACCTGCCGATGCGTGGACTGGTGGGACGCGCGGGCACGCGAGGCATCGATTCGACGCGGACTCTTAATCCGCGGGTTCGGGGTTCGAGTCCCTGGCGGCGCACCAACGATCAAGGCCCTGGCCTGGTGGTTCACACCGGGTCGGGGCCTTTTTCGTGTCTGCCGGTGGGTGATGGTGGCTCGGTGGGTGCTCGGGAGCCGATGGACCGAAGCGGCGTCGGTGGGACGTGGCGGGATGATCTGGGACGCCCCTCGGGTGGCTACCGGTGGAGGATGGCCGGGCGGCCCGGGTTACGGATGCTGGTGGTCGCGCATCGGCTCACGGTGGCTACTGGGCCGGCTGCGGTGGTTTTATCAGGCTTGCGATGTAGGGCGATGGGCAGATCTTGACGGAGTGCGGTATGCCGGTTCTACGGCTTCCGTCATCGACTCTTCGGCTGAATTGGTGAACAGTGATCATTGAAAACGTCTGACAAACCCCGTTTTGAGGGTGCGGGAGTTCCTTCGGGGCGCCACCGTACTGCCGCGT
This sequence comes from Micromonospora sp. CPCC 205558, assembly GCF_036902955.1. NCBI lineage: Bacteria > Bacillati > Actinomycetota > Actinomycetes > Micromonosporales > Micromonosporaceae > Micromonospora > Micromonospora sp. CPCC 205558. The sequence continues at coordinate 240,507 of NZ_JBAKHR010000002.1, forward strand.
CGCCGGGATAGTGGCGCGTCGGCAGGCAGGGGATCATCGACGGATGGCTGGTAGCCGTGAGCTGGCCCCGCGGCGGTGGCGGATCCTGTCGTTCCTGGCGTTGCACGGCATGGCGGCCACGAGCGACATCGCGGTCGTGGCGGGCGTGCCCCGGTTGACGGCGCACCGGGACCTGACGTGGTTGCACGCCGCAGGTCTGGTGGGCCGGGAGCGGGCGGCGGAGGACCGGGCGCACGCGTGGTGGTACCGGATCACCGATGAGGGCACCGACCTGTTGAACCGTGATCTTGTCGCGGCGGGGCGGCGGGTGCCGTTACGTCTAGGGCAGCGGGGCTGGGGTGCGGCGCACTACCTGCTGTTCCTCCCGCTGCTGGCCGTGTCGCGGCAGGATCCGGGCCGGTGGGGGCTGCTCCAGTGGTTGACCACGGTGGACACGTCGGTGTGGCTGCGGGAGCGGGGACTGGCGCATCTGCGCGCCGACGGGTACGGGGCGTGGGTGGAGGACGGCCGCTGTCTGCGGTTCCTGGTGCACGTGGATCCGGGACCGGTCGGAGAGGTGATCGCCGAACACGAGCGGTCGACCGCGGGGCTCGGCGCGGTACTGGCCGGATACCGGCGCACCGATCCGATCGTTCCGGTCGGCGCGGTGCTGGTCCTCGCCCGAGACGCAGCCCGAGAGGCCAAGCTTCTCGCTGACCTGGCGGACCGGCCACTGCGGGCGCCGATCGCGGCCACCACCGTCGACCTGCTTCACCGGCACTGGCCGCACGAGCAGGTATGGATGGTCCCGACGACAGGTGCCGCACGCCACCGGCTGATCGACCTCTTTCCTTCAGCCGGGGCGATCCCCGATGATTCGAAGGCAGCCGGACCGCAGTAAGCGAATGCTTGGAAGCCGTCATGGGTCCGGCGTCCCGAGGAGCGAGCATCGACCGTATGCAGCAACCGCTTCTGCAGATGAGCGGTCGTCACTCCCACCTGTTCTTGTCGGTCCACCGGACCGCGGGATACGACGGCTTGGGGATGGTGCTGAACCCCACCACCTTCATGAAGCGGCGCAGCGCGAGGATGCTCCCGGAGGCTGACCACTCCGCAGCCCTTTTGGACGGCGACTGGGTGCCGCCGTACAGGCAGATGCCTACGTTGTGCTGCTCAGCCAGGGAGTAGACCTCTGCGATCTCCGCGTTGGAGAGCGCGTTCGGGCTCTGCAGGTACGTCTTCATTAGCCGAGACTAGCGTCGCAACGTTCGGATCTGAGCGTGTATACGTCGCTGGTCAGGGGCGGATGCGCGCGAGGTAAATCGCTCCGTGCGAGCCCGTTGACGAACGCACCAATCTGCCGCAAAATGCGCGGCTTGGTACGGCGATCTGCGAGGCCGGCGAGATGGCGCTGTGGGTTCAGGTACGCGAGCTGGCGCCGGCGGAGGGAGCGGCTGCCGATGGCGCTGATGGCGTCGGCGCTGCCTGAGTGTCCCCCGGTGGACAGAGGAGCTGTGCTGATCTGGATCGTTCGGCCTGCCCTACGCTGACGCTATGAGGGAACGGGGCATGGATCAGACTCCAGCACTTGCTCCACCTGGCGGGCGCTGATGGATCGGCAGGCCGCGGTGCCGACTCACGTGTTCCCGGACGAGGTCCGGGCTGACGTGGAGACGCTGTGGCGATACCACGACATGCGCCACGAGCTCAGCCCGTGCGACGTGGGCATCGGGCTGGGCAGCCATGACCTCGGCGTTGCGGTGGTCGCAACGCGGCTGTTTCAAGCAGGCCTGTTCCCATGGATCGTTTTCACCGGTGCGAACGCCCCGACCACTGTCGAAAGGTTCCCGCGTGGAGAGGCGGTGCACTACCGCGAGTACGCCATCGAGCAGGGCGTACCCGCGGAAGCGATTCTCGTGGAGCCGCGTGCCACGAACACCGCCCAGAACCTGGAGTACTCCCGTCAGCTCCTGACCGAACACCGGATTCCGGTGAAGTCGGTGCTGATCATGTCGCGGCCCTACCAACAGCGTCGGGCCTACGCCACCTGCAGGCTGATGTGGCCGGAGGTCGATGTGGTGTGCGCCTCGAACCCGCTCGAACTGGACGACTACGTGCGCAGCATCGGCGACCCGCGGCGGGTGGTGGACATGCTGGTCGGCGACACGCAGCGGATCGAGGTGTACGCGGATCGCGGGTTCGCGATCCCGCAGGAGATGCCGGACGAGGTACGGGCGGCCTTCGCGCGCCTGGTGGCGGCCGGCTACACGAGCCGGCTTATCTGAGCCCAGCTACCAGCGCGGCCCTCCCGATCGGACGCCCATGCGGTCGCTGAGTTCGACGGCCAGTCGAGGTGCTCGGGGGCGGGTGAGGATGTCCCGGACGAGGTCGCGGGAGAGCTGGTGGTAGCGCACCTGGTCGGGGCCGATGACCTCGGCGTCCAGGAGTGCGGTGAGCGCGTCGTCGATGCGGTTCCAGCGGGCGAGGGCTCGGGCGGTTTCGATGGCGTGGCGAACCTGCCGCTCGACGGGCACGTTGCTGGTGTCGAGTGGGGCGCCGATGGCGATGGCGCGTTGCACGTCGCCGAGTTCCATCGCCACGGTCGTCTTGTGGATCGACACGTTGGTCGGCCCGAACGCGGTCCACACGTGATTGCCATCGGCACCGAGCCGCTGCGCGGCGGCATCGGCCTCGGTGATGTGGGTGTCGGCCGAGGCGCGGTCGTCGTCTCGCGCGGCGGCCAGTGCGCAGACGAGGTGCAGGCTGCCGTATACCGACAACAGCTGCGGAGTCGGCTTGGCGAGCCGTGTTTCCAGGAACTGTGCCGCAGTGGCGGCGAGGCCGCGGGCTTGGGCGTACTCACCGATGGAGGCGAGCGAGTGGGCGGCGGAGCGGCTGAGTGAGCCGATGACGACGTGGTCGTGGCTGGCGTTGGCGGCGGCCAGTCCTCGGCTGGCGGCGGTCCACGCGAGGTCACCTTCGCCGAGCTTGGTGAGGAACAACGCGGCGAGCTGGTGGGCGTAGGCGGTCATGGCGTGCGCGCGCTGGCCGTCGTCTCCGTCGTACGCCTCGGTGGCGGTGAGGCAGTCGTGGATGAGGTAGGGGAGCCGGCGGGCGAGGGTGCCGTACCGCGAGTGCTGGTAGGCGGTCCAGATCTCGGCGACATCGTTCTCGATCTCGCGCAGAGCGGGCGCTTCGGCGTCCCTCGTGCTGGTCAGCGTCGGCGCGAGGTGACGATAGTCGTGAAGCGCGGCCCGCAAGGCCGGGATGGTCTCGCGCCCTGAGTCGTCCGACCACTCGAACAGGCTCGGTGCACCGATCAGGTCGCCGAGGGACACGTCGAGGGCTTTGGCGATCGTGCGTATGACTGACAGCCGGTCGAGGTCGGCCCGGTTCGTCTCGACCTTGCGTAACCACTCCTGGGTCTTGCCGACCAGACCGGCTAGCACCTCTTGGGAGAGGCCTCGTCGACGTCGATAAAAGGCGACGCGCTGGCCGATGGTCATGTCTTCCGTCATCCCTCGCACACCATCACCCTGCCCGCTGAAGGCCGCCGGACCCGGTACGGATTTTCCCGGTCCTCCGTACGGACCGCCCCTACGTTCAGTTCACCCCAGATCACCGGCGCGTGTCGATGCCGGTGTTGGGGATGACTAACAGGGAGCTGCAGATGGAGGGATCGATGAGCGGCGCACCACACCACGGCTTGGGCCGCAGGCTCGGCCCGTCCTGGAACGAACTGTCTCGGTGTTCTCCCCGCCTGCGTACCGCCATTAGGGCTGCGTGGGTGGGTGATCGGCGGCCTGCTCCCAGCCGCCGTGATGCGGCGGCGGGCTCGCCATTCCCCCGGCGAGCCCGCCGCTCATCGATCCTGGTGGGGGTGGAGGCATGACGGTGTACGTCTCGCGTAACGCGATAGCCAGCCAGTCCCGGCGCCCCGAGCCCAAGTGGACGTCCTCACAGGGTCCGGTGCGGCGCGCTGATCCTCCGCTGCTCACCTTCGTGTGGCGTCGGCTGTTCGAGCAGCAGGCCCGCGAGGGCGGTCGCCGGTGACCGGGCAGCAGCGCCGTCTGGCGGCGAACGGGCTCGCGCCAGCCGAGGTGGAACATCTGCCGATGCGCCCGCTGTGGCTGTGCCGCCGGTGCGGGCAGCCATGGCCCTGCGGCGCGGCGAAGCTCGCGCTCCTCGCCGAGTACCGGGAAGAGCCGGTGAGCCTGTTCCTCTACCTGGCCGGCTGCCTGCACGACGCGATCGACGACCTGCATCGGCTCAACCCGAGCGTCACGGGCAGCGCCGCCGACATGTTCGACCGGTTCCTCGGCTGGCCCGCCCGCCATACCCACGCCTACCGCGTCAGTACCACCACGGCCAGCAGCATCGAAGAGGCCTCCTCGTGAACGGCATCGGCTTCATCAACGTCACCGGCCAGCCGGCGGTCGCCGGCAGCTTCCACACCCTGGTCGTGCAGCCGACGAGCTTTTGCAACCTCGACTGCACCTACTGTTACCTGCCCGACCGGAGATCCCTCCGCCTGATGAGCGGCGCGGTCGCGCAGGCTTGCGCCGAGTCGATCGCCCAGCAGAACAGCGGTCATCCGGTGAGCGTCGTGTGGCACGGGGGCGAACCCATCGCCACTCCCATCGGGTTGTTCCGTGATTTATTGGCCCCGTTCGAGGAGCTTCGGCGCGCGGGGATGGTGCGTCACGAGATCCAAACGAACGCGACGTTGATCAACCGGCAATGGTGCGAGCTCTTCACCGCTTATGGGTTCGAGGTCGGGGTCAGCATCGACGGACCGGGCGCTTTGAACCGGAACCGCCTCGACCGGGCCGGCACGTCAACAGACGCCCGCACTCTGCGCGGCATACAGACCCTGGCCGAGGCAGGGCTGAGGTACTCGGTGATCTGTGTAGCCACCCCGGAAACCATCGACCACGCGGAAGCCCTCATCGACTTCTTCCGGCCTGCCCGGCTGCGAGTCGGTGGGCTTCAACATCGAAGAGCAGGAGGGCGCCGACCGGGCACCGGTGTCGGAGGACGCCGCGTACCGGTTCTGGCAGCGCCTGATCGAACGTCGCGTTGGCGGCAGTCCGCTGCGGATCCGCGACGTGGACCGGTTGGCCGACTATCTCGCCGCCACCCGCGCTGGCCGCGTCAACCACGCGCCGTACGAGCCGATCCCGACCGTCTCTTTGGATGGGCAGGTGGTGCTGCTGTCACCGGAACTGCTCGGCATCACCGAGCCGCGATACGGCGACTTCATCGCCGGCAACGTCCTTCATCAGCCCATCACCGCCATGCTCGCCGGCGCCGGCGACCTGGGCTACGTCGCCGAGTTCATTGCGGCCCTCAACGACTGCGCCGACCACTGCGCCTTCTACGACTTCTGCCGCGGCGCCCAGGCCGGCAACCGCTACTTCGAGCACGCGACGTTCACCGCCCATGAAACCGCCTACTGCCGGACCACCCGACAGGCCTCGTCCGCGCCGCCGCGGATCACCTCGCCCCTCAAGGAGAAGCACCATGACCAACGCTCTCGCGGTCCTCGTCAACGCCGCACCCGAGCAACTCGCTCGCCTCGGCGTCGACCCTGAGCGGTCGGTAGCGATCGACGCGGCGAAGTTCGACAACCGCCCCGCTTGGGACAACAAGGGTAAGTTCGACAGTCGACCCGGCTGGGACAACTGGAACAAGAAGAAGTAGCCCTACCACGGGACGCGCGGGGTGGCGTGCCCACCCCGCGCCCACACAGGTTGAGGACACATGCGCACCACCACGGTCGGCGACGTGAAGGTTCTGCTGCCGGACCTCGAACCGGGCGACCTCGACACCACGACGGACCTGGCCGGCGGCCTCACCGAGGCACTCGTCGAGGGTACAGCGTGGCACGGTGTCCACCTTGAGGACGCCCGCATCCGCAGCAGCCTGATCACCGGTGTGGACCTGAGCGAGAGCACCTGGGAAGCGGGCAGCCTCTACGGCTGTGAGATCACCCGTACCGACTTCTCCGGCGCGACCCTGACCGGCGTCACCATCGAACGCTGCGCGATCACCGGCTCCCGGTTCACCGGCACCAGGCTCACCGACGTGCGCCTCAAGGACGTTCTGTTCGACAGCTGCCGCTTCGACTACGCCACCTTCCACCGCGTCACCGCCGCGGGCTCGGTCGCCTTCACCGATTGCACTCTCACCAACGGCGCGTGGTCTTCCTGCCGGCTACCTCGCATCGCGCTGCGGTCGTGTGACCTCGCCGGACTGGAATTGGACTCCTGCCACCTCGACAGCACCGACCTGCGCGGCAGCCGGCTCCAGGGACTCAAGACGCCGCTGGACAACCTGCGCGGCGTCACCCTCGGCGAGGACCAACTTCCTGACCTCACCCAGCTGGCCGTCGCCGCTCTCGGCCTCACTGTCCGCAACACCTAGAGCTGAGGAGGCATCGTGTTCGCTGAACCCACTGGCAGCCCGGACACGATCCTCGTCTGCGTCCGGGGCAACTCCGGCTCCGGCAAGAGCAGCATCGCCCGCGAGCTACGACGCCGGCACGGCCGGGGCTGCGCCCTGGTCGAGCAGGACTACCTGCGCCGCATCCTGCTGCGCGAGCGGGACAAGCCCGGCGGCGCGGCGCCGGCGTTGATCGGGCAGACCGTCCGGTTCGCGCTGGACCACGGCTATCACGTCGTGCTGGAGGGCATCATGCACAGCAGCCGCTACCGAAGCATGCTGACCTCCCTGCGGGACGACCACCGCGGGCGGTCGCTGTTCTGCTATCTCGACGTGTCCCTAGCCGAGACCCTGCGCCGGCACCTCACCCGCCCGCAGGCCAGTGAGTTCACCGCCGAGCACATGAGCGGCTGGTACGCCGCCCATGACGTCCTGGGCTGGCCCGACGAACTCGTCCTACCCGAGACCACCGGGCTTCACGAAGCCGTCAAGGCCATCGCCGCTGTGGCTGGGCTACCCCAGACCGGACGCGACGACGACCTGCTACCGAACGTTCCGTCCCCGTAGAGCAGCTCAGCCGGCCACCGGTGTCGCCGTTGCGGCGCACCGTTCGCCGACGTCGATCCCGAGTGGCCAGACAGCCGGCGACGGCGTGGAGCTCGCCCTACCACGCCTGCCGGAGCCAGCTTTCGATCACAGTGAAGTCGTGCTCGGTCAGCCCCCGATGGGGATCGACCTGGTGCAGCCGGCTAGAGGCGCAGTGCGGCTCGTACAAGATCAGCCACAGCTCGGGAACGGCTGTGCGGGGGCCAGGCGATGACCGTGGTGACTGCCGGCGCGTCCGCGATCGGCACGGCGACGAGCTCATCGGTCAACTGGGATCGGGCGGAGTCAGGCACGACCAGCAAGGTCCGGCCAAGGGAGATCAGCTGGAAAAGTTGTGAGTGGCTCTGTGCCTCAGGACCTGGGCCGTCGGGATAGGTGCCGTCATTTTCGGGCCAGCGCGGGAGAGGCAGGTCGGGCAGGTCGGTCACCTCGCTCAGCTGCAGACTCGTACGAGTGGTGAGGGGGTGGCCGGCCGGGAGGATGGCGACCTGGCCCTCGGTGAGCAGTTCCTCGGTGTCGAACCCGGTCAGGTCGTCGAACGGGTGGTGGAGGATCGCGACGTCGGCACGGCCGGTCCGCAGCAGTCGTTCTTGTTCGCCGGGGCCGCACAGCGCCACGTCGACGTCGACCGATCCAGGTTCGGCGGCGTAGGCGTGCAGCAGCTTCGCGAGCAACTCGCTGGACGCCCCAGCCTTGGTCGCCAGGACGACGCTGGGCCGACCAGCGGCGGCGAGAGCTGCGCGTCGGGCGCGATGTTCGGCAGCTTCCACGGCGTCCAGTGCTGCTCGTCCCTCGTGCAGCAGGACCGCGCCAGCTTCGGTCAGGGTCACCGAGCGGCTGTCGCGCATGAGCAAGGCGGCACCCAGGCGGCGTTCGAGCTGACTGATCGCCCGCGACAATGGCGGCTGGGCGATGCCCAGGCGTTGCGCCGCTCGGCCGAAGTGCAGTTCCTCGGCCACGGCGACGAAGTACCGCAGCTCTCGTGTCTCCACGTCTGAAGCCTAGCCGGGCACGGAGGTGCGGCGATACCGTCACGGTATCGCTCATGACTCAGGTGGTCTTGGACGGCCTGCGGGCCGTGATTCACAGTCGAAGACATGAATGACACGAAGATCGCCCTGGTCACCGGGGCCAACAAGGGCATTGGGTACGAGATTGCAGCGGGCCTGGGTGCGCTGGGCTGGAGCGTGGGTGTCGGGGCGCGCGAGCAGACCCGGCGGGATGAGGCGGTGGCGCGGCTGCGGGACGCCGGCGTCGACGCCTTCGGTGTCCCGTTGGATGTCACCGACGACCGCAGTGTCGCCGCCGCCGCCGATCTGATCGCCGAACGTGCCGGACGCCTCGATGCCCTGGTCAACAACGCCGGAATCACCGGCGGACGGCCGCAGCAGCCGAGCAGCGTCGATCCGGCGGTCATCCGCACGGTGGTGGAAACCAACGTCATCGGCGTGATCCGGGTGACGAACGCCATGCTGCCGTTGCTTGGCCGGTCGGCCTCGCCGCGCATCGTGAACATGTCCAGCAGCGTCGGTTCTCTGGCCCGACAGTCGGGCCCCGGTGGTGAGACCACCACGGGTCCGGTCGCCGTGGCCTACGCGCCCTCCAAGTCGTTTCTGAACGCCGTGACCCTTCAGTACGTCCGGGAACTGGCAGACACGAACATCCTGATCAACTGCGCCTGCCCGGGCTTCGTCGCCACCGACCTCAACGGCTTCCGTGGGGTGCGTACTCCCCAGCAGGGCGCAGCGATCGCCATCCGCCTGGCCACACTGCCCGACGGGGGCCCCACCGGCGGATTCTTCGAGGACGCCGGTGTGGTGCCCTGGTGACGGCTCGCGACACGCCGTCGTGGCAGATCAGCTGGTCCGCTTCGGGAGTAGCAGCTCCTCGTGATCGAGTTCGCGTTCCAGGACGCGGAGTTCCTCGTCCGGCAACCGGCCGGAGTCGCGCCAGCGCACGAGCTCCTCGCGCTGCGCGTCGATGGCCGCCCGCCGGACACGAAGCGCCGTCTCGTACTCCGGTGAGGTGGGCATCTCGGCTGAGCCGCTCTGCTCCAGATGGTCCAGCCGCCCGCGGTAACGGGCCAGTCGGGCCTGCAGCTGCGTACGGGTCTTGTTGACGGCCGCCGCGCTGTCCGGCTCCTCGGCGGCAACCTCGTCGAGGCGGGCCAGGGCCGCCTCGACCGCCGCCGAACGGGCCTCGTTGCGTACCCGGGCCTGGTCGGTTTTGTTGGCGCGCAGGCCCAGCATCCGCACGAGCGGCGCGAACGTCAGGCCCTGCCCGACGAGCGTCACGAGGACGACCACGAAGGTGCAGAACAGAAGCAGGTTCCGGTCGGGGAACGGTGCCCCGCTGTTGGTGGTCAGCGGCAAGGTGAAGATCGCGGCCAGGCTGATGACCCCACGGGTGCCCGACCAGCTCAGCGCCGTCACCTCGCGCCGGGACAGCCGTCGGGCGTCGCGGTCGGCGCGGGCGACCTGCCGGGCGCTACCGGGCTCGTTCGGGTCGTCCTGCTCGGATATGCCGCCCAACCGGCTGTGCAGCGACCGGGGGAGGGACTGCGTCAGCACCAGCCAGGCGGGGCGCAGCAGCAGCACCACGCCGACCGACACCGCGACGGCGATGACGATGGTGGACGTCTCGTACTGGCGCAGACCCTTGATGACTTCGGGGAGCTGCTGGCCGATCAGCAGGAAGACGAAGCCCTCGAGGAGGAAGTCGACAAGCCGCCACACCGCGCTTGTCTGCAACCGGGCGGCGCCGGACCCGAGCTGAGGCGTCTGGTGGCCGACGATCAGCCCGGCGATCACCACGGCGAGCACCCCGGAGACGCGCAGCTCCTCACCCACCAGGTAGGCCACGAACGGTGTCGCGAGCGAGATGGCGTTCGACAGTAGCGGGTCGGTGGTGAGCGGTCGGGCCAGACGTACCAGCCAGGCGACTGTCACTCCCACTGCCACCCCACCGACCGCCGCCAGCACGAACTGGCCGACGGCGGCCGGAAACGAGAACTCGCCGCCCACGGCGGCGGCTACCGCGACGCTCAGCATCGTCAGCGCGGTGGCGTCGTTGAGCAGCCCCTCGCCCTGAATGATCGTGACCAACTTCGGTGGCAGGTTGACCCGGCGCCCCACCGCCAGGGCGGCCACCGGGTCGGGCGGCGCGATGGCGGCACCGACCGCGATCCCGGCAGCGAGGGTCGCCCCGGCGACGAACAGGTGGAACCCGATGCCGACCAGTACCCCGGTGAGGAGCACCAGCAGCACGGACAAGCTGACCACGATGCGGAGGTTCCGGCGGATGTCCAGCAGCGAGGAGTCCAGCGCGGCGCTGTACAGCAGCGGCGGCAGCACGACCATGAGCACCAGGTCGGGATCAAGGCCGATGTTGGGGCCGGGGAGCAGCGCGTACACGATGCCGATGAGCGGCAGAAGCGCCGCGGCCGGCAGACCGGTGCGGGCCGCCACCCACCGCACGCCGACGATGACCGCGACAGCGGCGAGCACGAACAACAACGTCGAATGGGTGCTCACCTGGTGACTTCCCCCTGGAGCGGCGCGAAATTCTGCGGATCCACTGCGCGCTTCCGGCCGAGCCTGCCGTTCGGCGCCGTTGGTGCCCGGGCAGCGCAGCATGCAGCAATAACGAGCGTACCCGCTTGATCAACCGAACCTTGCCGCCTGCCGGACGTGGGTGAACGCGCTCCGGCGACCCGAGTCAGGAGCCGCCTGTCGAACGCGGCGCGTACATGATCAGGGCGACGCCGATCAGGCAGATGCCGGCGCCGATGACGTCCCACCGATCCGGCCGGAACTTGTCGACGATCACGCCCCAGGCGAGGGAGCCTGCGACGAACACGCCACCGTAGGCGGCGAGGATCCGCCCGAAGTTCGGGTCGGGCTGGAAGGTGGCGACGAATCCGTACGCGCCGAGGGCGATGACTCCGGCGGCGATCCACCACAGGCCGCGGTGCTCGCGCCAGCCCTGCCAGATCAGCCACGCCCCGCCGATCTCGAACAGGGCGGCGACGGTGAACAGCAGGATCGAGCGTACGACGGTCATCGGTGGACCGTACCGAGGCGCCCGCTGGCGCAACCGTCGAGGTCAACGAGGCTGACGACGTCCGTTGGCGGGGGTGGTCAGGCGGTGGGGTCGCTGTGGTGGTCGAGTTTGCTGCGGAGCGTGTCGGCGAAGCCTTCGGCCAGGGCGAGCTGGGCGCGCAGGGCGGTGACGCGGGTGGCGGCGGCGGTGTGGAAGATGGCGAGCCGGTCGAGCAGGGCGGCGCGGTCGGCGCCGGTGGCGGTGTCGAGGGCGTCGAGCACGGCGAGGAGGTCGCGCATCTCGTCGAGGGTGAAGCCGAGGGGTTTCATGCGTTTGACCACGGCGAGGCGGTCGAGGTCGGGTTCGGTGTAGAGGCGGAAGCCACCCTCACTGCGGGCGGAGGGCACGATCAGGCCGGCCTCCTCGTAGTGGCGGATGGTGCGGATGCTCAGCCCGACCCGTTCGGCGGCCTCGCCGATCTGCATGAGGCGGCCGGTGGCTGAGGCGGCGCCGTGCCGCTCCGACCCGCTGGCCCGGCTGGTGGCGACCATCAGTGGCCGACGCCGAGCTGGCCGGCGAGGGTGTCGTGGATACGGGCGCTGGGCTTGTTCAGCTCGGTGATCTCGACGGTCTTGCCACGGGCGGCGTACTTGGTGGTGATGGCGTCGAGGGCGGCGACGGATGAGGCGTCCCAGACATGGGCGTGCGTCATGTCGATGACCACCGTCTCGGGGTCGTTCGTGTAGTCGAACTGCCCCACCAGGTCGTTGCTGGAGGCGAAGAACAGCTCGCCGTGCACGGAGTAGATCCGGGTGGTGCCGTCCGGGTCGAGGACACTGGTGACCTCGACCAGGTGGGCGACCCGCCGGGCGAAGATCACCATGGCGGTGAGGACGCCGACCACGACGCCGATGGCGAGGTTGTGGGTGGCCAGGGTGGTGGCGACGGTGGCGAGCATGACGATGGTCTCGCCGTACGGCATCCGCTTGAGCGTGGCCGGGGCGACGGAGTGCCAGTCGAACGTCGACACCGCCACGATGATCATTACGGCGACCAGCGCAGCCATCGGGATCACCGCGACCACGTCACCGAGCGCGACCACCAGGACCAGCAGGAACACTCCGGCCAGGAACGTCGACAGGCGGGTACGGGCGCCGGAGGCCTTCACGTTGATCATCGTCTGGCCGATCATGGCGCAGCCCCCCATGCCACCGAAGAACCCGGTGACGATGTTGGCGACGCCCTGGCCCCAGGACTCACGGGTCTTGCTGGAGGGGGTGTCGGTGATGTCATCGACCAGCTTGGCGGTCATCAGCGACTCCATCAGCCCGACCAGCGCGATCCCCACAGCGTAGGGAGCGATCAGGGTGAGGGTGTCCATGGTCCAGGGGATCTGCGGCAGCCCGAGGGTGGGCAGGCTGTCCGGCAGGGCCCCCTCGTCGCCGACGGTCGGCACCGCGACGCTGGCGAGGACGGTGACCAGGGTCAGGACCACGATGGCGACCAGCGGCGCCGGGATGGCGCGGGTGAGCCGGGGCAACCCGACCATGATCGCCAGGGCGACGCCGACCAGCGGGTAGACCAGCCACGGCACGCCGAGCAGATGCGGGACCTGGGCGGCGAAGATGAGGATGGCCAGGGCGTTGACGAAACCCACCATGACGCTGCGTGGGATGAACCGCATCAGCTTCGCCACGCCGAGCACGGCGAGCAGGATCTGGATCGCACCGCCGAGGATCACCGCCGCGATCAGGTAGTTCAGCCCGTGTTCCTTCGCCAGCGGCCCGACGACGAGGGCGATGGCCCCGGTCGCGGCGGAGATCATCGCCGGCCGGCCGCCGCAGATCGCGATGGTGACCGCCATGGTGAACGAGGCGAACAGGCCCACGCGGGGGTCGACCCCGGCGAGGATCGAGAAGGAGATCGCCTCCGGGATCAACGCCAGGGCGACGACCAGGCCGGCGAGGACCTCCGTGCGGAACACCTTCGGCGACAGCCAGGACGGACGGGACAGACGCGGCAGGTTGACCGCGGACAGCACAGAAGACATACAGCCATTTCCACTCGGGCGTCCCGTGGACGCGCACAGTTCCGCCCGAGGTCGGGCAACTACCCACCGATGAGCGACAGCCGGTTGAACGGCCTCAGGGCGTCATTGCCCGGACGCGTCACGGTCGCCGGGGAGCCCTGCGGCCTCGCCCTGACAGCGACAGCGAACCTACCCTCCCGTCAGGGGAGAGTTCACTGAACGTGGTGATCATCACCGCGTCGCTTCGGCCTCTCACACGTCCTCGACGGGCTGACGCGTTGCCGGCGTCCGGAGACGCCGGCAACGCGTGGGCCAGTTGGGGTGGGTCAGCCGTGTGGTGATGCGCAAGCCCATGAGGGTGTCGTTCATCCACGGCACCCGCTCGTGGTGCAGCCCGGCGGTCATCTGGTCCGCCCAGACCTCGTACCGCTGCATCAGCGCGGGACCGCGCGCTGGTGATCAGACAGTCGCCGAGGGGGTCACCGGGCAGGTTGGACGAGTCGACCGCAGCCTCGCAGGGCACCTTGAGGCTGACCTGGTCGCGCAGCGGGCGGATGGGGTCGAGCGAGCACGGCGAGGGCCCGCAGAGGGCGTAGTTCCCGCTCGCCCTGGCGTCGGCTCCCGTCAGCTGGTGAGGCACCCGTCCCGCATCTGGACGGCCCGGTCGCAGCGGGCGGCGATACCGGTGTCATGGGTGGCCATGATGAGGGTCGTACCCTGCTCGTCGCGCAGCCTCAGCAACAGGTCGACGATCGCGTTGCCGGTCTGACTGTCGAGATTGCCGGTGGGTTCGTCGGCCAACAACAGGGCAGGTTGGTTGATCAGCGCGCGGGCGATGGCGACCCGTTGCTGTTGCCCGCCGGAGAGCCGCGACGGCAGGGCGGCGGCGCGGTCGGCGAGCCCCACCATCGCCAGCAGCTCACGCGCACGAGCGACCTTGTCGAAATCGGTGCGGAACGGAATCAGCGGCGCCGTGACGTTGTCCAGGGCGGTGAGCGTGGGCAGCAGGTGGAACCGTTGGAACACGAAGCCGACCCGTCGCCGGTAGGCCGCCAATGCCCGGCCGGACAAGCCGGTCACCTCCTGGCCGCCGACGTCGATCGTGCCACCGTCGCTCCGTTCGATGGCGCCGATCAGGTGCAGGAGCGTCGACTTGCCCGAGCCGCTCGGCCCGGTCAAGGCGATCGCGGTGCCGGCGGCGATCGTGAGGCTGACGTCGTTGACCGCGACCAGCGGTGCTCCGTCGGGCAGCGGGAACGACTTCCGTACCCGCGTGAGACACACAAGCGGCATGGTGAGCGTGCTCGACGCCGCAGCTGACGTCCGTTCCATCGGAGCTACTCCTTTGCCGCTCACCCCTCGGCGAGCAGGTGGGCGGTGGGCAGTCGGCGGAGCATGGCGATCGGCACCACCACCGAGAGGGCGGAGACGGCGACGCCGAACACCAGGGCGGCTCCGGAACACCAGAGGATCGGAGCGGTGACGCCCCCGGCGAAGACCGCTGCCGCGCCAAGGCCGGCAGCGGCACCGAGCGTGCCACCGATGGCGCCCATGCCGATGGCCTCGATGACGACCAGCCGGTTCAGCATCGCGTCGGTCCAGCCGACGGCACCGAACAGGGCGAACTCGGCGGCGCGCTCGGAGATGTTGAGATAGAGCACGTCGGCGACCGACACGATGCCGAGCACGATCGTGACCGCGACGGCGATGTGATCGACGGTGCGGGCCTGGAGGGTGACGGCATCACCGAGCAGGGTGCCGGTGATCGCCCCACGGAACGCGAACGTGATCGCCAACAACATGGTCAGGGCGGCCACCCCGATCATCAGACTCAGCGCGCCGAGGCTGGTCCGACCGGGAGTGCGGGCAAGGTTGGCCAGGGCGAGGGTAGCCAGCCCGCGCGGCGCCTGCCGGCGGAGGGCGAGACCCGAGACGGCGGGTCGGATGATCTCGCCGGGGTCCGGGCGGGCCGCCCGCCAGGCCGGCCAGCCGCCGGCGAGCAGGGCAAGGGCCACCGCTGAGGGTACGGCGAGCAGCGTGTGGCTCCACGCGATGTTCAGCCCGAGACCGAGCGCGATCCCGAGCGCCAGCCCGCTGCCAGCGAGGCCCGCGGCGAGACCGATGCCGACAATCTCGATGAACATCAGCTGGAGAAGATGTCGCCGGCCCCATCCGAGGCAGGTGAGGATGCCGAACTCGGTGCGTCTGGCGCGGATGGCGGCGGTGTTGGCATTGAGCACCGCCAGCGCGCACACCGCGAGCACCAGCACGGACAGCAGCACGCTCTTGCGGTCGGCCGCGCGGACAAGCACGGACGCGACGCCCTTCTGCACCCAGGGCTCGGCCACGGAGAGGTCGGGCCGGCCGTAGTTGCCCGCCGGGTAGTGGACAGTCATCGCGGTGGGGGAGGCGCCCAGGGTGATGTCGACCTGCAGGTCGGTGCGTTGCGCAATCTCCTCGGCGATCACACGGACCCGCTCCCGGGAGACCGGGTCGATGCCGACGTCTCCGGCCAGCCGGACGCGTACCACGCTGATTGGTGCGGCGGTGTTGAGCTGGTATTCCGGGTAGCTGGGCTCGGTGCTGTACGCGCCGGAGTCGAAGATGGCCGGCAGGGCCGCCATCGTGGTCAGCATCAGCGGTGGTTGGCTGAGCAGGCCGGTGACGTTCGAATTCGGGGCCAGGCGTCGGCCGCCCAGCGCCTGCCGTGACGCTTCGTCGGCGCCCTCGGCGCCCGGGTTGAAGTACGTGTCCATGGGCACCGCCGACAGCGCGCTGCCCAGCGAAACCTTGGCGGGGTCGAAGGTGCCCACCGCGCCCAGCGCCGCGTCAGGCATGCTCACGTCCCCGGGCTGCGGCTCGTACCCGTGGGCCAGGTTCCGGTGGACGGCCACGCCACTGCGGACGCTGGTGTCCGCGAACTCCATCGGTACGTGCCGGGACGACCCGCCGTCGTCGGCCCCCTGGCCCCAGACCTTCAGGTCGTACGGATCCGGTTGGGCACGCAGACCGTCCCCGTCGCGCGTCGTCTTCGCCGGCCCGACGGTCCAGAACTGGTGGAGCCACATGGTGTTCGCCGTCGCCAAGTCGTATTCGACGCCCAGGTCTCCCGGGTGGAGCATCCGGTTGACCATGTCCTGGTACGGCTCCGCCACCGACGTCGACTTCTGGGCGATCGGGGTGCCGGACTCGTCGCCGAGAGCCGCGCGTAGCCGCTGGTCGTCGGCGGACGTCCGGACCAGTTCGGTCGCGTCCGGGTTCAGGCGCTGCACGGTGACGTCGAGCGTCCTGTCGACCTGAGGTCGGTCCGCGATGAGGATCGGGAGCACCGAGTAGGGGTACGGCATTCCGTCCAGTCGCCGCGACGTCGGCGCTTCGGCTGAGGTGAAGTATCGGCCCGAGGTGACGGCCTGGTCCAGTCCGGCCAGCGCGGCCTCCGACTCCGGGTCGACCGCGGCCATCAGGAGCGGCACCGTCCACGCCAACCTGACGGTCGGCCGCGTCACCTTTCCCTCGCGATCCGTCGAACCCATGCCACCGACGCACGTCAACGACGATCGGGCGCGCAGGTCCGTCGGTGCGAGCCAGTCGTCCGTGGCGATGGCCGCCGCCGCTGGGCAGATCTTGACCCGCTGGCCGTCGGCGTCGACCTCCTCCGGTGGTGGCAGGCCCCCGCCGCTCTTCAGCTCGCTGTTGGGCACCACGTCCAGCCGGTTGCGCGTCGCGTAGAGAAACGCCGGCCCGTCCGGGATCTGGCTCAGCCCGGCGTCCGTCACCCAGGTCGGCTGGACCCGCAACACCTGACGCTCGGCGGTCGGGTCAAGGTGGTCCGACAGGTCGACGGTCACGGGCACCGTGCGCATCACGTACCCGACCATCGCGACCGGTGCCGCCACCGACACCCCACGCACCGCCTGGATCTCGCGCCACTGGTCGTGGGTGATGCCGCCACGCATACCCGCCAACTGGCCCGACTGGACCAGATTGCGTTCCTGCTCCAGCGGTAACACTGCGTCCTTCGGGCGGACCAGAAGGTCGTAGACCGGGCGGTAGTTGGCGCTGACCGCGCCCACCGCATCCAGCCGGGACGTCACCGCGGCCCCGGTGAGCAGGGTGAACCCGGCTACCGCGACGGCGATCATCGAGAGCAGGGCCAGCGACCGGCGCAGCCGTACGCGCCATTGCGACGCGGCTATCCCCAGCATCGATCCACCATGCCCCCATCGTGTGGCCTTCCGGCATGCTGCCGCCGACCGGACGGTGAGGTCCGGTCGGCGGCGGCGAATCGACGATGATCAGCAGCAGCAGCCTACGGTATTGCCGAGCCATAGGTGCACATCTATAGTTGCGCGGATCACAACAATCATGGCCGTGGTGACGCGGCGGGGTCGTCGAAGCGCTTCGACGATTCGTCGTACAGGCCCGTCAGCCGGGTGTCGAGCCTGATCACGCCGGCCTCGACGCCCGCTGGGCGTCGGTCGTACGACCTGAGGAGAACCGCATGCGGAACTGGCGCCTTCGGCGCGGAATCACCGCGCTCGCGCTTGCCCTGCTCGCCCTACCGGCCGTTCCCGGCACCGCGCTCGCCGAGCCCACCTACCCGTTCCGAGATCCCCACCTGCCCGTGAACGCCCGGGTCGACGACCTGCTCGGCCGTCTCACCCTGGACGAGAAGATCTCCTGGCTGCACCAGTACCAGCCGGCCGTTCCCCGACTGGGCATCGGCCTGTTCAAGACCGGCACCGAGGCGCTGCACGGGGTGGCCTGGTCCACCGACATCGACAACAACGGCGCGGTGGTCAAAGCTCGCGGCACCACCTTTCCCCAGCCGGTGGGCATGGCGAGCACCTGGAACACGGACCTGATCCGGCAGGTCGGTTCCGCCGTCGGCGACGAGGCGCGCGGCTACCACGCGCAGAACCCCCGGGTCTGGGGGCTCAACCTGTGGGCACCGGTGGTCAACCTGCTGCGCGACCCCCGGTGGGGCCGCAACGAGGAGGGCTACTCCGAGGACCCGCTGCTGACCGGCGCGATCTCCACCGCGTACGGGTCGGGAATGACCGGCGGCGACCCGAACCACCTGAAGAGCGCGCCGACCCTCAAGCACTACCTGGCGTACAACAACGAGGTCCGACGCGACGTGACCTCCTCGAACGTGCCGCCTCGGGTGCTCAACGAGTACGACCGCGCCGCCTTCAAGCCGGCCATCGCGGCCGGTGCGGCGACCGGGGTGATGGCGTCGTACAACCTGGTCAACGGTCGTCCGGCGACAGTGGACCCGGACCCGATGACGGTGTTCCGGGACTGGACCGACAGGCCGTTGATGAACGTCACGGACGCCTGGGCGCCGAACAACCTCGTCAACACCCAGAAGTACTACGCCACCCAGGCCGAGGGCAACGCGGCGATCATCAAGGCCGGCCTGAGCAGCTTCATCACCGACGACACGAACGCGCAGCCGACCATCACCGCGATCAAGCAGGCCCTCGCCACCGGTCTGCTGACCGAGGCCGACATCGACGCCCGGATCCGCGAGATCCTCAACGTCCGATTCCGGCTGGGTGAGTTCGACCCGGGTGGCGGCCGGTACGGCGGCATCACCCCGGACGTCATCAACAGCCCCGAACACCAGCGACTGGCCCGGCAGGCCGCCGGCGAGGCGATGGTGCTGCTGAAGAACGAGCGGCAGGCGCTACCGCTGGACCCGGCCCGCACCCGCAAGGTGGCGGTGCTCGGCCCGCTGGCCGACACCCTCTACTCCGACTGGTACGGAGGCGACCTGCCCTACCAGGTGACGGCGCTCGGTGGCATCCGTGAACGACTGGGCAGTTCGGCCAGCGTGAGCGGGCTCGACGGGGCGGACCGGATCGCCCTGAAGGACGCGGCGACCGGCCGGTACGTCACGGCCACCGGCACCACCGACGCCAACCCGGTCACCGCGACCGGCGCCACGGCCGCGCTCGACGCACAGTTCGACGTGGTCGACTGGGGGCAGGACGTGGTGACGATGCGCAACGCCGCCAACGGCCGCTACCTCGGCTACAACTGGGGGCCGTTCCTCACCCGCGACGAGCAGCCCAACGGTTGGTACGTCCAGCAGCAGTTCAAGCTGGAACCGCAGGCCGACGGAACAGTGGTGCTGCGCTACATGGGCTACGAGACCAAGGAGAGCTGGTTCGGCGCGGACACGTACGTGACGGTCGGCGACGATGGCGCCCTGAAGCTCGGTGCATCGACCCCGGCCGCCGCGGCCCACTTCAGTCGCGAAGTGATCAGCAATGGAATCGACCGGGCCGTGGCGGCGGCCAAGGCGGCCGACACCGCTGTGCTGGTGGTCGGCAGCAACCCGTTCATCAACGGCCGGGAGGCGCACGACCGGACCTCCACGGCGTTGAGTGCCGGCCAGGAGGCGCTGGTCAAGGCCGTGGCCAGGGCCAACCCGCGGACCGTGCTCGTGCTCCAGACCAGCTACCCGGTCACCATCCGATGGGAGCAGGAGCACGTTCCGGCCATCGTCTGGACCACCCACGCGGGCGCGGAGACCGGTCACGCCGTCGCCGACGTCCTCTTCGGCGACCGCAACCCGTCCGGTCGGCTCACCCAGACCTGGTACCGCTCGGACTCGCAACTGCCGCCGGACCTGCTGGAATACGACATCATCTCGTCCCGGCAGACCTACCTGTACAGCACCGCGAAGCCGCTCTACCCGTTCGGCCACGGGCTGTCGTACACCCGTTTCCGGTACGGCCAGCTGCGTGCCGCTGCCCAGTCGGTCGCTGCCGACGGCACCATCACGGCCAGTGTCGACGTGACCAACGTCGGCAGCCGGGCCGGGACCGAGGTGGTCCAGCTCTACACCCACCAGCGCACCTCGCGGGACACCACCCCCATCCGCCAGCTCAAGGCGTTCCAGCAGGTGAAACTCGCGCCCGGGCAGACCCGTACCGTGACCCTGCGCCTGCCCGCCGCCGACCTGGCGCACTGGGACGTCACCCGCAGCCGGTGGGTGGTCGAGTCGTCGGTGCACGACCTGATGGTCGGGGCGTCCGCCGAGGACATCCGGGCCCGCGCCGCGGTCCGGGTCCGCGGTGAGACCATCCCGGCCCGCAACCTGTCCCGGCCCACCAGAGCGGAGAGCTTCGACAGGTACGCGGGGGTGCGGCTGGTCGACGAGACAAAGCCCAGCGGTACGGCGGTCGGTGCCACCGCAGCCGGTCAGTGGATCTCCTTCGACGGTTCCGCGCTGCGTGCGGACGCGCGTACCTTCACCGCGAAGGTCGCCAGGGTCGGCGCGGGTGCCGGCACCATCCAGATCCGGTTGGGGTCGCCCACCGGCCGGCTGCTCGGCACGGCCACCGTGCCCAGCACCGGCGACGACTACCGGTACGTCAGCACCAGCACCGCGTTGGCCCGTGCCGTCGGCACCCGCGACGTGTACCTGGTGTTCGACTCCCCGCTGCGGCTGGCGGAGTTCTCCATCAGCTGACCAGGGTTCGGGGCCGGTTCGATCGTCGAACCGGCCCCGCGGTGCCTATGGAGTTGATGCCGTAAACGAATCGGGCGCGGCAGGCCCACGTGGCGGGTGGCTGCCCGGGCGACCGTGCGGCGGTGATGTCGTCAGCGATTCAGCTCCAAAGGAACGCCGCGCCACCTGCGCCCCCTGCGCGCGAGCGGGGGAGGCCGGTGGTCGGCGGGCCATCGAGCGCTGCTGAGACCGTCACTGCGAATTCGTCGGACGACGTTGTCAGGGGCGCGCGGGCAACATGGCCGATCTGCCCGATCGGTGAGTATTTCTGCATAGACGCCCTCCAATTGACTGTTGCATTGGTCAGACGTGTGACCTACGCTCCCACTAAGCATTTCGGGGCGGTTAACAAAGAGTGCGGTCGGGGCGACGGAAGTCCCCACCGGCCCTTGGTGGCGTCCCTGTTCCGTACTCGTCGCTCGATACGCACGTTGGGCAACCCACGTCGACGACCAGTGAGAGGAACAGAGCGTGAAGTCAGCCATATCCACCGCTCGAACGTCATTGTTGGCGGTGGCGGCGCTTGTCGCCGCCACGCTGCCGGCAGTGCTGACAAACCAGCTGCCGGCGTCGGCCGCGGTCCAGGCGACCTACTATGTGGCCCCGGACGGTAACGACGCCAACCCGGGCACGTTGCAGTCCCCGTTCAAGACGCTCCAACGGGCGCGCGACGTCGTTCGGACGATAAACGCCAGCATGACCGGCGACATTGAGGTCTACCTGCGCGGTGGTCGTTATCCGGTCAGCAGCACCATCGAGTTCGGTGCCGCGGACTCTGGGGCCAATGGGTTCCGGGTCAGCTATGCCGCCTACCCCAACGAGACGCCGATCCTCGACGGCGGTGTCCAGGTGACCGGGTGGAGCCAGCACAGCGGCAACATCTGGAAGGCGCCACTGAGCCGCGCCAACAAGCTGCGGGCGCTCTACGTCAACGACAAGCGCGCGTACATGGCGTCGAAGACGGTCAGCTCGGCGGGCTGCTACGGGACGTACAACGTCACCGCTGGTCAGGCCTCCTGGGCCTGGGAGTCGGGGTCGCAGTGCGACGGCGCGAGGTACAGCCAGAACGACTTCCCCGCCATCCCCCGCAACCAGGACGACATCGAGATCGAGACGGGCACCACCTGGACCACGGCCATCGTGGGGGTCCGTCAGGTGACCACCGACGGCACGAGCCGCGTCGCCCTGCTCCAGCAGCCGGGCGGGGCCATCGCCCAGGGCGCGTTCAACGGCAACGCCCAGTCGGGTGGCACGCACAAGCTGATGAACGCCTACGAGTTCCTGGACGCGCCCGGTGAGTTCTACTTCGACAAGGGCACCCAGACGGTCTACTACTACAAGGCCAGCTCGGAGAACATGTCGACAGCGACGGTCTACGCGCCGAGCAACGTCAGCACCCTGTTGCGGGTCGCCGGCACCTCGACGAGCAGCCACGCGCGCAACATCACCTTCTCCGGCCTGACGGTGCAGCACTCCGACTGGAACCTGTTCAACGTCGCCGGCTCGTCCTTCAAGCAGGCGCAGCAGGGCAACCTCGGCGCTCAGGTGTACGCGAAGGGCAACTTCCACGTCTACTACTACCGCAACGTGGACGTCACTCCCGCCATCGTCCAGGTGCAGAACGCCGACGGGATCCTCCTGAGCCGCAACCGGATCCAGCACACCGGTGGCGACGGCATCAGCATGGTCAACGACGTGCAGAACTCGCAGTTGATCGGCAACCACACCAACGACGTCGCCGGGTCGGCCATCAACATCGGTCACCCGCAGCACGTCTTCATCGGCGACGGTACGTCGGGCAACAACGAGAAGTACTCTCCCCAGGTCGAGGGGCTGCCGAAGAACATCGACATCAGGAACAACTACCTCTACGACAGCGCCGTCCTGTTCAACGGGCACAGCCCCATCTCGGCGTACTTCGTCGACACCCTCACGATCCAGCGCAACCGGATCGAGAAGGCTCCGTGGTCGGGCATCACCCTCGGCTGGGGTTGGTGGAACTTCGACGGATCGTCGGGCTCGATCACGCCGAACCGACCGACCACCACGGCGCGCAACAACACCATCAGCTACAACCACATCATCGACACGGTGCAGCGCCTGAGCGACACGGCGCCGATCTACACGCTCGGCAGCCAGCCCGGGACCACGATCACCAACAACTACCTCCAGGGCGTTCCCTCGGGTCACAAGTACGGGCTGCACCCGGACGAGGGATCGGCGTTCATGACGTTCCGGGACAACGTCCTGAGCATCGACAAGAACGTCACCTGGATGATCAATTCCGACGACTGGGGTCGGAAGCACGATCTGAGCATCACGCAGACCTACGGCCCGATCAACAAGGTCTCGAACAAGATTCTGCCGAACAGCACTGTCGCCGACATCCTCGTCTCCTCCGACTATGTCTGGCCGTCGGCGGCGTACAGCATCGCGGCGAACTCCGGCCTTGAGGACGCGTACCGGAACATCATTCCCGCGAGCACCTTCTCCGCGCCGAACTATGTGCTGCCGGCCAGCACGTTCGTCACCAGTGCCACCGCGTCGATTCCGATCCGCAGCATCGGCGACGCCACCAAGTCGGTCTGGCTGGCTCCGTACGGCACGACCACCTTCACCGCCGGGGCGACGATGACCAGGGCGGCCGGCACCGCCACGTCCATCGCCGTGCCGAGCACTCAGGGCGAGTACCGGCTCTACGTCGTCGACGCACAGGGCAACCGGTCGGCCGAGTCGACCTCGATCGTCCGGCAGCAGCAGGGCGGTGGCAGCGGTACGGGGAACGGGCAACTCGTGGGCGGCCAGTCGGGTCGCTGTGCGGAGGTGCCCAACTCCTCGACCACCAACGGCACGCAGACGCAACTCTGGGACTGCTCCAGCGGCACCAACCAGCGGTGGACCCAGACCGCCAGCAAGCAGCTGACCGTCTACGGCAACAAGTGCCTGGACGCGTCAGGGGCCGGCACGGCCAACGGCACCGCGGTCATCATCTGGGACTGCCACGGCGGGCTCAACCAGCAGTGGAACGTCAACACCAACGGCACCATCACGAACGCCCAGTCCGGGCTCTGCCTCGACGCCAACGGCGCCGCAACCGCCAACGGCACGAAGCTCATCCTCTGGTCCTGCAACGGCGGCACGAACCAGCAGTGGACGCTGCGTAGCTGACCAACCGAACCCCGGGGCCAGGCCGACACGGGCCTGGCCCCGGCTGTTTCTTATACCCGTAGCTGTCGCCGGTCCGACGCCCCTGTGGTCAGGGCTGTCCACGTGCCTGCCGTCCCAGCAGTCGGGGGAACTGTGCCCCAGCCGGCGCTGCCGACGTCGTTACTTGGCGGCGCTCAGGGCGACGAGTGCCTGGGCGGTGCGGAAGTACGGGCTGCGACCGAGGTCGCCCACGGTGGTGATGTTGAAAGCCTCCTTGAGCAGCTTGGCGTCTCCGGCGCTGACGCCGGTGAGGGCGTTCACCGGGGAGTCGACCAGCTCGGCGAGGGTCTTGTCCTGGTAGGCCTTGACGACGAGCTTGCTGAAATCGGCGGTAACGCTCATGCGATCTCCTCGGAACAGTGGGCGGGGCATCTCACCCGGAAGCGGAACTAGCGGGGGAATTAGATCATCACGGACGAATAGAGTCCACAGGGGACGGTTGTGCTTCCCGTGCCCTGCCCGTGGCCTTCGGCAGCCGGTGCTCCAAGTCGGCGATGATGGTGTGCAGCTGTGCCAACTGTTCGTGCACGGACGGCTCGCCGACGTCATCGCTGATCTCCGGCTGGGCGGCACGAGCCGCTGCCGCGCGCTCCTCCTGATGGGCTTCGTCCAGGGCGTTCAAAACCACCCCCACCAGGAGGTTCGTCAGCAGATAGCAGGCGGCGACCATGTACGAGACGTAGTACAACACCGCCCACTCGGTGACCTCCCGGCCAGCCTGGAGGGTGTCGGTGATGCCGTCCAGCGACAACAGCAGGAACAGCGTGAGCATCGCCTGCCCCACCGTGCCGTACCGCTCGGGAATCGCCGTACCGAACAACATCCAGCCGAGCATCGCGTACCCGTACAGCACGAGGACCGTGACCAGGAGAAAGCTGCCCAGCCCTGGAAGGCTGCGCCGGATCCCGACGAGGATCACGCGCAGACTGGGGAAGAGGCGGAACGCGCGGACGATGCGGGCGAGGCGCAACAGCCTCAGCATCGTGATGTTCTCGCGTACCCCGGGTATCAGCGGTGCCACGACGATGATCAGGTCGAAGACGTTCCACGGATCTCGGAAGAAGTCGCCGGGCCGTCGCAGGTACGCCCCGAAGCGCGCCAGGAGCTCGGCCACGAAGTACGCCAGACACGCGTACTCGACTGTCTGGAGCGGGGCTCCCGCCACCGCGATCGTTCGGCCGTACGTCTCCAGTCCCAGCGCCAGCGCGTTGAGGACGATCACGACGAAACTGGCCAGACTGAACCAGGGGGCGGCCGTCAATTCCTGGCACGCATCGGCCAGCCGGTGCATCCGATCGGTTGCTGCGCTCGTCATCGTTCCTCTTCGACCCGATCGGGATCATGTTGCGGACCAGATCACCGCATCTCCGGGGCCGCGTGGGCCGATTGTTCGACCGGAGTGACGGCGGTGGCGGCCACCAGCATCGATGGCCGCCGTGCGACACGTTGTCGGCCAGAGGTCACGCCTCTGGTGCGACCTCGGCCTGCTGGTCTCCGCTCGGAGGCTCCTCGACGTCCTCCACTGCCGGTGCGGACGTCGGCACGGTCCAGGAGAACTCGATCTCGACGGACAGCTCCGTCTCGCTCTCCTGTTCGATCTCCAGCTCGCAACGGACGGTGTCCGCCACGGAGACGGCACCCGCCGCGCCGTAGTAGAGCCGCCCATCGGACTCCAACTGGTGGGCGAGCTGACGCAGCCAGGCGGCCAGATCCGAGCGTGACACCGTGCGGGCGTCCTCGTAGATATCCATGCCGGCCATGCTCGCATTCCATAAGGGACGGACAGGGGTAGGGCTTTGACTGCACATGCGTTGGCCGCATGGTATGGATCTTGTGGTGCTCGGCTGCCGACAGGGAAAATGTCGGCGTGGTAGGTGCCGCCGGACTCCTGGTGGGTACTGGTGGGAGGTGACACCTACCTGGAAGCCCCACGAGAAACACGGCACCCTGTCGGAGAAGGACAAGCGCGAGCTGCCGGAGAGCGTCTTCGCGTTCCCGGGGAAACGCAAGGAACCGATGACCGATGCGGGCCACGTCCGCAACGCCGTCGCCCGCTTCGACCAGGTGCAGGGCGTCACCGACAAGGACCGGGACCTGGCCTTCCAGAACATCCTCGCCGCCGCCGCGCACTACGGTGTCGACGTCGCCGAGACGAACTGGCGCCAACTCGGCAAGCTCCCGCACACACCGAATCCCGCCCACTGACCGGACACCCCACCCGAACGTCCCCGTCAGGTCGCCTTCAGCGAGGCGAGGACGTCGAGGTAGTGCGGGTTCTTCATGACACCCAGCACGTTGCCGAACGGGTCGACCACCGCCGCGGTGACGAACCCCCCGTCCCCGTGCGGGGTGATCGGCTGGTACTCGGTGGCCCCCATCGCCAACAGCCGCTCGACGGTCGCGTCGAGGTCGTCGACGTGCCAGTGCATGACCACGCCGCCAGGCCCTGCCGTCGCGCCGGCCGGCGCGTACCTGCGGTCGATGATGCCCAGCTCGGCCTGGTAGTCCCCGATGCGGAACTCGGTGTAGGCAGGGCGTCCGTCGGGGCCCGGGCGCAGGAAGTACGCCTCGGTCCCCAGCAGCTCCGCGTACCACGCCGTGGCCGCTGCCACGTCGTCCGCCCAGATGTTCAGTGTGGCAAATCCTCGCAGGCTCATGGGGCGCCCTCTCGTCGATGTCGATGTCGTTGGTGTTGACGCTATCGACGAACGCGGAGGGTTGGCTTCCGCAATTGGCGGCGGGCGGCATCTTTCGTCAGCTCCCGGGTAGTCCGCGCCATTGCCCGTACGAATGGCGGGGGACAGCGTGAAGAGCTACCCGGCAGTCGAGAACCACGGTCTGATCGGTGATCTACAGACCGCGGCGCTGATCAGCACGGACGGTACGGTCGACTGGTTCTGCGCGCCCCGCTTCGACTCGCCGAGCGTCTTCGGCGCGCTGCTGGACCGCCGCGACGGGGGCCACTTCCAGCTCTCGCCCGACGGCGTCGACTACACCAGCAAGCAGCTCTACCTGCCCGGTACGCCAATCCTGATCACCCGATTCCACAGCGCGGACGGTGTGGGTGAGCTGTTGGACTTCATGCCCGTCACCGGTGAACAGGCCACCGACCGGCACCGGTTGATCCGGCTGGTCCGGATGGTCCGGGGGTCCATGCAGTTCCGCTTCCACTGTCACCCACGGTTCAACTACGGGCGCGATCCGTACGAGCTGGAGGTGCATCCCGAGGGCGACGTCTTCCGGAGCCCGACGTTGAGCCTCACCCTCGCAGCCTTCAAGAACGTGGAGCGGGCGTTCCACGTGGGGGACTTCCACCGCGACGCCGACGGTGTGTCCGCGCGGTTCACGCTGCACGCTGGCGACATCGGCGGTGTCGCCCTGGAGACGGCCAGCCCGCACGCGCCCCGAGCACTCAGCACCGAGGAGGCGTGCGAACTGCTCGCCGAGACCCGCGACTACTGGCGGCGGTGGGTGGGCGGCTCCCGTTACAAGGGCCGCTGGCGGGAGGTGGTCGAGCGGTCGGCGATGACCCTCAAACTGATGACGTACGCGCCGACCGGCGCCCTGGTCGCCGCGCCCACCGCGGGGCTGCCCGAGCAGATCGGCGGGCAGCGGAACTGGGACTACCGCTACACCTGGATCCGGGACGCCTCCTTCTCGGTGCACGCGCTGCTGAGCGTGGGCTTCACCGACGAGGCCCGGAAGTATCTGCTCTGGCTCGACGCGCGCATCCGTGAGGCACGGGACGGGGACATGCCCCTGCAGATCATGTACCGCATCGACGGCTCACCGGACCTGCCCGAGGAGGTCCTGGGCCACCTGGAGGGGTACCGGGGCTCGGCGCCGGTGCGGGTCGGGAACGGTGCGGCGGGCCAACTGCAACTCGACATCTACGGCGAGGCGCTCGCCTCGTTGGAGTTGGCGGACCGCAACGGCCTGATCGCGCCGTACGAGGGTTGGCGCAAGACGGCCGGGTTGATCGACTGGCTCTGCGAGCACTGGGACCAACCCGAGGACGGCATCTGGGAGACCCGGTCCGGTCGACAGGACTTCACCTACGGTCGGGTGTTGTCCTGGGTCGCGCTGGACCGGGCCATCCGCATCGCGCGACGTCGAGGCCGCCCCGGTGACATCGCCCGCTGGTCCGCCCAACGTGACGCCATCTACGAACAGGTCATGACCCGTGGCTTCGACCGGGAGCGAGGCGCGTTCGTGCAGCATTACCGCTCCGACATCCTGGACGCCTCACTCCTGGTGATGCCGGGCCTGAACTTCATCTCGCCGACCGACCCGATGTGGGAGTCGACCCTGCGGGCGATGGACGCCGAACTGGTCTCCGACAGCCTCGTCTACCGCTACGACCCGAAAGCCTCGCCGGACGGTCTCGCCGGCACGGAGGGCACCTTCAACATGTGCACCTTCTGGTACGTGCAGGCGCTCGCCCTGGCCGGCCGGATCGACGACGCCCGGTTGACCTTCGAGAAGATGCTCACCTACAGCAACCCGCTCGGCCTCTACTCCGAGGAGATCGCGCCGACCGGTGAGCAGATCGGCAACTTCCCGCAGGCGTTCAGCCACCTCTCGCTGATCAGCACCGCGGCCCACCTCGACGAGCTGCTCGACCAGCAGGGCTGAGCGGTCCGGTCAGAACAGCGTCAGCGGCTCGACCGGGATCGGCTCGGGCAACGCGTCGAGTTCGGGTACGCGTGCCCGTACCTCGTCGTGGAACCGGCGGGCGAGCACCGGCGCGTCGGCGTTGTCCGGGGTGTGGATGAACATCGTCGGCGAGCGTCCCTCGCGTAACCAGGTGACGGTCACGTCGATCCAGCGCTGCCACCCCTCGACCGTGCGCGCCGTGTCATCGCGACCGAGGTAGCGGACGATCGGTCGGTCGGTGAGCGCGAGGGACCGCAGCGGCACGCGCGGCTTCTTGGTCCAGGCGTCCCGCTCCGCGTCGCTCGTCGGTGGGCTGGCGAAGAAGGCAGTCGTGTCGAAGGGGATCCACTCGGCGTTGACGGCGGCGAGGGTTGCCCCGAGCAGCCGGGCCGCGTGGGCGTCGGTGAAGAAACCGGGATGGCGGACCTCCACCGCGTACCGGTGGGACTGCGGAAGCTGCGCCAGGAAACGGCCCAGGGCCGGGATGTCGCCTGGTGCGAACGAGCCGGGTAGCTGGATCCAGAGGGCGTGGGCGCGCGGGCCGAGCGGCTCGATCGCGTCGAGGAAGGCGCGCAGAGGTTCGCCGACGTCGGTGAGTCGACGTTCGTGCGTGATGACCTTGGGGAGCTTGAGGACGAACCGGAAGTCGGGGGCCGTCTGGGCGGCCCACGCGGTGACGGTGTCCCGGGCCGGGGTCGCGTAGAACGTCGTGTTGCCCTCCACCGCGTCGCACCAGCTGGCGTAGTGCCGCAGGCGCTCCGTGGGCGGCAGCCGGTGGCCCGGCCACGACCGGTGACTCCACATCGCGCACCCCACGTGCAGACGCATGACCCGCCCTTCCCGCCGGTGACCGCGCTCGACCGGAGCCCACGGTATCCGGGCCGGCGCACCCCGCCGTGCCCGCGGTGTGGCGGGTAGGGTCCGACGCCATGCGTGTGCTGTTCGCCAGTCTTGCGTCCGTCGGTCACACCTATCCGCTGATCCCGCTGGCGATCGCCGCCCGGGACGCTGGGCACGAGGTCCACTTCGCCGCCGGTACGGAGGTGCACGCGCCACTGGCCGCGCACGGCCTGCGGCCGTTCCGCCCCGGCGACGCCTTCTACGAGGTGTACGCCGAGGATCTCGCACCGGAGCTGGCGCGACTGCGGCCCGACCTGGTGGTGCACGAGTGGGGGCTGCCGGGGGCGGCGGTGGCGGCCCATCGGGCCGGGATACCGGGTCTGTGGCACGGGTTCGGCCGGATGTTTCCCGAGGGCATCGGTCTGGAACTCCCCACCCGCAACGCCGAGGTCGTCGGTCGGCCGCACCTGGACATCTGGCCGCCCTCGCTCCAGGACAAGGACTTCCTCGCCACCGAACGTCGGATCGAGCTGCGACCGGTCGCCTTCTCGACACCGGCTCCGCTGCCCGAGCGGGTGAACCGTCGAACCTCCCGACAATTGATCTATCTGACTCTCGGCACCGCGTTCGGCACGCCGGAGCTGCTCCGCACCGCCGTCGCCGGTCTGGCGGCGCTGGACGCGCAGGTGGTGGTCGCGGCGGGCCGGGTGCCAGTGGACCGGCTGGGCGAGGTCCCCGACAACGTCAGCGTGCACCCGTGGGTGTCGCAGGCGGAGCTGTTGCCGCTCGCCGATCTGGTGGTGCACCACGGGGGCAGCGGCACCACCCTCGGCGCGCTCGCGGCTGGCGTACCGCAGGTGATGCTGCCGCAGGGCGCCGACCAGTTCGCCAACGCTGACACGGTCGTCGCCGCCGGTGTCGCCCTGCGGCTCCTTCCCGGTGAGGTGGACGCGGACGCCATCGCCGAGCAGGCCCGGCG
This sequence comes from Micromonospora sp. CPCC 205558, assembly GCF_036902955.1. Classification (NCBI taxonomy): domain Bacteria; kingdom Bacillati; phylum Actinomycetota; class Actinomycetes; order Micromonosporales; family Micromonosporaceae; genus Micromonospora; species Micromonospora sp. CPCC 205558. Next base: position 270,813 of record NZ_JBAKHR010000002.1, read on the forward strand.
TGTGCTGTCCCGGCACGATGCGCGGCGCGACGCGGCCCGTCTGATCGCTGAGGAGATCGCCGGCCTGCCCTCGCCCGCGGCCGTCGCCCGACTCCTGCCGGAGTACGCCGCCGAGCAAAGGTAATGGCGTCAACTCAGGGTTGACGGGGTGACTGCGTCAACCTATGGTTGACGCATGACAGATCCTCTTCAGATCGGTAACACCGTCAAGCTCGACGACCTGATCCAGGCGATCAAGACGGCGCACACTGACGCGCTCGACCAGCTCACCGACGCGGTCATCGCCGCCGACCACCTCGGTGAGGTGGCCGATCACCTGATCGGGCACTTCGTCGACCAGGCCCGGCGCTCGGGCGCCTCCTGGACCGACATCGGCCGCAGCATGGGGGTCACCAAGCAGGCCGCCCAGAAGCGCTTCGTGCCGAAGGCGACCGACGCGGCCGCGCTCGACCCCAATGCCGGCTTCGGCCGGTTCACCCCTCGCGCCCGCAACGTGGTGGTCGCCTCGCAGGAGGAGGCTCGTGCCAGCGGCAACGCGGAGATCGGCCCCGGGCACCTGGTGCTGGGCCTGCTGGCCGAGCCGGAGGGGTTGGCCGCCAGAGTGATGGCTGGTCGCGGCGCCACCCCGGAGGCGGTGCGGGAGGCGGTCGGCGCCGTCCTTCCGCCACGGGCGGAGCAGGTTCCCGACCTCATCCCGTACGACGCGCGCGGCAAGAAGGCGCTGGAGCTGACCTTCCGGGAGGCGCTGCGCCTCGGGCACAACTACATCGGCACCGAGCACATCCTGCTCGCCCTGCTGGAGCAGGAGGACGGCACCGGCGTGCTCACCGAGCTCGGCCTGGAGAAGGCGGCGGTCGAGGCCGACCTGGCCGCCGCCCTCGCCGCCGCCGTCGGGAAGAAGTGAGAACCCGGGGTCAGGACGCCTCAGGAAAGCCGTAACGCAGGGCGTGCTCCGGATCGGTGGGGTCGATCTGGCGCACGCCCGCGTCGGCGAGGCGCTTGTTGACCTCGTCGAGCTGCTCGCGCACCAGGCGGGCCTCCTCCTCGGTGACCCGGCCCCGGTGTGGCTTGCCGGCGTGCTCCAGCGTGCCGTAGTCGATCTTCTCGGCGCTCTTGCGGGCCTTGGGTGGGCGGACCCGCTCGGCCGTCTTCAACAGCTGGGCCATCGGCACGTCGGTGGCCATCGCGTCGAACTCGCTGGCGGTCAGCACCACCCGGCGTGGCTCGCCACCACCGTGCCGGTCGTGGATCTCGACCACCGCCACGTCCAGCGCGGCGTCGTCGATGTTCTCCACCTCGCCCGGGGTGGCATCCAGCTGCACGGGCCCGGCGACCAGGTCCGGGTGCTCCAGCACGACGACGCGGACCACCTCGTCGTCCTGCTGCAGAACCGTGCCGGTGAAGTCGGAGACGTGGATCGTCTTCTTGCCCATGCGCGGAGCTTCTCCTGTCGTAGGCCGGGATGAGGGACCACAAGAAATTACCCGACAGGTGTGCGAAAGCCGCCGCTGGACCTCCTCCGGTGTGTCGCCCCCGGCGAACGTCAGAGGCTGCCCTTCGGGGCCACCCACTCGGTTGGCTGGCCGGTTGGTGCGTCAGCGCGTGTTCGGGCGGTGCCGACTGGAGCAGCCGGCGGGCAGCTTGTTCAGCCCGGCCCACGACAGGGCTCCTGCGCCGATCGCCCGCGGGTTCCGGTAGCGCGGTTGGGGCGGATTGCCGCCGACGGCCTCCGCCGCCCGCCAGAGTCGCTCGGGGTCCTGCTGGTAGTGGTCGTTCGGCTGAATCGGCATGCGTTCACCGTCCCAAACAAAGGTGTCCAGGTATGGAAATACATATGACGGTCGATTTTGGGCGACTGGTTCCCATACCCCCTGGCCCACTCGGCTCTGACGTATCCTGCGCCCAGCCCGGCCGTCCGGCGTACGGTGATCCACGACGGGTCGGGTGACCGGGAGGTGCGCATGCTCGACCGGCGGCTTCACCTGCACCTGGCCACCTGGCTCGGCCAGTGGCCGGCCGGGCCGGGGTTGCACGTGGTCGCCTCGCAGCGGCGGGCCGAACCGGCCTGGGATGGCCGACTGCGCCCCGCGCTCGCCGTGGACACCGGGCGGAGCGCCGTGCTCTCCGTGGCACCGGACCGCGTGGCGGCGGTCCGCGCGCTGGCTCGCCGTACGCCGGCTCGGCTGCTCGCCGCGCTGCCGGAGGCCGTCGGCCTGCCCGAGTTCTGCGTACACGACGGCCCCTTCCGGTGGAGCGTGGCGCCCGCGCCGCTGCCCGATGTGGGGGAGTGGACCGAGCCGACCGCTCCCGGGCTGCCGCCGTGGCTGCGACTCTTCGACCGGCCGGTGCTGGTGGTCCGTGCCCCGGACGGCGCCTACCTGGCCGGTGCGGGGATCAAACGGCACGACGCGCACGGGCACGAGTTGGCCGTCGGCACCGTGCCGGCCGCCCAAAGGCGTGGCCTCGCCCGTCGACTGGTCGCCCAAGCGGCGCGGCGGGTGCTCGACGAGGGGGCGGTGCCCACCTATCTGCACGAGCGAGACAACCACGCCTCGGCCCGGGTCGCCGAAGCGGCCGGTTTCCCGGACCGGGGCTGGCGTGCGTACGGGGTCTATCCGCGCTGAGTGGGCATTGGGCGCGGACCGTGGATCCCGGGCCGGATCCACGGTCCGCAACCTCCCCCCAGGCCCCGGTTCCGGGTGTGGCGGCTCCGCCGTTGGCGAGCCGCCACGTGTCGATCACGCTACGTATCGATCGGGCTCTGGGCAAGGTTGAAGCTGTCGGTTCGGAGTGTCGAGAAGTGGACTTGACCTGCTTCTTCGTTGGTTCGAGCGGGTCAGGGCGTCAGTGACGGAGCGTGCGAATGAGGTCGAGCACCAGCCGGAGAGACGCCGTGGCTCAGCTCGCCAGGCCGAGCGCCTCGGCCGCCGCGCGACCGTTGGCGTGGCTCGCGCCGTAGGTGGTGACGAAGGCGCGGACGCCCGCTGGCCGCCACTGCGCCGGCCAGCCCATCTCCACCACGGTCACCTGGTGCTGGGCGGCCAGGTCGGCGATCAGCTCCGGGCCGCCGGGCAGCCGGTGCAGGTGTCGCCCGACCAGCACGATGTGACGGTCGCCGGCCAGCCCGCGCAGCGTGGCCGGGTCGGTCTCGGTGGCGATCACCCGGATCTCCGGCACCCCGTCCAGGTGTGGACCGAGGCCCCACGGCACCCGACCCTCGGCGATCGTCGACTCGGTGTGCAGTTGCACAACCAGTGGCTGACCCAGGCCGGTGAGCAGGCCGTCCACCCGGACTGCTCGGCGCGCCGCCGCGTACCCCAGCTCGGTGTCCTCCGTGGTCGACGACCCGCCGGCGGCCCGGGTCCAGGCGGCGAGATCGGCGGCGCGGCCGGCCGCCTCCTCGACCCGTGCCCTCGCGAGCCGGCCGTCGGCGAGCGCGTCGACGATCTCGGCGGCCACCCGCTCGACCAGTTCGGCGTCGACCCTCGCGCCGATGCAGAGCAGGTCGGCGCCCGCGCTCAGGGCCCGGACCGCAGCTGGCCCGACGCCGCCGGCGGCAACGGCGGCCCCCTTCATCTCCAGCGCGTCGGTGATCACGGTGCCGGTGAAGCCGTACTCGGTGCGCAGCAGGTCGACCAGGACGGCTCGGCTGAAGGTGGCCGGGTCGGCGCCGGTGAGCGCAGGCACCCGGATGTGCGCGGTCATCACGGCGCGCGCCCCAGCGGCGACGACGGCCGCGAACGGCGGCAGGTCCCGCTGGCGGAGCAGGCCCAGCGGAGCGTCCACGGTGGGCAGCTCGTGGTGGGAGTCCTTGACGGTGGCACCGTGCCCGGGGAAGTGCTTGGCGCAGGCGGCCACGCCGGCGGCCTGCAACCCGGCCACGGCGGCGGCCGAGTGGGCGGCCACCCGCACCGGATCCGCGCCGAAGGACCGGGTGCCGATCACCGGGTTGTCGTCGGCGGTGTTGACATCGACAGTGGGGGCGAGGTTGACGGTGATGCCGAGCGCGGCCAGTTCGGCACCGATCGACTGGTAGACCCGTCGGGTGAGAGCCACGTCACCGATTGCCCCCAGGGCGGCGTTACCGGGGTACGGGCTGCCGGTGGCGTGCGCCAGCCGGGTCACGTCGCCACCCTCCTCGTCGATGGCGATCAGCGCGTCCGGCCGACCGGCACGCAGCGCGGCGGTGCTCGCCGCCACCTGCGCGGGGTCGTGCACGTTGGTGCCGAACAGGGTGTGCCCGGCCAGCCCGTCGGCAAGCAGGTCGACTGCCCAGTCCGGTGGGACCGGTCCCGGGTACGCGGCGAGGAGCGTGCCCAGCGTCAGCCGGCGCAGTCCTGGATCCAACCCCACGTGATCTTCCCCCTTCGGTGACCCGCGGGTACGCGACGTCGTACCGGTGGTGGTCGTGGCCCTGCCGACTTGGCCGAGCGTCCCACCGCCGAGTGACCGTTACGCTACGGCTACCCATTCGCAGGCTGGTTTACAGTTAGCAAAGTTTACTAAAACTAGAGGACGGCTCATGAGTGCGACCCGGCTGCCCGGCACCCCCCGCCTGTTGCGGGCGCTCAACGACCGTGCCGCGCTGGAGCTGCTCCTCGAACGCGGCCCGCTGACCCGGGCCCGACTCGGCGAGCTGACCGGCCTGTCGAAGGTCACCGCCTCGCAACTGGTCGAGCGGCTGGAGGAGCGCGGCCTCGTCGCGCGGGTCGGTGAGCAGGCTGGCGGGCGAGGGCCGAACGCCCAGCTCTACGCGGTCCGTCCGGGCAGCGCGCACGTGGTCGGTGTGGACGTCGGGCCGGACCGGGTGGTGGCCGCGTGCGCCGACATCACCGGTGCCGTGATCGGCCGGGTGGAGCAGTCGACCCGGGACACCGACGACCCGGTGGGCGTGGTGCACAACGCCGTCGTGCAGGCGGCGAGCAGCGCCCAGGCGCAGCTGAGCAGCGTACGACGGATCGTGCTCGGCACGCCGGGCCTGGTCGACCCCGGCACCGGCGACATCACCTTCGCCTTCAACCTGCCCCGCTGGCACAGCGGTCTGCTCGCCGCGCTGCGGGACGACCTGCACACGCCGGTGGTCTTCGAGAACGACGTCAACCTGGCCGCGGTGGCGGAGGCGCAGTCCGGCGCCGCCCAGGGGCTGGGAGACTTCGTGCTGGTCTGGGTGGGTGCCGGCGTCGGCCTGGCGATCATGCTGGGCGGGCGGTTGCACCACGGCAGCAGCGGCGCGGCCGGCGAGATCGGCTACCTGCCGGTGCCCGGCGCGCCCATTCCGCGCGATGTCTCCCGGCGCGCCAAGCCGGCCTTCCAGCAGCTGGTCGGTGCGGACTCGGTGCGCGCGGTGGCCGCTGAGCACGGCTACCCGGACGCCGACGCCGCCGAGGCCGTCCGCGCGGCCGTCGCGGCCGGTGCTGACGGCGGCCCGATGCTCGACGAGCTGGCCCGTCGGCTCGCGCTCGGCGTGGCCAGCACCTGCGTGGTGCTGGACCCACCGCTGGTCGTGCTCGCCGGCGAGGTGGGCCAGGCCGGTGGCGCCGCCCTCGCCGACCGGGTGCAGCAGGAGGTCGCGGCGATCACCCTGGTTCAGCCGCGAGTGGTGCCGACCGGGCTGACCGAGGAACCGATCCTGCACGGCGCGCTGCGCACCGCCCTGGACGCGGTGCGCGACGAGGTGTTCGGCTCCACCGTCGGCTGAGCCCGTCGCGGCGGTCACATGAAGGAATATTTCATCGGTTCTCGGTGAGTCGCAAGCCCTTGCCGGGTCCGGCCCGCCGAGGGCCGCCCGAAGGTGGCGCAAGCCCTCGGCGGACCGTGACTCAGATCAGGTCGCGGCGACGGAACACCGCGAACGCCGCAGCGGTCAGCCCGCCGGTCAGCCCGAGCAGCACCAGCAGCGCCGGGGCCCAGGTCAGGGTGTAGAGGCCCGAGCAGTAGCCGGTGCCCGAGGTGCCGGCACAGAGCCGCGGGTCGAAGAACCGTGATTCGCCACTGAGCCACGCTCCGATGTAGCTGGAGAGCATCAGCTGGTCCGACCGTCGAACGTCAATGATTTCCAGCACCAGACGGCCGCCCAGCTCCCACACCACCGCGTACGCCGCCGCCGCCCCCAGCGCCGCCGAGGTGTGCCGGCCCAGCGTGGCGATCGCGAAGCCCACGGCGGAGGCCAGCAGCACCAGCACCAGGCCCCGGCCGTGCACCGCGCCGAGCGAACGCCAGAAGTCGCCGTCCAATCGGCCCGGCAACCCAGTGCTCTGCCCGATCACCCAGAAGGTGGCGAGGTAGGCCGCCGACGCCAGCAGGGACAGGACCAGCACCGAGCCCAGCAGGGTGCCCAACTTGGCCGTGAGCACCGTCAACCGGCGCGGTCGCCAGAGCAGCAGATTCACCACACCGCCCGAGGTCAGATCCGCGCCGATGTAGGAGGCGCCCACCAGGAACCCGAACAGCACCAGGAACGCGATCAGGAAAGAGAGCAACGACTCGGCCTGGTCGGCGAAGCTGAACACCCCCGGCAGATAGTCGGCGGCGATCGGCAGCCGTTCCTGCCGGATCGGGTCGAGGTCCGCGCAGTCGGCGAAATACTCGCTCGTGTCGGTCGGCGACCTGTCCTTCATGCGGTCCAGGCACTCCTGGTGCGTGGTCTCCATGCTCCGTCGCGCGTCGACGGCCTGCTGCCGCGCCGAGTTCAGCTCACTGGCGGTCGGCTTGTGGGAGCCAGCCAGCGTGGTTGCCGCCGTGACGGCGAACGCGAAGACCAACAGGACGACCATGAGCTGCACGAAGCGGCGCGCGGACAGCCGCTCCAACTCGGCACGAACCAGGTTCACGCGTCCACTCCCCGATCGAGGTCGATCACAGCTTCATCGTGCGGCAGTGACGAGTCGTCGACCTGCCGGGGCACCGACCGATGCTCGTACGCGCCCGTCAGCTCCAGGAAGACGCTCTCCAGATCCGGCCGCAGCGGCGTCAGCTCGCTCACCCACAGCCCCTGCTCGCCGAGCACCCGGCTGACCACCGTCGGGTCACTCACCCCGCTCACCACCAGCGCCTCGCCGTCGACGACAGCCGTCAGGTCGGCCGCGTGCAGCAGCTCGGCGGCGCGCTCCGGCTCGGTCACCCGCACCAGGTACTCATGCCTGTCGTAACCCGCCAGCACCTCGTCCACCGGGCCGGCCGCCACCCGACGTCCCCGCGAAATGATCGTGACGTGGTCGCAGATCAGCTGGATCTCGCCCAGGATGTGACTGGACACCAGCACCGTCACACCGTTCGCCGCCAGCGACCGCATCAGGTCCCGCATCTCCCGGATGCCCGCCGGATCCAGCCCGTTCGCCGGCTCGTCCAGGATGAGTAACCGCGGGTCCTTCAACAGCGCGGACGCCACCGCCAGACGCTGCTTCATGCCCAGCGAGTAGCCCTTCACCCGATCATCGCCCCGGTCGTGCAGGCCCACCAGATCCAGCACCTCGTCCACCCGCGAGACCGGCACCCCACCCGCGCGGGCCAGCAACCGCAGCGTGCGGTGACCGGTGAAGTTGCCGAAGAACTGTGGGCTCTCCACGATGGCGCCGACCTGGCCCGCCACCCGGGGCAGCAGTTCCGGCGACGGTTCGCCGAGCACGGTCATCCGGCCGCTGTCGGCGCGTACCAGCCCGAGCAGGGCCCGCAGGGTGGTGGTCTTACCCGAGCCGTTGGGGCCCAGGAAGCCGTGCACCTGGCCCGCCTCGACCAGCAGGTCGAACCCGTCCACAGCCACCCGTCGGCCGCTGCGCAGGCTGTGGAAGGTCTTCCGCAGACCCTCGATCTCGATGACCGCGCTCATCCGCGCGGATCCGTACCTCGACGGGGCATGGGCCGTCCTTCGGGCTTGGTGATCAACGACACGGTGCTCCACCCTATGGCCGAGGTGCCGCCCATGGGGGGCACCCAGGCGATGCGTGGTTGGATGGTGCGGTGAACCCGGATCTGGTGGTCAGCCTCGACGGCGTCGGTGTACGCCGCTCTGGCACCGCCCTCCTACAGGACCTGACCTGGCGCGTCGAGTTGGACGAGCGGTGGGTCGTGCTCGGCTCCAACGGCGCCGGCAAGACCACACTGCTCAACCTCGCCGCCGGCCGGCTGCACCCCACCACGGGTGTCGCGCACGTGCTCGGCGAGCGGATCGGCCGCACCGACGTCAATGAGCTGCGTACCCGGATCGGGCTCACCACCGCCGCGATCGCCGAGCGGCTGCCCGCCGACGAGCGGGTCAGCGATGTGGTGGTGACCGCCGCCTGGTCGGTGGTCGGCCGTTGGCGGGAGAACTACGACCGTGGCGACGAGGCGCGGGCGCGGTCACTGCTGAGTCAACTCGGCGTCGGCGGTCTCGCCGAACGCCGCTACGGCACCCTCTCCGAGGGCGAGCGCAAGCGGGTGCAGATCGCCCGGGCCCTGATGACCGACCCGGAGTTGCTGTTGCTCGACGAGCCCGCCGCCGGGCTCGACCTGGGTGGTCGGGAAGACCTGGTCGCCCGGCTGGCCGAGCTGGCGTACGACCCGGACGCCCCGGCGATGGTGCTGGTCACCCACCACGTCGAGGAGATCCCGCCCGGGTTCACCCACGCGCTGCTGCTGCGCGAGGGCGGGGTTGTCGCGCAGGGGCTGCTCGCCGAGACGCTGACCGGTGACAACCTCTCCAAGACCTTCGGGCTGCCCCTGGTGGTCGAGCGGTCGGGCGACCGCTTCACGGCTCGCGCCGCCTGAGCGTCGGACAACCGGAGACAGTCGTGCCACAGACCCGGGTCGCCGTGGTGGGCAGCGCCAACATGGACCTGGTCGCGATGGCGCCCGCGCTGCCGCGACAGGGCGAGACCATCCTCGGCACCGACTTCGTGATGCTGCCCGGCGGTAAGGGCGCCAACCAGGCCGTGGCCGCGGTCCGGGCCGGCGCCTCCTGTGCCTTCCTCGGTGCGATCGGCTCGGACGCCTTCGGCGTCACCCTCAAGGCCCGCATCACCGCTGCCGGCGTGGACACCGATCAGCTGCGCGTGGTCTACGGTGCCTCCGGGGTGGCGCTGGTGATGGTCAACGCCCAGGGGGAGAACGCCATCGTGGTCACCCCGGGCGCCAACGACGCCCTGATCGGTCTCACCGAGGAGGAGTTGGCCACGGTGCGGGCGGCGGACGTCCTGGTCGCCCAACTGGAAATTCCGGTGCAGACCGTGACCGCCGCCGCGGTGGCCGCCCGCGACGCCGGCACCAGGGTCATCCTGAACGCCGCCCCGGCGCGGGACCTCCCGCCGGAGCTGCTCGCCGCGGTGGACCTGCTGGTCGTCAACGAGGGCGAGGCGCAGGCGCTCGCCGGTCGAGGTCGGGAGGAGCCCCGTGCGCTGCTCGACCTGAGCCCTCGGGCCGTGCTCACTCTCGGCGGTGAGGGTGCCTGGTACGTCGACCGGGACGGCACCCAGGTGCACGTGCCGGCGGTCCGGGTCGACGTGGTCGACTCCACAGCCGCAGGTGACGCGTTCACCGCCGCGCTGGCCGTCGGCTGGGGCGAGGGGCGCGACCTGGTCGACGCGGTGCGCTGGGCATCGGCGGCCGGCGCTGCCTGCGTCCGCAAGCTCGGCGCGTCGGTGGCGCTGCCACAGCGCGCCGAGATCGACGAGCTGTACGTACCCGTCTGACCGCACGCCCGGCCCTCCGCCCACCCGGGCTGGCGAGCGCTCAGCCGGCGGGCTCGTCGGCGAGCTTCTCGCCGCGTCGGCGCAGCATGCCCAGCCCGGGGATGCCGGCCACGGCGAGCTTGAGGTCGCGGGTCACGTCGAGCAGGTCGTGCAGGTCGGGCCCGACCCGGTCCAGCGTGGCCAGGATCGGCAGGATGTCGGCCGTCAGGTGTTCCTTGAGCTTGGGCAGCTCGTCGATCAGGTGGATCGCGGCGGTGATCTCCTCGTGGCTGAGCTGCTCGACGAACCGTTCGGTCATTGGTGCGGCCCGACGCAGCGCCGGCTCGTACGCCGCCAGCAGCTCGGCCGCCGTGGCGGCGGCCTCCGCCGCGGTGCCCACGGTGACGGCGGCCCGGTCGGCCACCCCGTCCGCTTCGGTGACCACCGTGGCGGCCGTCCGGGTCACCCGCTCGGCCTCGGTGAGCACCTGATCGGTGCGGTCCAGGGTCGTCTCGATCCGGTCGACCACGCCGTTGATCCGGGCCAGCAGCGCTTCCACCCCGTCCAGCACCGCGAAAGCGCGGGCGGGCACGGCGGCGAACGAGGCGGCCGAGCCGAGCGCCTGGTCGACAGCGGAGCGGGTCAGGCCGACCACTGCGGACGGGGTGGGGAGGGGAATCGCCATGGGATCAAGTGTGCGTCGGCCGCACCACAACCGCCCGTTGAGCCTGGCATCAATGATCTCCCTGCTGTTCGACGGCGCGCTGCACGGCCCGGTAGATCTGCCCGAACCGAAGCGCGTCCGGGGTGCGCACCAGCAGGTCCTCGCGCCCGTGGTGCTGCACCCACAGTTCGTGCACGTGGCTGCCCCGTTCGTAGGAGCGGTCCAGCCAGCCGAGCGGGATCTCCAGGAACGGTGCCAACGCGAGCGCCCCGACCGCGCAGGCGGCGAGAATGATCAGCGCCAGCTGCCAGTTGCCCCGGTCCTGAGCCGACCAGGCCAACGACAGCACGCAGACCACGGCGACCAACGGTGGCAGCGAGAGCAGCAGGACCAGGACACCGCGCCCCAGCACACGGCCGCGTACGGCGAGGGTCTTCTGCCCCCGTGCGTGCCACACGAACGTCACGTCGGACAGGGCGATCACGTGACCCCCCGCCCGGATCGACTCGGATGTCACCTGCACCGCGTCGTCCCGGTAATAGAGGGTCATCACTAAGCCTAACCACCGCCAGGCAACCCTCGCCTCGTGTGTCCCATCGTGAGCGCGGCCGGGACGCGGGGTGGTGGGGTCGTCCTTTGGAGCTGAATCGTCTACGACATCGCGGGCTCTCCCGCTCCCAAGAACCCTGGCCGAAGCGGCGTCTCCCCGCCTGATTCGTTTGCGACATCAGCTTCAAAGGCTCGCGGCACCCCGCCCGCGCTGACGCCTCGGCCTCGAACAGCCGCTCCTTGAGCCGAGGTGCGGCAGCTGGCACGAGCAGCGTTGCCACCGGCGACGGCGTGGCCTCCCCGATCAGGTTGTGTCGGAGGTCAGGCGCTCTCAGCGGCGGATGCCGGGGCGGGCCGGCTGGCTGTGCTCGACCGCGCGCTGCACGGCCCGGTAGATCTGCCCGAAACGCAGAGCGTCACCGGTGCGCAGCAGACGCACCGGTTGGCCGCGCCAACGCGCCCAGATCTCCAGTTGGCGGCTGCCCCGGGCGTACGAGCGGTCCAGGTGTTCGAAGAGGAAGTCGGCCACCGGCCCCACTGCCAACCCGACCAGCACCGACGCGCCGACGATTGCGATCGTCACGGTGGGTGAGCGGTGCAGCCAGACGGCCAGGCCGATGCCGAGCACCGCCGCGACCAGTGGGCCGGCGAGCGCGGCACCGAGGGCGCCCCGCCCCACCAGCACGCGCCAGGAACGGGTGCCACGGCGGTGCCAGATCATGGTGATGTCGGCCAGCGCGTAGCTGCGACCGTCGACGCGGACGCTGGTGGAGGTGACCTGCACTGATCTGTCGTCGTAATACGTGACCATGGTTGGACTCCCGCCCACGGGGCTGACACCACACTACTTACCCAAACGAGCCGGGTCGTAAGGTTGGCACGCGACTTCGACGAGGAAGTGAGGGCAGCGTGGGCGAGTTCGTTCGGCTGGAGACCACTGACGGCATCGGCACGATCCGGCTGGAACGGCCGCCGATGAACGCGCTCAACACCCAGGTGCAGGAGGAGTTGCGCGCCGCGGCCACGGCCGCCACGGCCGATCCCGAGGTCCGCGCCGTCATCGTGTACGGCGGGGAGAAGGTCTTCGCCGCAGGCGCGGACATCAAGCAGATGGCCGAGATGTCGTACGTGGACATGGCCGAGCGGGCCGCGAACCTGTCCAGCGCCCTCGGCGCGATCGCCCGGATCCCCAAGCCGGTGGTCGCCGCGATCACCGGGTACGCCCTCGGCGGCGGCTGTGAGCTGGCGTTGGCCTGTGACTGGCGGGTGGTCGCCGAGGACGCCAAGCTCGGCCAGCCGGAAATCAAGCTGGGCATCATCCCGGGCGCCGGCGGCACCCAGCGGCTGGCCCGCCTGGTCGGCCCGGCCCGCGCCAAGGACCTGATCATGTCGGGGCGGATGGTGGACGCGCAGGAGGCGCTGCGGATCGGCCTGGCTGACCGGGTCGCCCCGGCCGCGGAGGTGTACGACACGGCCGTCGCGCTGATCACCCCGTACCTCACCGGGCCGGTGCAGGCGCTGCGCGCGGCGAAGCTGGCGGTCGACGGCGGCCTGGACATGGATCTGAACTCGGGCCTAGCCTGGGAGAGTCAGCTCTTCGCGGCGCTGTTCGCCACCGATGACCGGCGGGAGGGCATGGCGGCCTTCGTTGAAAAGCGCAAGCCGGGCTTCACCGGCCGCTGATCGACCCGGGGGTCACACCCAACCCCGCCGGACCGCTTCCATCCCGGCCTGGAATCGGGTCTCGGCACCGACCATCGCCATGATCCGATGGACGTGTCGGTGCACGGTCCGCACGCTCCAGCCCAGGGTCCGGGCGATCCTCTCGTCGGTGGCCCCGCCGGCCAGCAGTCCGAGGAGTTCGATGTCGCTGTCGGTGATCCGGTCCGGCTGCTCCTCGGTGGTCGGGCCGCCGCCGTCCTCGACCCGTTCGAGCGGGCCGTTCCGCCCGCCGCCGACGGAGCGGTTGATGGCGACGGCCCGCTCCCAGAGCGCCTCGAACAACCCGCCGACCGCGTCCAGCAGCGACGACGGGTGGACCAGGTACGCGGCGTCGGTCAGTTGCCCGGCCGCCATGACGGGGATGAGCGCGAACCGGTCGTCGCAGAGCAGCATCTTCATCGGCACGTTGCTGGCGACCCGGGCGCGTTCGCCGGACTGGATGCCCCGCCAGATCTCCGCCATCCGCCCCGGAATGGACAACGCCGACCGGTCGTAGATCACCCGGTAGGTCAGGCCACGGTCGGCGAGCTGCTGGGTCTCCTCGGTGTTGCCGCTGGTCGGATTGTCCAGGTAGGGCGGTCGGTCCAGGCCGCGGATCTGCACCCGCGCCTCGCGTTGCAGTCGGATGAGGGTGGCGCGGAGGTTCGCGGCCCCCTCGATGACCTCGACCAGCTCGGCCGGGTGTCGCCCCGGCCCCTCACGCCGCCGGATGTCCTTGGCCAACTCGTCGGCGTGCCGGCGCAGCCGGAGCAGGTCGCGTTCCTGCTCGGCGATCAGGAAGGTCGCGACCTGGTCGGGTGACGTCGCCGCATAGCGGGCCGGGCGTCCGGGTAGCCGGCTGGCCAGACCTCTGTCGACCAGGCGGCCGAGCGCGCTTCTCAACTGCGACCGGGAGAGCGCGACGTCACCGAGGAGGTCGTTGAGCGTCGCCTGGCGTCGAAGGGCCAGCGCCTCGTACACGAGCCCTTCGGGCTCGGGCACGCCCACCGCATGCCACATCCGAAGCCTCCGTCGGAAACCGGCCAGCTGTCCGGAACATGAATGTCCCGGATCATTGTCCGTGCTTTCGCGCCCATGCCAAGATCACGCCTCGACGTACGCCGGTTTCGTGTCAGGGATCACGCCCGGCCTGGCGGGTGGTGCGTTCGCGGCCTCAACGGCGAGCCGTGTCCATGAATCTTCTGTTAAGGAGTAACTGGATGGTTGAGCCCTTACAGCGGAGGCGGGCCCACAAGGGTCGTCTCCGTGGGCTGGTCGTGGCAGTGACGCTGTCGCTGCTCGCCACCGCGCTGCCCGGCACCCGGGCGCAAGCGGCCCCGACGCCCGCGCCGTCCCCCTCCGCTGACTGGGCGGCGCTGCGGTACACGCCGGCGGGTTGCAACACCGCCACCGCCGCCGAGGCCGGCCAGGACGGCCCGTGGGCCCGCTGCTTCGCCGTCGGACTCTCCAGCCAGGACAGCCAGCGCAGCCAGAAGACCACGTCCCCGCCGGCAGGCGCCCTGGGGCCGGACGACATCAAGTCCGCCTACAAGCTGCCCTCGGGCGGCGCCGGACAGACCGTCGCCATCGTCGGCGCCTTCGGGTACGCCGCCGCCGAAGCCGACCTCGCGGTGTTCCGCGCCCACTACGGGCTGCCGCCCTGCACCACCGCGAACGGCTGCTTCCGGAAGGTCGACCAGTACGGCGGGACGAACTACCCGGTCGAGGACGAGGGTTGGTCGATCGAGGCCGCTCTGGACCTGGATGCCGTCTCGTCGGCCTGCCCGAAGTGCGACATCCTCCTCGTGCAGGCCGACGACAACGGTGGGGAGAACCTCGGCCGCGCCGTCGACACCGCGGCCCGACTCGGCGCGGTCGCCATCTCCAACTCGTACGGCGTTCCCGGCGAGAAGTACTACCAGGGCTACTTCCAGGCCCACTACGACCACCCGGGCGTCGTGATCACGGTCGCCAGCGGTGACATCGGCAACGTGCAGAGCTACCCGGCCACCCACCCGAACGTGGTGTCGGTCGGCGGCACCCAGCTGACCCGCGACCCCTCATCCCCCCGCGGCTGGTCGGAGACCGCGTGGACGGCGGCGGGCAGCGGCTGTTCCCTCTACGAGGCGAAGCCCGCATACCAGGCCGGCATCGACACGCGCTGCGGTGACAAGCGTGCCAGCGCCGACATCTCCGCCACTGCCGCGCCGGAGTCCGGCCTGGCCGTCTACAACACCCTCGGCCAGGACGGCTGGGCGCAGTGGGGCGGAACGTCACTGGCCGCCCCGCTGGTCGCGGCGATGTACGCGCTGGCCGGCGACCCGGTGCCCGGCACGTACCCGGTGACCTACCCCTACCGTAAGGAGAACGCCGCCGGTCTCTTCGACATCACCCAGGGCTCCAACGGTTACTGCGGCGACCTGCGGTGCAACGCCGGTCCCGGCTGGGACGGGCCCACCGGTCTGGGTAGCCCCAACGGGGTCTCCGCGCTCACCCTCGGCGTGGCCGGGGAGGTCAGCGGAACGGTGCGCAGCGGCAAGAACTCGTACGGCAAGCCGGAGGGCCCGCTCGCCGGCGTCCCCGTCACCGCCACGGACTCGAACGGCGCGACCTACGACGCGGTGACCGACGAGCAGGGCCACTACCGCCTGTTCGCCCCGGCGGGCACGTACGACGTGGTGGCCAGCGAGTTTGGCTACCAGGCACCGAAGCCGGCCAGGGTCACCGTCGCCGCCGGAACGAACGTGACCCGGAACCTCACGATGACCGCGGTCGAGACCCGGCGGGTCACCGGTGTCGTCACCGACGCCTCCGGGCATGGCTGGCCGATCTACTCGAAGGTCTCCATCGACGGCTACCCGGGCGGCGCGGTCTTCACCGACCCGTACACCGGTCGGTACGACGTCGAGCTGCCGGTCGGCTCCTACACCCTGCACGTGTCCCCGGTCGACATGCCCGGGTACGTGACGAGCACGGTGTCCGCCACCGTCGGCCCCGAGTCGAACGGTGGGGCGAGCGACATCCGGAAGAACGTGAAGCTCGCGATCGACGCCTCGACCTGCGCGGCGCCCGGGTACGCCTGGAACTACCAGGGTGTCAGCACCGACTTCACCGGCTGGGCCGGTGGGCCGAAGGACGGCTGGCGGGTCACCGACGAGTCCGGAGCGGGCCAGACCTGGCGCTTCGACGACCTCGGGAAGCAGGGCAACCTGACCGGCGGCACGGGCGAGTTCGCCTCCGTCAACACCTGGGTGCAGTTGGGCGACATCAACTCGGCTCTGGTCACGTCGTCGATGGACCTGCGCGGCATCACCAACCCGGTGATCGGTTTCGACACCGACTTCGGCTCTTCCAACTACGGCGTGCAGAAGGGGTTCGTGGAGTTCAGCCTGGACAACGGGGCGAGTTGGAAGGAGGCGTACCGCTTCCCGGACGTTCCGGTACGCGGGCACCTGGAGATCCCGGTCCCGCAGGCGGCGGGGAAGTCCGGTGTGCAGGCGCGGTTCCGCTACGAGGGCCGTTACTCCTACTGGTGGCAGCTGGACAACGCCTTCGTCGGTAAGCGGACGTGTGCCGCCGTGCCGGGCGGGATCATCGCCGGACAGATCCGGGACGACAACACGGGTGGGGCGCTCACCGGTGCCACGGTCTCGGCCGGCGCCGACCTGGCGGCGAAGGCCACCAGTGTGGACACTCCCGACGACTCGGCCCTCGACGACGGCTTCTACTGGCTGTTCGCGGCGGGCGACGGTCAGGTGCCGATGACCGTGACCGGTCTGCGGTACGCCGACGCCACGGGGAAGTTGAAGGTCAGGGCCGACCGGGTCGTGCAACGGGACTGGCTGCTGAAGAGCGGACGGCTGACCGTCGACGAGTCGGAGCTGTCGTTCTCCGTCAAACCGGGTCGTTCCGCCACCCACGAGGTCCGGCTCACCAACGACGGTGAGCGGCCGATGACGGTCCGGCTGGTCGAGCAGGACCGCGGTTACACCAGCGACGAGAAGCTCGTCGCCGCGCGTTCGGCCCAGTCGCCGTCGCAGCAGGTGGCGGACGGCAGCGCGTGGGTGAGCATGCCTGACCTGCCGATGCCGGCGGCCGACAACGTGGTCGCCGACAACGACGGCACCGTGTATTCGGTGGGCGGCTCCAGCTACGAGTACACCCTGCGGGAGGGGTGGGTCTTCGATCCGCAGGCCCGGGCCTGGAAGCGGATCGCCGACCTGCCCGAGCCGCGCACCGCCGCGGTGGGTGGCTTCGTCGACGGCAAGCTGTACGTGGCCGGCGGCCTGGGCTCGTTGGGTGAGATGGCCACCACCACGTTCGCCTACGATCCGATGACCAACCGCTGGTCACGCCGGGCGGATCTGCCCAAGGGGGCGTACAACGGCGCGGCGGTGTCGCTCAACGGCAAGCTGTACGTGGTCGCCGGCTGCGGTGATGACGGGTGCAACCCGCCCTCGAAGCGGGTGTACCGCTACGACCCCGACGTCGACCGGTGGACCCCGCTGGCCGACTACCCGCAGGCGGCGGCCTTCCATGCCTGCGGTGCGACCGGCGACGGGCTGATCTGCGCGGGTGGCTACCTGCCGGCCCTGCGGGACGCGATTGCGGCGGCGTACCGCTACTTCCCTGAGTCGAACACCTGGGTGCCGGTGACCAGCCTGCCGGTGTCGGGCTACGGCATGACGGCCGCGAGCGTCAACGGCAAGCTACGGATCATGGGCGGCATCTACGGGAGCGCCAGCTCGGCTCAGGTGCGCGAGTTCGACCCGGCGACCGGGCTCTGGTCGAGGCTGCCGGACCTGCCCCACGCCGGGGCGCGGGGCGGCGCGGCCTGCGGCACGTTCCAGGTCGGCGGTCTGGACATTGAGGGCGACCTCTCCACATCCGTGTACCGGCTGCCCGGTGGCGATTCCTGCATCCGAGGCACCGACGTGTCGTGGCTCTCGGCGAACAAGACCGAGCTGACCATCCCGGCGGGTCGGACCGTCACGGTCCGGGTGTCGGCAGCCGTCCCCGCCATCGCCGGAAACGGCGAGTACGCGGCGCGGCTGGCGTTCGAGACCGACACCCCGTACCGGACCGAGCCGGTGGCGGTGGTGCTGAAGACGCGCTGACACCTCAGCGCTGACCGACCGCGCCCGCCTGGTGGAGGACCCCACCAGGCGGGCGCGGCCGTTTCGGTGGCGCTGAGCTGGACGGCTTCCGCCAGCCGGGGCCACGGTCGGGGCGATAGGTGACTGGCCGGTAACCTGTGATCCCGGCCACGGACGATGGGAGCGACATGACGGAGCGGATCGAGGGTCACGGCGGCGAGTTGGCGCTCGCGGCACTACGCGCGCACGGCGTACGGGAGATGTTCACGCTGTCCGGTGGGCACGTCTTCCCGCTCTACGACGCCGCGTACAAGACCGAGTTCCCGATCTACGACGTCCGGCACGAGCAGTCCGCGGTCTTCGCCGCCGAGGCGGTGGCTAAGCTCCAGCGCCGCCCCGGCCTCGCCGTGCTCACCGCCGGACCCGGCGTCACCAACGGCATCTCCGGCATGACCAGCGCGTTCTTCAACGCCTCGCCGGTGCTGGTGCTCGGTGGCCGCGCGCCCGCGTTCCGCTGGGGGTCGGGCAGCCTGCAGGAGATGGACCACCTGCCGCTGGTCGCCCCGGTCACCAAGCACGCCGAGACGGTGTTCAGCACCGACGACATCCCGCGTGCGGTCGGTGCGGCGCTGCACGCCGCGCTCACCCCGCACCGCGGCCCGGCCTTCCTCGACTTTCCGCTGGAGACGGTCTTCTCGGTCGCCGAGGCCGAACTGCCCAGCGTGACGGGTGTCGACCCGATCGCGCCGGACCCGGAGGAGGTCGGCCGCGCCGCGCTGCTCATCGCGGGGGCGCAGCGGCCGGTCATCATCGCCGGCTCCGACGTGTACGCGGGCGACGCCGTCGCCGCCCTGCGCGAGGCGGCCGAGGCGTTGCAGGTGCCGGTCTTCACCAACGGCATGGGTCGCGGCTCGCTCCCGCCGGAACACCCGCTCGCGTTCGCCAAGGCCCGCCGGGCCGCGCTCTCCGGCGCCGACGTGGTCGTGGTGGTGGGCACCCCGCTGGACTTCCGGCTCAGCTTCGGTGACTTCGGTGACGCCAAGGTGGTGCACATCGTCGACGCCCCCAGCCAGCGGGCGACGCACGTGCAGCCGGCCGCCGCCCCCGCCGGCGACCTGCGCCTGATCCTCTCCGCGCTGGCCGACCACTCCGGTGACCGGGCTGATCACTCCGACTGGATCGCCGACCTGCGCGTCGCCGAGGACGCGGCGAAGGCTCGGGACGCCGCCGAGATGGCCGCCGAGACCGACCCGATCCGCCCGGCCCGGATCTACGGCGAGCTGCGTCGGGTGCTGGCCCCGGACGCGATCACCATCGGCGACGGCGGTGACTTCGTGTCGTACGCCGGGCGGTACCTGGAGCCGGCCCAGCCCGGCACCTGGCTGGACCCGGGCCCGTACGGCTGCCTGGGCACCGGCATGGGTTACGCGATGGGGGCCCGGGTCAGTCACCCGGACCGGCAGATCTGCGTGCTGATGGGCGACGGTGCGGCCGGCTTCTCGCTGATGGACGTCGAGTCGCTGGTCCGCCAGAAGCTGCCGGTGGTGATCGTCGTCGGCAACAACGGCATCTGGGGGTTGGAGAAGCACCCGATGCGGGCCATGTACGGCTACGACGTGGCCGCCGACCTCCAGCCGGAGCTGCGCTACGACACGGTGGTCAGCGCGCTCGGGGGAGCGGGGGAGACGGTCGCCAAGGCAGCCGACCTGGGCCCGGCGCTCCAGCGGGCGTTCGACTCCGGAGTGCCGTACCTGGTGAACGTGCTCACCGACCCGACTGACGCGTACCCCCGGTCGTCGAACCTGGCCTGAGTCGCACCCGCCGCCGCCGTCGCCTCTGCGCCGGCGGCGGCGTCGCGGTCACACCTCCGGTCGGTCACCCTCACGCGGCGGCTCACCGTCGCGGCGGCGCAGGTCGTCCTCGCGCCGCCGCAGGTCTTCCTCCCAGCGGCGGAAGAGCTCCTGGTCCTGCTGCTGGGCGCGTTCCTGCACGGAGCGCAGGAACTCCGGATCGTCGTCGGGGGCCACCGGCCGGGGGCGCTGCCGCTCCGCGCCGCCGGCGCCGCCCGGCCAGCCCTTGCGGGCGCCGGGGTCGGTCACCCGGCCGGCGACGAACCAGGCGATCGAGCCGACCAGCGGGAAGAACAAGATGATCAGCACCCAGGCGATCCGGGGCAGGGCGCGGATCTGGCCCTCCTCGGCGGAGAGACAGCTGATCAGCGCGCAGACCGCGAGGACGATCTGCACCAGGAAGAGGAGTACGCCAAGCCGGGCCATGCACCCATCATGGCGCACCGAATCCCGTCACCACAGTCCGCGCGACACCAGCAGCACTCCCAGTAACGCGAGCACCACAGTGCCCACCGTGACCAGGGGCAGCGTGCGGCCGCCGGTGCGGGCCGGACCGGTGCCGGTGCCGCGGGGCCAGCAGAGCACCAGCAGGGCGCCCCACACCAGCACGGTCCCGCCGGCGATCAGCGCGTCGGTCGGGTCGCCCGTCGAGGCCAGCCGGACGGCGAGCACGGTCACCACGGTCACCGTGAGCAGGGTGCGCCGCCAGGCCAGCCGGGTCCGCTCCGCTTGCAGCCCGGGGTCGCGTCCGGTGCTCACCGTCCGCCGACCGCCCGCATCAGGACGGCGACCACCAGCAGCAACGCGCCGACGCCGACGGCGAGCGCCAGGATGGCGGGGAACCGGGACGCGGGCAGCTCCTGACCGAGCCGGATGGCCCGCTCGGTACGCGCCCAGTGGTCCACCGCGCGGATCGCGACCGCCGCCCCGAGCAGCAGCAACGCCACCGCGATCACCTCCCGTAGGTGGCTCATCGGCAGGGGTGGCAGGAACTGGGCGGCGGCCAACCCGCCGCCGACCAACGCCAACCCGGTGCGAAGCCAGGCGAGGAAGGTGCGTTCGTTGGCCAGGGAGAAGCGGTAGTCCGGCGGTTCACCGACCGAGCGCAGCTCCGCCGGGTCGAACCACCGCCTGATCGTCTTCCACACGGTGCCGATTATTCGCTTCCCCTCCCGCCTAACCTGAGCCGGTGACTGATCTCGACGTGATGACCCTGCGCGACGCCTACGACAACCAGCTCCGCCCGGAGATCCCCGACCCGCTCCCGGCGGGGGTGACGGTGGAGCGGGACGGGCCGTTGGTTCGGATCTCGGGGCTCGACGCCGGTGGCTTCATCACCTACCGCGATCTGGGCGGGTTGACCGGTGACGCGCTGGACGAGCTGATCGCCCGGCAGGTGCGGTTGTGCCGTGAGCGGGGCGAGTCGGCGGAGTGGAAACTCAACGAACACGACGAACCGGCGGACCTGGCGGACCGCCTGCGCGCCGCCGGCTTCGTGCCGGAGGACCGGGAGACCGTCGTGGTCGGCCCGGTCGCGCCGCTGGCCGCCGCGCTGCCGGTCGCCTCCGAGGGGGTACGCCTGCGTGAGGTGACCGCCCGGGAGGATCTGGAGCGGATCGCCGCGATGGAGGAGGAGGTCTGGCAGGCGGACCGCTCGCACCTGGTGTGGGGGCTGGCCAAGGAGATCGACGCCGACCCGAACTCGATTACCGTGGTGGTGGCTGAGGCGGACGAAACGGTGGTGAGCGCCGGCTGGGTGCGGTTCCCGGCGAACACCGGCTTCGCCACGCTGTGGGGTGGCTCGACCCTGCCGCAGTGGCGGCGCAAGGGCATCTACCGGGCGCTGGTCAACTACCGGGCGCGGCTGGCCGAACAGCGGGGCCGGACGCTGATGCAGGTCGACTGTTCCGAGGACAGCCGGCCCATCCTCCAGCGGCTCGGCCTCGTCCCGGTCACCACCACCACCCCGTACGTCTACACTCCGTGATCATGGAGCAGCGGTTGACGGACGAGGAGCGGCTGACCCTCAAGACCGGTGCCTTCGGCGCTGTCTTCCTGGTCTCCAACGCCGACCCGGGAGTCCTGGGAGTGATCCGGGAGAGCATCGCCGCGTCCGGCGCGCTGGCCGATGCCAGTGGCACGGTCAAGGAGGCGCTGACCACCGGACCGCTGCCCCGACTTCCTCGGGATTCGCAGCTGGAGATCGAGTCGGTGGTGCTGCCGGCGCTGGGTCGGGCGGTGCGGATCCTGCGCGAGAAGTCCCCGCAGGAGGTGGACGCGTACCGCGATCTGGTGTTGGCCGCGGCGGACCAGGTGGCCCGGGCGCACGACGGGGTGGCGCCCGGCGAGGCGGCGGCCATCGACCAGATTCGGGTCGCGTTGACCGAGCCGGCCTGATCGCCGGCTCGCCGGTGAGCTGTGTCACCCTGAGTGCTGCGAGGCCGCAACCTACTGGCAGGTAACATTGCGCCGTGGGCAACTGCACAACCGCCCTCGGTTGACCTGGCGTCGGCCGACGCGCGACGCTGCGCCCCAGACCGGGCGAGCGAATCGCACCACCACACAGGAGGGTCGTCGAAGCGCGATGAACATCGTCGTACTCGTCAAGCAGGTGCCTGATTCGGGCGCGGACCGCAACCTGCGCAATGACGACAACACCGTCGACCGCGGTTCGGCGAACAACGTGATCAACGAGATGGACGAGTACGCCATCGAGGAGGCGCTGAAGATCAAGGAGGCGCACGGTGGCGAGGTCACCATCCTGACCATGGGTCCGGACCGGGCGACCGAGTCGATCCGCAAGGCGCTCTCCATGGGCCCGGACAAGGCCGTGCACGTGCTGGACGACGCCCTGCACGGCTCGTGCGCCGTCGCCACCTCGAAGGTGCTCGCCGCCGCGCTCGGTCAGCTCGGCGCCGACCTGGTCATCTGCGGTGCCGAGTCCACCGACGGCCGGGTCCAGGTCATGCCGCACATGATCGCCGAGCGGCTGGGTGTCGCGGCGCTGACCGGTGCCCGCAAGCTCACCGTCGACGGCGCGACGCTGACCGTCGAGCGGCAGACCGAGGAGGGCTACGAGGTGGTCACCGCCTCCACCCCGGCCGTGGTCTCCGTCTGGGACACGATCAACGAGCCGCGCTACCCCTCCTTCAAGGGGATCATGGCCGCGAAGAAGAAGCCGGTGCAGACGCTCTCGCTGACCGACCTCGGCGTCGCGGCGGACGAGGTGGGCTTCGACGGTGCCACCAGCGCCGTCGTCGAACACACCAAGCGCCCCCCGCGCTCCGGCGGCGCCAAGATCAATGATGAGGGCGAGGGCGGCGTCAAGCTGGTCGAGTTCCTCGCCACCGAGAAGTTCGTGTGAGAGGGGGGCACTGACATGTCCGAGGTTCTCGTCGTCGTCGAAGCCACCAAGGAATTCGGCGTCAAGAAGGTCACCCTGGAAATGCTCACCCTCGCGCGTGAGCTGGGCACCCCGAGCGCCGTGGTGCTCGGCGGCACCGGCGCCGCCGAGGCGCTGAGCGGCAAGTTGGGCGAGTACGGCGCGGAAAAGATCTACGCCGCCGAGGGTGACGAGATCGACGGTTACCTGGTGGCCCCCAAGGCGACAGTGCTGGCCGAGTTGGTCAAGCGCGTGCAGCCGGCCGCTGTGCTGCTGGCGTCGGCCCAGGAGGGCAAGGAGATCGCCGCCCGGCTCGCCGTCAAGCTCGACAACGGCATCCTGACCGACGTGGTCGGCCTGGATGCCGACGGCACCGCGACGCAGATCGCCTTCGCGGGCTCCGCCATCGTCAAGTCCAAGGTCACCAAGGGCCTGCCCCTGGTCACCGTCCGGCCCAACTCGGTCACCCCGAGCCCGGCGGCGGCCACCCCGGCGATCGAGCAGCTCACCGTGTCGGTCACCGACACCGACAAGCTGGCCAAGGTCGTCGAGCGGGTCGCCGAGCAGAAGGGCTCCCGCCCCGAGCTGACCGAGGCCGGTGTGGTCGTCTCCGGCGGCCGGGGGGTCGGCAACGCCGACAACTTCAAGCTGGTCGAGGAGTTGGCCGACCTGCTGGGCGGCGCGGTCGGCGCGTCCCGGGCGGCCGTCGACTCCGGCTTCTACCCGCACCAGTTCCAGGTGGGCCAGACCGGCAAGACGGTCTCCCCGCAGCTCTACGTCGCCCTCGGCATCTCCGGTGCCATCCAGCACCGGGCCGGCATGCAGACCTCGAAGACCATCGTCGCCGTCAACAAGGACGGCGAGGCGCCGATCTTCGAGCTGGCCGACTTCGGGGTGGTGGGCGACCTGTTCAAGGTCGTCCCGCAGGCCGCCGAGGAGATCCGCAAGCGCAAGTAACCGAGCAACAACAGCAGTGGCCGCCCGTGAGAACGGGCGGCCACCGCCGTGTGGGGAGCTGATCGGCGAGCCGGGGAGCTGATCCGGCCCGCCGATCAGCCCGTCAGAGTGCCCCTCAACAGGCTGTCGCCGGAGTGGCGGGTGTTGTTGTCGTACCGCTCGGCGGAGACGTCGACAACCGAGTAGCGCTTGAGGTCGACATTCGGGGGCAGAGGCAGCAGGGCGTCCGGGCCGCCCCCCAGGGTGCCGACCGAGAACATCTCCATCGTCGTCGGATCGATGAGCCAGACCTCGTAGTACCCCGGGACGCTCGGGAGATTCGCCACATGCAGATGTAGTTGGCCGTCCTGGAGAACCCGGGCGTCACCCGTGGCCGCCGGAGGAGTCGCCCCGTACGCCGCCAGCGGCGCGCTCGCCACCACCGCCGGTGTCGGGGTGGGCGTCCGGTCGTCCGGTCGGAGCACCGAGACGGTGCCCAGCACGCCGACCGCCGCGGCGGCAGCCGCGGTCACCGCGGTGGCGGCCCAACGAGACCAGCCGCGACCCCGGCGGGACCGCCGCGCCGGGTCCAGTCGGGTGACCGTCGGCCCGGTCGCCGCGCC
This sequence comes from Micromonospora sp. CPCC 205558, assembly GCF_036902955.1. Classification (NCBI taxonomy): domain Bacteria; kingdom Bacillati; phylum Actinomycetota; class Actinomycetes; order Micromonosporales; family Micromonosporaceae; genus Micromonospora; species Micromonospora sp. CPCC 205558. The sequence goes on from NZ_JBAKHR010000002.1 coordinate 295,258, forward strand.
CGGGGCCTGCTCGGCCGGCACGGTGCTGGCCTGCGCGGGCACCCGACGGGTCTCGGTCGGCGACGGCCCGGCTTCCGCGGCTCTGACCTGGGCTTCGATGCCCTGCCAGAGGTGCTCCGGCGGATCGGGCAGGGCGTTGAGGCTCTGCGTCTCGGCGCCGAGCCCCGCCACCCGCTCAAGGGTCGCCAGCTCCGTACGGCAGTTCGCGCAGGTGCCGAGGTGGGTGCGCTCCCCGTTGTCCGCCTCGCTCTCACCGAGCGCCAGAAATACCAGCCGGTCGTGCTCCAGGTGCTGCACCGTCCACCTCCCATCTGCGTTTCAAGCTCGCCATGCCGCGTCGGATGTGACTCTTCACGGTGCCCAACGGCACGCCGGTCACCGTGGCTATCTGCTGGTGTGTCAGGTCGTCGTAGAAGGCCAACTCCAGCATCCGTCGCTGGTCGTCCGGTAGACGGGCCAACTCGTCGGCGATCACCAACCGGTCCACCACGCGATCCGGGTCCGGGCCGGTCTGCGCCGGCTCGGGCAGCTGTCGGACCGTCTCCACCACCCGGGTCTCCCGCGCCGACGCGCGCATCCTGTCGATGACCTTCCGCCGGCCGATGCCGAGAAGCCACCGGCCGATGCCGAGAAGCCAACCGATCAGCGACCCCTTGGCCGGGTCGAACGTGTCGCGACCCAGCCAGGCTGCGACGAACGTCGCCTGGGTGACGTCCTCGGCGTCGCTGCGGTTCGCCAGCATGGACGTGGCCAGGTGGAGCACGGCACGACCGTAGCGGTCGTACGCCTCGCGGAGCGCCACGTCATCGCCGGCGCGGAACCTGCGGTCGAGGTCGCCCACCGGAGGGTCCGGTTCCGCTCGGAGCGCCGTCATCGGGCGGCTCGCCTTCGATGGGGCATGCCCGACTGTAGCTGCCACAGTCCCCGCCCCACTTCCCTGATCGATGTCATCTCACCAGCTCTTCGTCCCCCGACCCCGTTCTGGACGCAGGCGGGGGCGAAAAAGAAAAGTGCCTCCGGCGCGCATCCACCTGTCCGAGAGCCGGCGTAACCCGTTCTGCAAGCCAGGCCTGACGAATCAGCACCAACTACCAGGAGGCAGACATGCAGCTCTCGAACTTCCGTCGGGTCGCCGCGGGCGGCGCGGTCGCCGCGCTGGCCTTCGCCGGTGTCGGCGCGTTCACCGCCGGCCCCGCGTACGCCGCCACGTCGAAGGTCTCCGTCGTGCACGGCATCCCGGACACCCCGGTCGACGTCTACGTCAACGGCAAGAAGACGCTGGACAACTTCAAGCCCGGCGACGTCGCCGGCCCGCTGAACCTGGAGGAGGGCGCCTACGACATCGCGCTCACCAAGCCGGGTGAGCCGATCGGCAGCGCGATCCTCACCGTCGACGACGCCGCGGTGCCGGGCGGTGCGAACATCAGCATCGCGGCCCACCTCGACGCCGCAGGCCAGCCGAAGATCACCCCGTTCGTGAACGACGTCTCGAAGGTCGACGCCGGCAAGGCCCGGCTGATCGTCCGGCACACGGCCGCCGCCCCGGCGGTCGACGTCCGCGCCGGTGGCACCCCGGTCTTCGAGGACCTCACCAACCCGAACGAGGCCAAGGGCGACGTCGACGCGGGCAACGTGAAGGCGGACGTGGTGCTGGCCGGCACCGACACCGTGGCCATCGGCCCGGCGGACCTCGACCTCAAGGAGGGCACCGCCACGATCGTCTACGCGATCGGCTCCGCCGAGGGCAAGACCCTCGACGTGGTGGCCCAGACCATCACCGGTCTGCACTCCGCCCCGGGCGGCGTGCCCAGCGGTGACGGTGGCCAGGCCGGCACCGGCGTGGACACCTGGTGGTACGTGCTCACCGGTGCCGGCGTACTCCTGCTGCTCGGTGGTGGGGTGCGGTTGGCGACCGCACGGGTCGGCCGCAGGTGACGGTGCGCAATCGCGGCGCGCTGGCGGCCCTGGCCGCCGGCGTTGCCGCGCTCACCGTCGCCGCCCTGGTGGCGTGCGCCGCCCAGCCGGCCGGGACCGTGGGCGCCGAGGAGGCGAGCACGCTGGCCAGCGCCCCACCGACCGCCCCGGGCGCCCCCGCGGTGCCGGTGACCGCCGGTGAGCTGCCCGCCGGTCCGAAGATCATCCCGCCGGTACGGCTGGTGATCCCGGCGATCGGCGTCACCGCCACCGTCGACGCGGTCGGCATCAACGCGCGGACCAACGAGTTCGAGGTGCCTCCGAGCGTCGACCAGGTCGGCTGGTACCGCTACGGCCCAGGACTGGAGGCGGAGGCCGGCTCGGTGGTCGTCGCCGGTCACGTGGACAGCGCCAAGCAGGGCAAGGGGGCCTTCTTCCGGCTGCGTGAGCTGGACCAGGGCGACACGTTGACAGCGACCGGCAGCGATGGCGAGGCCCGGCGCTACCGGGTCGTCGCCCGGGAGGAGTACGCCAAGACGAAGATCCCACTGGACCGGTACTTCGCCCGCGACGGCAAGCCGCGGCTGACCCTGATCACCTGTGGTGGGCCGTTCGACGCCAAGGCCCGCAAGTACCGCGACAACATCGTCGTCACCGCAGTGCCTGCCTGACCAGGTCCGCGCGCATCGGGCCGGGGTGGAGTTCCACCCCGGCCCGTGCGTGCGGTCCCCTCCGGCATCCGGTCCCCAAGGTGTCGGCCGTACGCTGAACGGCGATGGCTTACCTGGATCACGCGGCGACGACTCCGATGCTCGACGAGGCACTGGAGGCGTACGTCGCTACCGCCCGCGAGGTCGGCAACGCGTCCGCCCTGCACGCGGCGGGCCGCCGTGCCCGCCGCCGGGTCGAAGAGTCACGCGAGCGGGTGGCCGCGGTGCTGGGCGCCCGGCCCTCCGAGGTGATCTTCACGGGTGGTGGCACGGAGAGCGACAACCTCGCGGTCAAGGGCATCTTCTGGGCCCGCCGGGGGGCCAGCCCCGACCGTCGCCGGGTGGTCTCCAGCGCCGTCGAGCACCACGCGGTGCTGGACGCGGTCGACTGGCTGGCCCAGCACGAGGGCGCCGAGGTCGGATGGCTGCCGGTGGACGGCGTCGGTCGGCTCGACCCGCAGGCCCTGCGCGCCGAGCTGGCCGCGCACGCCGACCAGGTGGCCGTGGTCACCACGATGTGGGCGAACAACGAGGTGGGCACCGTCCAGCCGGTGGCCGAGCTGGCCGCCGTCGCCGCCGAACACGGTGTGCCCTTCCACACCGACGCCATCCAGGCGGTCGGTCAGGTGCCCGTCGACTTCGGCGCCAGCGGGGTCGCCGCGCTGACCGTCACCGGGCACAAGTTGGGCGGCCCGACCGGGGTGGGCGCGCTGCTGCTCGCCCGGGACGTGCCGGCCACGCCGCTGCTGCACGGCGGCGGCCAGGAACGCGACATCCGCTCCGGCACCCTGGACACCGCCGGCATCGTCGCCTTCGCGGTCGCCGTCGAGACGGCCGTCAAGGGCCAGCAGGAGTACGCGGCGCGGGTGGCCGCGCTGCGCGACGACCTGATCGAACGGGTTCGCCGGGCGGTGCCCGAGGTGATCTACAACGGTGACCCGACCGACCGGCTGCCCGGCAACGCGCACTTCTCCTTCCCCGGCTGTGAGGGCGACGCCCTGCTGCTCCTGCTCGACGCGCAGGGCATCGCCTGCTCGACCGGCTCCGCCTGCTCGGCCGGCGTGGCCCAGCCCTCGCACGTGCTGCTCGCGATGGGCGCCGACGACGACCGCGCCCGCTCATCGCTGCGCTTCTCCCTGGGCCACACCAGCACCCAGGCCGACATCGACGCCCTCATCGCGGCCCTCCCGGCAGCGGTCGACCGGGCCCGCCGAGCCGCCGCCCTCCGAACCCCCCGCTAACCCCTAACCCCGCCCCGCGCCCCGCGCCCCGCGCCTGGCCCGCGCCCCGCGCCCCGCGCCCCGCCCCCGCGATCTTGCGCCCCGCGCCCCGCGCCCCGCGCCGCGCCCGCGCCCCGCGCCCGGGCCCCGGGGCCGCATCCCATGATCGTGCTCGAACCAGGAAGTAGTGGTGTCGCCGCCACGGCGATGCCACTACTTCCTGGATGCAGCACGATCATCGCGAACCGACAGTGGTTCGGAGTGCTCCTGACGGGTATGCCGCACCGCGCGGTGCGGCAAGGGACCCCCGCGCGCCGATGACGGAGTGCCAAGGAGCGGAGCGTCCCATGGCTCAGCGGAACAGCTCAGGTCGCGGCGCGACTGCGACCAGGACGAAGCGACAGGCCGGCAACCAGACGCCGGGTACGCCCGGAGTCTCCGAGTCGGAGATCTCCCGGATGCGGGTGGACGACATCCGCGGGCAACTGCGCAAACGCGGGGTCTCCGGGATCTCCGCGCTGCGCAAGCCTGACCTGGTGAAACAGTTGGTGCGCTCGATGCGGGCGGGCGCGGGTCGGAGCAGCACCGGCCCGTCGGGCCGGGCCACCGGCACCCGGGCGTCGGCGGGTCGTGCCGCCGCCACCAAGAAGTCGGCGGCCAGGCCGGCAGCGAGCCGCGCGAAGGCCGCGCCGGCGAACAAGAGCGCGCCGGCGAAGCGGGCCGCCGCGACGAAGGCGACCGCCGCGCGGAAGTCAGCGGCGGCGAAGAAGACGACGGCGGCGAAGAAGACGACGGCCGCGAAGAAGACGACAGCGGCGACCGCCGCCCGCAAGACCGTGGCGGCGAGCAGGACGACCGCCGCCCGGAAGACCGCGGCGGCTCGCAAGACCGCGGCGGCGCGGAAGACCGCGGCGGCGCGGAAGACCGCGGCGGCGCGGAAGAGCACGACGGCCCGCAAGGCAGCGACGGCGCGTACGGCGCCCGCGCGGAAGGCGCCGGCGAAGAAGGCACCGGCCCGGCCGGCGGCGAAGCGTGCGGCATCGGCCAAGAGCGCGGCGGCGCCGGCCAAGAGCGCGGCGGCGAAGCGGGCGGCGCCGGCCAAGCGCACGGTGACGCGGTCGACCGGTGGCGGGACGACGGCCGGTGGGATCCGGACCGGACGGGGCACCGGCCGGTCGGTCCGCAGTTCGCAGGTGATCTCGTCGACCATGGACCGGCCGGAGCGGCCGGGGCGCAGTCTGATCACGGCGAACCACGAGGTGATCAAGCGCTGGGCCCGGGACCGTGGCGCAAAGCCGGCGACCATCGCCGGCACCGAGCGGGACGGCCGCGCGGGGGTGTTGACCTTCAACATTCCCGGATACCGGGAAAGCAGCCGGATCCGCGAGATCACCTGGGACGAGTGGTTCTACACCTTTGACCTGCGGAGGCTGAACCTGATTTATCAGGAACAGTTGCGGGACGGCCGGCAGAGCAACTTCTTCCGGACCGAGTCACCCGATCGGGAAGACGGTTGAGGTGTTTGCGGGAATGGGCGACGGGTAAGCCGCTGTTGCCAACGGACGAGGCCGGAGCAGCGGATACTCGCCAGTTGTGACCGGCGAGACAGCCGTTCTGGGTTGAATCCAGAATCCGGGCGAACTAGCTTTATTGCACCGCGCCACGTTTGGAAACGTTCGGGGGAGCGGCGGATCGATCAGATCCGCGCACCAGACGAGGCGCGAGGGGACGGGTGGATTAACCGTTGGGGGACGGTGCCCACCTGTTTGGACCGGCGGCGTGAGCGGGCGATGCTTACGGGGGTGAGTGTTGCCCGCCGCCGCCGGCCCCACCGGCGGGCGCCCACTATGACCTTCGGGTCGTGGTGGGCGCTTTGCCGTGGAACGCCAATTACGCCGTCGGCACGCGGTCTGCGATTGTTGTCGGCTCCTGCCGGGTGGCCGCACGCAGTCCGGCGACGTGCCTTTCCCGAGGTGGCCCGGCCAACAGATGCCCGAGCGCGGCCAGCATTCCCAATCCACCCACGATCAGCCAGTGCCGGTCGCCGAGGTGCTGGAGGCTCACCCCGCCGAGGGTGGGCGCGACGAACGCCGCGGCCGGGAAGGTCAGGTAGAAGACCGACTGGTAGCGCGCTCGTAGCTGTGGTGGTGCCAGGTCGGCGTTGATCTGCGCGTTGGGTGGGGCGGCGAGCATCGAGCCGACCGTCCAGACGACTGCGGCACCCAGGTAGATGGCCAGTTCGTCGGCGATGGCGAGCGCCCCGAAGCCGAGCGCGAGCAGCGCCGTGGAGGCGGCCAGCACGACGTCCTTGCGGTGCCGGTCGATCAGCCGGGGCACGAACAGTTGCCCGACCACGATCAGCGCGCCGCCGAGCGCCACCACCAGCCCGTACGCCGATGGGCCCAGCCCGTCCGCGCGCATGGCCAGCGGCATGATCGTCGACGTCTGCATGGTGAGTACGGCCAGCACGAAGGTGAGCCCGACGAAGATCAGGAAGGTGCGGTCGGTGAGCGCGGTGTGCAGGCCCGGTCGTCGGGCCCGAACGGATCTCGGCGCCGTGCGGGTGGCGGGCGGGAGGTCGGCTGCTGGCCGGGCCAGCCGCAGGGTTTCCGGCACCTTCCAGCCGATCACTGCGGCTGCGGTCAGGGTGGCGCCCGCGTCGACCAGGAACAGCGCCGTGAAGCTGGCCTCGGCCAGGATGCCGGCGAGCAGCGAGGCGACCGCCATGCCCAGGTTGAACGCCCAGAACTGAAGGTTGAACGCGCGCGAGCGGCGCTCGGCGGGCACCACGTCGACGATCGCCGCCACGAACGCCGGGCTGGGCATCGAGTGCACCACGCCGATCAGCGCGGAGAGCACCGCGATCAGCAGCAGGGGTCGAGTGAAGGCGAGCGTCACCATCAGGCCGACAGTGGCCAGGTGCGCGGCGAGCAGGGTGGCCCGGCGTCCCCACCGGTCGGCGAGCACCCCTCCGAGCAGTACGCCGGCCGCCCCACCGGCCCCGTACGCGCCGACCACGGTGCCGGCCAGACCTTCGCTCGCGCCGCGTACGTCGGTGAGGTAGAGCGAGAGGAACAGCATGGCGAACGCGCCGGCGCGGTTGATCAATAGGCCGGCCCAGAGATACCAGAAGGTGGCGGGGAGCCCGCCCGCGGTGTCGTGCCACCAGCGCCGCAGGGCGTGCACCCGACCTCCCGACAGTTCAGGGTGTTAACTGTTTCCACTGCACAGTAGAAACTCCCGCACCGTCGCGCCAGTCGTTACGCCTCGACGGGCTCCGGTGCCCGGAGGGCGGTGGCCGGTGCCAGCGCCTCGCCGGAGCGGCGCAGCGCGACTGCCCGCCGCTCCCGGGCCGGCCCCGACACCAGGTGAGCGACAGCGGTCAGGAGGCCGAGCGCGGCGCAGCCGTACCAGAGCGTGTCATTGCCGGCATGCTCTCGCACCAGGCCACCGAGGATCGGCGCGCTGGCCCCGGCGATCTGCCATGAGAGGGAGAACACGCCCTGGTAGCGACCGCGTAGCTCGGCCGGGGAGAGCTCGGCGATCAGGGTGGAGTTGGAGGGCGAGTTCAGCATTTCGCCGACCGTCCAGATCAGCACGGTCAGCCCGTAGAACCAGGCGGTGCCGGCGAACGCGGTCAGTCCGAACCCCACGCCCATCACCACGGATGCCAGTGCGAGCACGTGCGAGCGGCTGCGGCCCCGGATCAGTCGGGGTACGAAGAGTTGGCCGACCACGATGAGGATGCCGTTGAGCGCGATCACCGAGCCGTAGGTGGCCGGGCTCAGGCCGTCGTCGCCCATCGCGATCGGCAGCATCGAGATGTGCTGGAGGAACACCAGCGCGGCGAACAGGTTGAGTGCCACGAAGCCGAGGTAGACCCGGTCGCTGAGAATCGTGCGCAGGGCACCGCGCGGGGCGACCTTCGTCGCGGCGGCGGCGGGTCCGGCCTGTCGGGTCTCCGGCACCTTGGTGAAGATGATCAGCGCGGTGATCAGCATGGTGGCGGCGTCGACCACGAACAGCAGCAGGTAGTCGGCCTGTGCGGCGAGGCCGGCGAGGACGGCGGCGCAGGCGAAGCCCAGGTTGATCGCCCAGTAGTTGAGCGAGAAGGCGCGCAGCCGGTCCTTCGCCGGCACCACGTCGATCATCATCGCCCCGAACGCGGGCCGGGCAGCCTCGGCGAACATGCCGAGCAGCAGCGCGCCCAGCGCCACCGCCCAGAGGTCCCGGGCCAGCCCGAGCGCGAGCATCATGGCCGCCGCGCCCACGTGCGCGGTCAGCAACGTGGGTCGGCGGCCCCACCGGTCGGCGAGGGTGCCGCCGGCTGTCGTGCCGAACGCGCCGCCGACGCCCCAGAGGCCGATCACCAGGCCGGCCTGCGAGGCCGAGAAGCCACGTTCCTGGGTCAGGTAGATGGCGAGGAAGACCAGGACGAACGAGCCGAGTCGGTTGATCAGGGTGCCCGACCACAGGTACCAGAAGGTGGTCGGTAGCCCGCCGGTGGTGTCCCGGAACCAACTCCGCATCGTCCGCATGTGGCGCCCCGCTTGCAAGTAATGACCGATGTGACTGACGTGCCTTACAACCCTAGTGGTGGGCGGATCCGCTGGTCATCAGCTTTTTCACGTGGTGGTCGTCACGACGGCTGCCCGCGTGTCCCCGCAGCGGTTGAGGCAGGATGATCCGCATGACTGCGAGCGAAGGGCCCACCGTCGGGACGCTGGTCCTGCTGCGACACGGTGAGAGCGACTGGAATGCCAAGAACCTCTTCACCGGCTGGGTGGACGTCGACCTGACCGAGAAGGGCGAGGGCGAGGCGCGGCGCGGCGGCGAGCTGCTGCGCGAGCACAGCCTGCTGCCGGACGTCGTGCACACCAGCGTGATGCGCCGTGCGATCCGCACCGCCGAGCTGGCGCTCAACGCCGCCGACCGGCACTGGATCGCCGTGCGCCGGTCGTGGCGGCTCAACGAGCGGCACTACGGCGCCCTGCAGGGCAAGAACAAGAAGCAGACCCTTGACGAGTACGGCGAGGAGCAGTTCATGCTCTGGCGCCGGTCGTACGACACCCCACCGCCGCCGATCGACGACAACGACGAGTGGTCGCAGGTGGGTGACCCGCGGTACGCGCTGCTGCCGACCGAGCTGATGCCGCGCACCGAGTGCCTCAAGGACGTTGTCGACCGGATGCTGCCCTACTGGTACGACTCGATCGTCCCGGACATCCTGGCCGGCCGGACGGTGCTGGTGGCCGCGCACGGCAACTCGCTGCGCGCCCTCGTCAAGCACCTCGACCAGATCTCCGACGAGGCGATCGCGAAGCTGAACATCCCGACCGGCATCCCGCTGCGCTACGACCTCGACCCGCAGCTGCGCCCGCTCACCCTGGGCGGCACCTACCTCGACCCGACCGCTGCGAAGGCAGCCGCCGCGGCGGTAGCCAACCAGGGGCGCTGAGCCACAAAAGGGGGCCCCTCGTTCATCCACAGTGCGGTGAACGAGGGGCCCCTTTCCATGTCTGTCAGTTGCTGCTGGGCGCGTTCTCCCCGGTGATCAGATAGATCACGTGCTCACCGGCGTTGACCGCGTGGTCAGCGAAGCGCTCGTAGAAGCGGCCCAGCAGGGTGGCGTCGATCGCCGTCTCCACCCCGTACGGCCAGTCGTCGCCGAGCAGCACCGCGAACAGGTTCTTGTGCAGCTCGTCCATGGCGTCGTCGTCGCGGTCCAGCTCACCCGCGAGGTCGGCGTCGGGCTTCGCCAGCACCGAACCGATCTTCACGGCCATCCGGTCGGCGATCTCGGACATCTCGGTGAAGACCGTCCGCAGCTCGGCCGGGACGGCGGGGGAGGGGTGCCGGCGCAGCGCGGTCTTCGCCACGTGCTCGGCGAGGTCGCCCATCCGCTCCAGATCAGCGGCCACGTGCAGCGCGGTGATCATCGCCCGGAGGTCGGAGGCGACCGGCGCCTGTCGGGCGAGCAGGTCACAGACCCGCTCCTCGACGTGCCGGTAGAGGTCGTCGATCTCGGCGTCCCGCTCGATGACCGTCTCGGCGGCCTGCCGGTCGGCGGTGAGCAGGGCCCGGGTGGCCTGGCGCATGGCGGCGCGGACGCCCTCCGCCATGTCCACCAGCAGTTGGCTGACGATCTGGAGGTCGGCCCGGAACTCGTCGCGCATCATCACGTCCTGTGGTCGGTCGCCGCCGACGGGTGCCGGCGCAGGGGGATTGAGCAGGTGCGACGCCAACGGTAGGGCGCGCGGACGGACCCCGGATGAACCACGGTGAACGACGCCAGACGTAGGGGTGAACACTTCCGTAAGTGAGGGTAGTTCGTCCCGGTCTGTGTGGTAGCCAGGTTAACAATGACCCTACGATCGCCGGGTGGAGTGGGCAGTGGCGGTCGTGGTGGCTCTGGCGTTGGTGGCCGGGATGGCCGCCGGTTTCCTGCTGCCCCGGTTCCTGCAGAGGCGGGACGGTCGCGCCACGTCGACGGGGAGCGGCAGCTTCCGCTGGAGCAAGGGGAGGCCCGCGATAGCCGACGAGCAGCAGGCCGGGCTCGGCCGCCGGACGATCAACTCGCTCCGGGCCGGTGTCGTGGTACTGGACAACGACGACGTTCCCGTGTTGATCAATCCGGCCGCCCGCGCGATGGGGTTGCTGCGTACCGGCAGCACCCCCGGCTCGATCGCCGCGCACCCACTGATCCGTACTCTTGCCGGCCAGGTGCGCCGCACCGGCGTGCGGCGCGAGATCGAGCTGGACCTGCCGCGCGGCCGCGACAGCGCGGGGGAGAACCCGCTCGGCGTGCACCTGCGGGCGATGGGTCTCGGCAACGGCTTCATCGCGGTCGAGGCGGTCGACGTGACCGAGTCGCACCGGCTGACCCGGGTACGACGCGACTTCGTGGCCAACGTGAGCCACGAGCTCAAGACCCCGATCGGCGCCCTGCAACTGCTCGCCGAGGCGTTGCTGGACGCGACCGAGCCGGCCGACGCCGCGGCCCCCGACCTCTCCGAGGACCTGGTGGCCGCCCGCCGGTTCGCCGAACGGATCCAACACGAGTCGACCCGGCTGGGTCGCCTGGTGCAGGAGTTGCTGGAGCTGACCCGGTTGCAGGGCGCCGAGCCGCAGCCACCACCCGAGCCGGTCGCGCTGGACTGGGTGATCGCCGAGGTGGTCGACCGGACCCGCACCACAGCCTCCGCCCGGGGTGTCGCGGTCGCTGTTGACGGTGAGCGTGGTCTCACCGCCTACGGCAGCGACGCCCAACTCGCCACAGCGGTGGCGAACCTGGTGGAGAACGCCATCAACTACTCGGGCGAGGACACCACGGTCCGGGTCACCCTCCGGGGCGACGGCGAGCACGTCGAGGTCGCCGTCGCTGACCAGGGCATCGGTATCGCCCCCACCGACGTGGACCGGATCTTCGAGCGGTTCTACCGGGCCGACCAGGCCCGCTCGCGTGCCACCGGCGGCACCGGGCTCGGCCTGGCGATCGTGAAACACATTGCGAGCAACCATGGCGGGCGAGTCGAAGTGTCGAGCACTCTTGGTGGTGGATCGACGTTCACCCTCCGGCTGCCCGCAAGCCCACCGGACGACCTCCTGGCGACACTGCCGCCGGTTGGGATCGAACCCGATCCGACTGGGCTACGGCAGGTCTGACAGCAAATGGAAAGGAAATCCCCGTTGAGCCGCGTTCTCGTGGTCGAGGATGAGGAGTCGTTCTCCGACGCCTTGTCGTACATGCTCCGTAAGGAGGGCTTTGAGGTTTCGGTCGCCGCGACCGGCACCGACGCCCTCACCGAGTTCGACCGGACCGGCGCCGACATCGTGCTGCTCGACCTGATGTTGCCCGAGATGTCGGGCACCGAGGTCTGCCGACAGTTGCGGCAACGCTCTGCCGTGCCGATCATCATGGTCACCGCCCGGGACAGCGAGATCGACAAGGTCGTCGGGCTGGAGATCGGCGCCGACGACTACGTGACGAAGCCGTACTCGCCGCGGGAGTTGGTCGCCCGGATCCGGGCGGTGCTGCGCCGGCAGAGCCCGGAAGTGGCCGAGGCGGGTGCGCCGACGCTGGCCGCCGGGCCGGTGCGGATGGACATCGAACGGCACGTGGTGACAGTCGACGGCGGGGCGGTGCAGCTGCCGCTGAAGGAATTCGAACTGCTGGAGCTGCTGCTGCGCAACGCGGGCCGGGTGCTCACCCGCGGCCAGCTCATCGACCGGGTCTGGGGTGCCGACTACGTCGGTGACACCAAGACGCTCGACGTGCACGTCAAGCGGCTGCGCTCCAAGATCGAGCCGGAGCCGTCCGCGCCGCGATTCATCGTGACCGTCCGGGGTCTGGGCTACAAGTTCGAGCCGTGATCGGCGTACCCGAAGGGGGTCTGCGCTCGACGCGGGCCCCCTTTGGGCTGTGCTGCGGTGCCTTTGGAGCTGATGTCGCAAACGAGTCAGCCGCCGATGTCGCCAACGATTCAGCTCCAAAGGCGTTTCAACTAATGCCCGCCGCCTGCTCAGGCGGCTGCCGGCGAGGAGTGCGCTGACCGGCGCCCAGGTCAGAACAACTTGCGCAACGCCGCGGCGATCTCGGCGACTTCCGTCAGCCGGCTCTCGGACACGCCGATGACCAGGTCGTACGCGACGTTCTGGTCGGTCTCGTCCAGTTGGGCGATGGTGATGGCGCGATTCTGAATCAGGAAGGCGATCGCCACGATCCAGCCGATCCGCTTGTTGCCGTCCAGGAACGGGCGGTTGTTGACCAGTGAGTGCAGCAGGGCCGCGGCCTTGGTCCACAGGTCGGGGTAGGCGTCGTCGCCGAACACGCTTGTCTGCGGCCAAGATCAGGGAAGCTGGACCTCGTCGGCGGGGTGCGGGGCGATCATGCCCTGCTTCGTCCTGGTCGCGCACAGCTCGGCCAGCCGCTCGTAGGCGGCAGCGCCGATCAGGGCGGTCAACTCCGGACCGTACGACAGGTACATCGGCTCGGTGCCGACGTGCGCGTCCGTCGAGGAGGTGCACCACCAGTCCAGGTCGTGCCCGCCGGCTCCCCAGCCCCGCCGGTCGAACTCGGACAGCGTGGAGACCAGCACCTTGCTGTTGTCCGGTCGCTTCACCCAGTCCTGATCCCGGCGGATCGGCAGCTGCCAACAGACGTCCGGCTTGTATTCCAACGGGTGCACCCCGTCGCGCAGCGCCTGCGCGTGCAGCGCACAACCGCCACCGCCGGCGAAGTCGGCGTCGTTGAGGAACACACACGGACCGTCGGCGCCCTGGGTGGCGGTGCGGCGGGCCGGGCTCTTGCCGTCGATGGTGTCCTCGTCGGTCCAGTTCTTGAACCCGCGCCGGAAGTGCTGCCAGGTCGACGGGGTGAGTCGCTTGACGGCGTTGCGAACCCGCTTCTCGTCGTCCGAGTCGGTGAAGAACGCCCCGTGCGAGCAGCAACCGTCCGCGGCCCGGCCGGCGATGATGCCGTGGCAGCCCTTGCCGAAGATGCAGGTCCAGCGGGAGAGCAACCAGGTCAGGTCGGCGCGGATCAGGTGCGTCTCGTCGGCCGGGTCGGTGAACTCGATCCACTCCCGAGGGAAGTCCAGGGGCACCTCGCGGCTGCGCGGGTCACCCGGGTCGTCCACCAGCACACGGAGCTCCATCGTCACCCGGCCCAGCGTACGCGCGGTCCCGTCCGCAGGCCGGTGAGCCGCGCAAACGTGTTGCGCCTAGGGTCTTCACCATGCGACTGGGTGTCCTCGACGTCGGATCCAACACGGTGCACCTCCTCGTGGTCGATGCGCACCACGGCGCCCACCCGTGGCCGGCGCACTCCGAGAAGGTGGTGCTCCGGCTGGCCGAGCAGATCGGCCCCGACGGCGCGCTGACCGAGGCCGGCGCGGACGGCCTGGTCAAGGCCGTGGGCATGGCCAAGGCGGCGGCCACCGGGTTGGCGGCCGACGACCTGATCGCGTTCGCCACGTCCGCGGTGCGCGATGCCACCAACGCGGCCGAGGTGCTGGCCCGGGTCCGCGAGGAGACCGGCGTACGCCTGGCGGTGCTCTCCGGGGCGGACGAGGCGCGGATGACGTTCCTGGCCGTACGGCGGTGGTTCGGTTGGTCGGCGGGCCGGCTGCTGGTGCTGGACATCGGTGGTGGCTCCTTGGAGATCGCCGCCGGCATCGACGAGGACCCGGACGTCGCGGTCTCTCTTCCGCTTGGGGCCGGTCGACTGACCCGGGAGCGGCTACGGGTCGATCCGACCAGCGCGGCCCCGCCGTCGGCGGAGGCCGTCGACAAGCTCCGGGAGTACGTGGACGGCCGGCTGGACAAGGTCGTCGGCCAGATGACGGAGGTGGGCTGGGGTCGGGCGGTGGCCACCTCGAAGACGTTCCGGACCCTGGCCCGGCTGGCCGGGGCGGCCCCGTCCGGTGCCGGGCTGTGGGTGCCACGCAGCCTGACCCGGGCCGGCCTGCGGCAGGTCATCGGCTTCATCCGGCACATCCCACCGGCGCAGTTGATGGAGCTGGAGGGGGTCAGCGCGGGGCGGGCTCACCAGTTGCTGGCCGGTGCCGTGGTCGCCGAGACGGTGATGCGCCGCCTGGATCTGGACTCGCTGGACATCTGCCCGTGGGCGTTGCGGGAGGGCGTCATCCTCCGCCGACTCGATCAACTCGAACCGATCTGACCCGGCGACCGTTTTCGGTCGATTTGCCGGCGCTCGTCACGATGCCCCCGGCGGTGCCGGGCTACGCTGGCTGATGTGACTTCCCGCGTTCCCGTGCTCCTGTCCAGCTCGTCGGTCTTTCCCGAGCCGACCGCGGCGGCGTTCCAACTGGCCGCGGCGCTCGGCTACGACGGCGTCGAGGTGATGGTCTGGACCGACGTGGTCAGCCAGGACGCGGGCGCGCTTCGCGGCCTCTCCACGCACTACGGCGTCCCGGTCCTCTCGGTGCACGCGCCCTGCCTGCTGGTCACCCAGCGGGTGTGGAGCCCGGACCCGTGGGAGCGCCTGCGCAAGGCCGCCGAGCTGGCCGAGACGCTGGGGGCACCGACCGTCGTGGTGCACCCACCGTTCACCTGGCAGCGGGACTACGCGCGCAACTTCGCCGAGGGCCTGGCAGGCGTCGCGGACCGGTTCACCGGGCTCCGCTTCGCCGTGGAGAACATGTACCCGGTGCGGATGGCGGGCCGGCAGTTCGTCCCGTACGTGCCCGGCTGGGATCCGACCGACGCCGGCTACCCGTCGTACACGCTGGACCTGTCGCACTGCGCGGCCTCGCACAGCGACCCGCTGGAGATGGCCGACCGGATGGGTGCCGGGCTGGCGCACGTGCACCTCGGTGACGGCACCGGTGAGGGCCGCGACGAGCACCGGGTGCCCGGTCGCGGCACCCAGCCCTGCGGTGAGCTGCTCTCCTCACTGGCCGGGCGGGGCTTCACCGGGGCGGTGGCGGTGGAGGTCGCCACCCGGGGCGCGAAGAGCCGCGCGGTGCGCGAGGCGGACCTGCGCGCCGCGTTGGAGTTCGCCCGCCAGCACCTGACCGCGTCGTCGCCGGTCGACGCCTGACCCGCCGCCCACGACGGGGCGGCGGCGTCAGCTGACCGGCGAGAGCGAGTCGACGCCGGCGGTCGGCTGGGGGGCGACCGTGACCTGCTCGCCGACCGCCGCCCGCTTGCGGGCCCGGTGCGCTGCTACGTGCGAGCGGGTGGCGCAGCGCTCCGAGCAGAACCGCCGGCAGCAGTTGGACGACGTGTCCAGGTAGACGTTGCCGCAGCGCTCGTCGGCGCAGACCCCGAAGCGGGCGCTGCCGTACTCGCACAGCCAGACCGACAACCCCCAGACCGCGCCGGCCAGGTATTCCGCGCTGACCGACGCGCCCCGGCTGGTCACGTGCATGTGCCAGTCGCTGGAGTCGTGCCCGGAGATGCGCGGCTGCACCGGGAACGCCTCAAGCAGCGCGTTCAGCTCGGTCACCGCCTGGGCGTCGCGCCCCGAGGTGCCGTACTCGAAGACGTCCCGCAGTCGCTTCTGCGCCCGCCGGAAAATCGCCACATCACGTTCCACGACCTCGTCGCTCATCCAGGAGTGGTCCTCGGTGAAGAGGGCACGCAGGTCGTCGAGGTCGTCCAGGCGGGCGTTGACCAGGTCAACACCGGTCCGGGCGTACGCGTCGAAGTTCACGCCCCCAACGGTAGACGACTCACGGGGCGCGTGGCGCGTCGATGTAGTGCGGTAGGAACCGCGCGTAGCCGTCGGTGATCAGACTGGCGCTCTCCCGCACCCCCACGCCGGCCGATTCGCCGTCGACGATCCAGCTGCCCAGCACCATCCGGTTGCCGGCGAACTGCGGCAATGCCCGGAACTCCTGGTAGCACCAGCCCTCGTCGCCGTAGATCCCCGGGTTGGTGATCTCCTCATCGGCGGTGACGATGCGTACCGAGCCGCCCTCGCGGCCGAGCAGTGGCTTGGCCACGTACTCCGGCATGCCGCGTGGCGAGTCGAGGTATGCCGGGAGCAGGTACTCGTGGCCGGGGTACAACTCCCAGAGGACCGCGAGCAGCGCCTTGTTGGAGAGCAGCAGTTTCCAGGCCGGCTCGATCCAGGTGGTCGGGGTGCCCGGAGCCAGGGCCGCCGGCCCGTACGGCTCGGCCAGCATCCACTCCCACGGGTAGAGCTTGAAGCAGGTGGTGACCGGGCGGTCGTCGGCGTCGACGAAGCGCCGGCCGTCCCAGCCGATCTCCTGGATGGGCTGCAGCTCGACGCTCAGGCCGGCCTGTCGCGCGGTCTCGGCGAGGTAGCCGGCCGTCATGTGGTCCTCGCCAGACTCCTCCTCGTTCGACCAGAGCACGTGCACCCGCGGGTCGTGCAGCCCGGCCCCGATCTTGGCCCAGGCGCCGACCAGCCGCTCGTGCAGGCTGTTCCACTGGTCCAGGTCCGGCCGGGTCTGCTCCAGCCAGTACCACTGGATGATGCTCGCCTCGACCAGCGCGGTGGGGGTGTCCGCGTTGTACTCCAACATCTTCGGGGGCCAGCTGCCGTCGTACGCCAGGTCGAAGCGCCCGTAGAGGGTCGGTGGCGCCTCCCGCAGCGACCGGGCCACCGCCTCGGCCGCCCACTCCGGGATGCCGAACTCGGCGTAGCGGCGCCGCGTCACCACGTGCTCGGCAGCGGCCACCGACATCCGGTGCAGCTCCTCGGTCGCCTCCTCCAGGCGCAGCACCTCGTCCAGGTCGAAGGCGTACGCGGCGGTCTCGTCCCAGTAGGACATGATGCCGCCGTCGGGCAGCTCGGTGTCGACGTAGACCAGCCCCTGTGACCGGATGGTGGCGTCCCAGTCGGGGCGCGGGGTGATCGTCTCGCGGCGCACGTCAGCCGCCGCAGGAGGCGAGGTGGGTGCCGAACCCTCCGCGTTCGGGCAGGGCCGCGGTGGTCGGCTCCGGGGCGGCGCGGCCGGAGGCCGGGTCGCTGACCCGCATCGCCAGCGCGACGGTGTCGCCGCCGCCGACCGGCCCGAGGGCACAGTCGTCGTCATCGTCGTCGTCCGAGGTCATGTTGCAGGCGGAGAGAGCGAGCGCGAGGGCGGTGAGCGCGCCGAGCTGCACGGAGGCCGATCGGAGTCGGCGGCGGGGGCGTTGGTCCACGGCATCGTTGTAGCCGATCGACGCCACCGCCGCCGCCCCGCCCCCAGGTCCAGGAGGCCCGGCCGCCCCTCGGCGCGGGCCCTGGCACTGGCGTTACGCTCGGCACATGCTCCGTTCCGTCATCCTCGCCGCCTCCCGGTCATCCCAGGTCGAGCGGCTCGTCGCGACCGCCCCGTACACCCGGGACGTCGTACGCCGGTTCGTCGCCGGCGCCGCCACCGACGACGCTTTGCGCGCGACCCGCGGGCTCGTCGACGACGGCCTCGCGGTCACCCTCGACCACCTCGGTGAGGACACCGTCACCCCCGAGCAGGCCACCGCCACCCGGGACGAATACCTCAAACTGCTGAAGATGCTCGCCGCCGCGGGGCTCACCCCGGCCGCCGAGGTGAGCGTGAAGCTCTCCGCCCTCGGCCAGATGTTCGACGAGCAGTTGGCGTACGACAACGCACGGGCGATCTGCGCGGCGGCGGACGCGGCGGGCACCACTGTCACCCTGGACATGGAGGACCACACCACCACCGACTCGACGTTGGAGGTGCTGAGCCGGCTGCGCAAGGATTTCCCGTCGACCGGCGCGGTGCTCCAGGCGTACCTGCGCCGGACCGAGTCGGACTGCCGGGAGCTCTCCTCGGCCGGGTCGCGGGTGCGGCTGTGCAAGGGCGCCTACAAGGAGCCGGAGTCGGTGGCGTACCAGTCGGCCCGTGAGGTGGACAGGTCCTACGTCCGCTGCATGAACATC
Organism: Micromonospora sp. CPCC 205558; assembly: GCF_036902955.1. Lineage (NCBI taxonomy): Bacteria > Bacillati > Actinomycetota > Actinomycetes > Micromonosporales > Micromonosporaceae > Micromonospora > Micromonospora sp. CPCC 205558. The sequence goes on from NZ_JBAKHR010000002.1 coordinate 313,482, forward strand.
CTGATGTCCGGCGACGGGTACCCGATGCTGGCCACCCACGACCCCCGGATGATCGCCATCGGCGAGGACCGCGCCCGGTGGTTCGACCGGGGGCCGGAGCGCTTCGAGTTCCAGATGCTCTACGGCATCCGCCCCGAGGAGCAGGCCCGGCTGGCCGGCGAGGGCTACACCGTGCGCACCTACGTCCCGTACGGCGACGAGTGGTACGGCTACCTGATGCGCCGGCTCGCCGAGCGCCCCGCCAACCTGGTCTTCTTCGGCCGTGCCCTGATCTCCAAGAAGTAGTTCCCCCGGTTCGGCCGACGGGCCGGCGGCGACCCCTCGGGGTCACCGCCGGCCCGTCTGAGTTTCCGGCTTGCCAACCTTGGCTAAGTAGCTTAGCTTTAAGGCTATGACAACTAACCAGGTGCGGCGGGACGGCGGACACATCGCGTACGAGGCGCAGGGCGAGGGGCCGCTGGTCGTCCTCGCGCACGGCATGGGCGAGAACCGGGCGAGCTTCCGGCACCTCGTTCCCCTGCTGGTGGCCGCCGGTCACCGGGTCGCCTCGGTCGACGTCCGGGGGCACGGCGAGTCCAGCGCCGGCTGGCCCACGTACGCCCCGGCCGAGGTCGGCGCGGACCTGCTGGCCGTGGTCCGCGACCTCGACGCCGGCCCGGCCGTCCTGGTCGGCAGCTCGTCCGCCGCGGCGGCGGTGGTCTTCGCCGCCACCGACGCGCCCGAGCTGGTCACCGGCATCGTGCAGATCGGCGCGTTCGTCGGTCAGCCGAAGCTCAGCCCGCTGCTGCGGATGGCGATGTGGTCCGTGCTGCACAGCCCCAGACTCTTCGGGATGTTCCACAACACGCTGTTCCCGGTGCACCGACCCGCCGACGACGCGGCCTACCGCCGTTCGATGGTCGCCAACCTGCGCGAGCCCGGCCGGATGGCAGCGACCCGCGGTGTGATCGCACCGGCCGAGCCGCACTGGACCGCCCGCGCCCCACAGGTGCGGCAACCGGTGTTGGTGCTGATGGGGTCCAAGGACCCGGACTTCCCCGACCCGGGAGCCGAGGCACGGGCCGCCCGGCGGCTCTTCGGCACCGCCGAGGCCCGGATGATCGAGGAGTCCGGCCACTACCCGCACGCCGACCAGCCGCAGCGCACCGCCGAGGAGCTGCTCGGTTTCCTGGCGGTGTGCGCCGGTGCCTAGGGTCGGCCTCAACCAGCAGACAGTCGTACGGGAGGCGGCCCGGCTGGCTGACGAGGTCGGCTTTCAGCAGCTCACCCTTGCCGCGCTCGCCAGTCGGCTCGGGGTCGCGTTGCCCAGCCTCTACAAGCACGTGCGGGGGGCGGACGCGCTGGCCCAGAAGCTTTCCGCCCTGGCCACCGCGGAGCTGGCCACCGAGATGACCACCGCCGCCGTCGGCCGCTCCGGTGGCGACGCGCTCCGGGCGATGGCGGGCGCCTACCGTGACTACGCCCACCGGCACCCGGGCCGCTACCCGGCGACGCAACGGGTGCCCGACCCGGCCGACCCGGAGCACGTCGAGGCGGGCGAACGCGCCGTCGGTGCCGTCACCGCAGTGCTCCGTGGGTACGGGCTCACCGGTGACGACGCGGTGGACGCGACCCGTGCGCTGCGCAGCGCCCTGCACGGCTTCGTGACCCTGGAAGCCGCGGGCGGTTTCGGCCTGCCCCGCGACGTCGACCGCTCGTACCACCAGTTGATCGCGAGCATGGACATCTCGTTCCGCTCCTGGCCGGGCACCGGCCGGTGATCGGGTCGCCGGGCCGATCGGCCCGGGGCGGCCTCACCGCGTCCAGGTATTGGTCGTACCCTTCGGCGGGTGACTGACGAGGTGCAGCAGCCAGCACCACGGCGGCTCTGGCCGCTGTGGACGGTGCTCGTGGTGGTCTTCCTGCTGCTGGGCTGCGGCCTGCCGGCGGCGCTCGTCGTCGGAGTGATCCGGGAGTCAGGCGCGCGCCCCACGGTCAGCCGGGTCGGTGCCTCGGCGGCCGACGACCCGGCCACCGCCGTGGCGCGCGGGTTGTCAGACCGGATCACCGCGCAGCTCCACCGGCAGTCCGCGGCGCTCCTCGGCGGCGACCGCGCCGGTTTCCTCGCCGTCGCCGACCCCGTTGCCCACAACGACCTGCGCCGACGCTTCGCCGCGCTACGCGAGCTCAAGGTGACCGGCTGGCGGGCCGAGCCGAGTGGCCTGCCCGTGCCGATCATCGGCAAGCCCGGCGAGTGGCGGCTGCTGGTGCGCTTCCAGTACTGCTTCGTCACGCCGAACTGCCGGCCCAGCCCGGTGCTGATCGGCACCCGCTGGCGGGAGAACGGTGACCAGCCCCGGATGGTCGCCATGGAGGAATCCAAGTCGGTGGAGACCGGCACCCGACCGTGGGAGATCAGCGACCTGGCGGTCGCCGTCGGCGCGCGGACCATCGTCGCCACCACGCCGGCGCTGCGCGGCAAGCTGCCCGGCCTGCTCGCGCAGGCCGAGGCGGCGGCGAAGGTCGCCGACGGGTACGCGGTGACCGGATCACCGCCGGACCGATACCGGATCTTCTACGCCGGGCGCACCGAGTGGCAGCGCTGGTACGGCGGGGAACGCCCAGAATGGACAGGCGGTTACGCGGTGACCGTGGGCGGTGGGCATCACGAGGTTGTGCTCAACGCCGAAGGGCTCTCCAGCAGCGGCACCGACGACCTGCTGCGCCACGAGCTGACCCACGCGGCGTCGTTGCCGGAGCGCGGCTACCCGGGCAAGCTCACCTGGTGGTTGGTCGAAGGGCTGGCCGAGTTCGCCGGTGCCGGCGGCCAGGCGGTCGACAGGTACGAGGGGATCGCCGACGTGCGCAAGATGGTCCGGGGCGGCTGGGATGGCAAGTTGGAGGGCGTGAACCCCGCCGACGATGCCTCCGCCGAACGGGTCGCCGGCAGCTACGGCATCGGCTACCTGGCCGTTCGGCACCTCGTCGACCGGTACGGGCCGCTGCGGCTGCTCACCTTCTTCAAGACCGTGGTGCACGACGGCAGGACCATCGACGCGGCCTCCGAGAAGGCGTTCGGTGAACAGTGGTCGACGCTGCACGACGAGTGCGTGGCGTACGTCCGGGCCACCGCCGGCTGACGCAGCTCGCGGGCGGTGCGCCGTACCATCGATGGGTGCGCCGTCCTCAGTCGTCACGGCCCGCCAGCACCATGCGGCCCCGCCTGCTCATCGCCCTGACCGCCGTCGTCGTCCTCACCGCCACCACCGCCGCCTCGTGTGGCGACGAAGACCCGGACCTCGCGTTGGCGTCGGCGGCCCGCAATGCGGTCAGCGAGGTGATCGACGCGCCCGCGACGGTGACCGCTCGCGCCGCTGCCACCCTTACCGCTCCCGCCGACGGCACCCTGGCCAGCCTGCGTGTCCAGCCTGGACAGCGGGTCAAGCGCGGTCAGGTGTTGGCCGTGGTCGACTCGCCCTCCGCGCAGCAGCGGCTGCGGCAGGCGAAGGAGGCGCTGACCGCCGCCAAGCGCGCCGGCCGAGGCGTGGGAGCGGGCAGCCTGACCAGCAGCCGGCGCGGCACCGACAAGGCGGCCGATGAGGCGTTCGACGCGGCACGGAAAGCCGCCGAGAAGATCGCCGACCCGCAATTGCGGGACGCGTTGTTGACCCAGGTGACGTCCGCGCAACGCCAGTACGCGGCCGCCGCGCGCAGCGCCGACCAGGCGGTCCGCGCGGTGCAGCGCGGGATCAACGGGTTGAGCTCCGCCGTCGGCGCGCTCTCCGCGGCGCAGCGGCTCCAGGCCCAGCAGGCGTACGACCTGGCGAAGGCGAGCGTCGACGCGCTTACCCTGCGCGCCCCGATCGCCGGGGTGGTGCAGCCGGGCGGCACCCGGGCCGGCGGTGGCGCGAACGCCGGTCTGGCCGGGCTGCTGGAGCAGGCCGGTGGCGCTGGTCTTGACCCGTCCGTGCTGGCCCCCAGTCAGGGTGGGCCGCCGGCCGGCGTGGACGACGCGGTGGTGGTCGGCGGGCTGGTCACCGCCGGCACGCCGGTGCTGACCGTGGTGGACACCGGGCAGTTGGGCCTGCTCGCCGAGGTGGACGAGACCGACGTGCTGCTGGTCAAGGCCGGCGTGACCGCCACTGTCGAGTTGGACGCCGTCACCGGCGCCAGCTACGACGCGGTCGTCCGCTCGGTCGACGTGCTGCCCACCAGTTCCGCGCAGGGCGGGGTCACCTATCGGGTCCGTCTCGCGCTGGGCGCCGGGAAGCTGGCCGAGGACGAGCCGGCCCCGACGCCCCGCCCCGGCATGAACGCGGTCGTGCACCTGCGGGTACGCGAGGCCGCCGACGCGGTGACCGTCCCCGCGTCTGCGGTGTTCTCGGTCGACGGCCGGGACGTGGTCTGGGTGGTCCGGGACGGCAAGGCGGGCCGGGCGGCGGTGACAGTGGGCGTCCAGGGGGCCGACCTGGTGCAGATCCTCAACGGCGTGCAGCCCGGCGACCGGATCGTGGTGCGCGGTGCCGATCAGGTCCGCGACGGCCAGGAAGTCCGGTGACCGAGCCTGCCGTTTCAGGTCCGCACGACGGGGGGCGGGTCCCGGCCATCGAGGCGGTGGACGTGTCCCGGACGTACCAGCTCGACGGGGTGTCGGTGCAGGCGCTGCGCGGGGTGTCGCTCACCGTGCAGTCGGGGGACTACGTGGCCCTGGTCGGCCCGTCCGGCTCGGGCAAGTCCACCCTGATGCACCTCCTCGGTGGGCTGGACCGGCCCACCGGTGGCCGCCTGGTGATCGGCGGGCGGGACGTCAATGCCCTCGCCCCGCCGGAGATGGCGACCCTGCGCAACGAGACGATCGGCTTCGTCTTCCAGGCGTTCCACCTGCTACCGCGCACCTCGGCGGTGGAGAACGTGGCGTTGCCCCTGGTCTACCGGGGGGTGTCGGCCCGGCAGCGGCGGGAGCGGGCGGCGGCGATGCTGGGCCGGGTTGGCCTCGGTCACCGGCTGGACCACCGACCCAACCAGATGTCCGGCGGTGAGCAGCAGCGGGTGGCGATCGCCCGCGCGCTGGTCACCGAGCCGACTGTGCTGCTGGCCGACGAGCCAACCGGCAACCTGGACAGCGTCACCGGCGCCGCCGTGCTGGAGCTGTTGGAGCAGTTGAACGCGGAGTCCGGGGTGGCGCTGGTGATGGTCACCCACGACCAGGAGGTGGCGGCCCGCGCCCAGCGTCGGATCACCATGCGCGACGGGGTGGTCGTGGCGGACAGTGCCGCGAGCCCACACCCGCCGGTGGCGGCCAACGCCGACCCACGCTCCGCCCATGATCGACCGCTGTCCGTTGATCACGGTCGACCTGCGACACTGGTCTCCGCTCCCAGCGCGGAGCCCCGGTCCGCGTCCGGAAGCGGCCCGGGGCACCCGTCCGGTGGCTCTGGTGGCGCCACCGGAGCCACCGGGCGCCTTCCGTCCGAGGTCGAGCGGCTCGACACCGACGCGCGCGACGTCGCCCCGGGCGAACCCGAGGTCGACCAACCCGGAGGTACGGCGTGAGAGTCGCCGAGGCGTGGCGGGTCGCGCTGGACGCCCTCCGGGCCAACCGGCTGCGCAGCGCGCTGACCATGCTCGGGGTGATCATCGGGGTGGCCTCGGTGGTCCTGCTGGTGGCCATCGGCACCGGCACCAAACAGAAGGTCGAGCAACAGGTCGAGGGCCTCGGCTCCAACCTGCTGCTGGTCGTCCCGGGCCGGATCGAGGTGGGCAACGCGCCGGTCGTCTCGCCGCTGACCCTCAAGGACGTGGACGCCGTCACCCGGGTGGTCGGTGACCCCGACCGGGTGGCGGTCACCGTCGCCTCCGGGGCGACCGCGCGGGCCGGCGCGCGTTCCGACTTCACCACAGTGCAGGGCGTCCTGGAGACGACCCCGGCGGTGTTCACGCGGTCGCTGGCCCGGGGCCGCTGCCTCACCGGCACCGACGTGGACACCAGCCGACGGGTGGCGGTGCTCGGCGACTCGGTCGCCCGTGCGCTCTTTCCCGACCGGGACCCGCTCGGCCAGCAGGTGGCGCTGGCCGGGGTGCGGTTCCGGGTGATCGGCGTCTTCGCGCCCCTCGGGCAGAGCCTCGGCGTCGACCGGGACGACGAGGTGCACGTGCCGGTGACCGCCGCGCAACGACTCTGGGGCACCCAGCGGGTCGACGGCATCGCGGTCAAGGCGCCGGACCGGGAGCGGATCGACGAGTTGGGTGAACGGATCGTCGCCGAGCTGAACCGCCGTCACCCGGACACCGAGTTCAGCGCGGTCACCCAGCAGCAGATCCTCGGCGTGCTCGGCGACATCCTCGGTGTCCTCACCGGCGTGCTGGCGGCCATCGCCGGCATCTCGCTGCTCGTCGGCGGCGTCGGCGTCTCCAACATCATGCTGGTCAGCGTCCGGGAGCGGACCCGGGAGATCGGGCTGCGCAAGGCCGTGGGCGCACGTCCCCGCGACATCGGCGTGCAGTTCCTGCTGGAAGCGGTGCTGCTCACCACGATCGGCGGGCTGACCGGAATGGCGCTGGGTGTGGGAACCGCCCTGCTGGTCGACGCGCTGTCGCCCATTCCGGCCGCGATCACCTGGTGGTCGTTGGCGCTGGCCTTCGGTGTGTCGGCGGTGGTGGGCATCGTCTTCGGGGTGGTCCCCGCGCAGCGCGCCGGCCGTCTCGACCCGGTGGTCGCGCTGCGCACCGAATGAGCGGCGCCGGACCAACCGGACAGCGAACGCGGACGGGCGGAAACCGGGAGCGCGGATCGGGTGAACCGGCCACCGAAACATGATCAGTTGCAGGAAGGGATCGCGCCGGTCACAACCGCCCCGCTACCGTACTGGTAACACGCGCGTCGCCGGCCCGGCCCGGAGCATCCGTCGGGTTGGCACGCGCCGGGCATGGGATGGGTCGGTGAGCCATGGCCGGGTCACAGTCCGACGGACGGCTGTCGGAGGTCAAGTTCCTGACCGTCGCAGAGGTGGCGACGGTCATGCGGGTGTCGAAGATGACTGTCTATCGCCTGGTGCACAGCGGTGAGCTCACCGCCGTCCGGGTCGGCCGGTCATTCCGGGTGCCCGAGCATGCGGTGCACGAATACCTGCGGGGTGCCTTTCAGGAGACCGCCTGAGTCACCGCCTCGCCCTCCGATCGCCGGCTGACCGGCATCGGTGAGCGTAGGGAGCGAGCTTCCGAGCTCCGCAGTCGCGCACCCCGGGCGGCCGTGACGGGGGCGCGTTGGTCCGGCTGACGCCCTGCGGCTACCCTGGAGCCCGACCGAGACCCCACCGGTGCGCCCCGCCGCCCAGACTGGTCCGGTCCGTTGTCCGCAAGCGGTCGCCGTCGCCACCTGCGTGGTGTCATCCGGTCCGCCCCGCACGTTGTATCGAAAGGCTGTCGTATGGGCTCGGTGGTCAAGAAGCGCCGTAAGCGCATGGCTAAGAAGAAGCACCGCAAGCTGCTGCGCAAGACCCGCGTCCAGCGTCGCCGTCTCGGCAAGTGATCGTCGCCGGGCTCACGGCCCGGCGTTCGGCGTCACTTGCCAAACTGTCGACCTCCGGAGGCTCAGGTGATCAGGCCGTGGTCGTCCCGGCTCGGTCCATCCTGCCGGCGTAGGTGCGTCAGATGACCCCCGGTGGCACCTCAGGTGCTCCGGGGGTCGTCGTCGTCACCGGAGTGGGTCGTTACCTGGGTGCCCACGTGGCGGCCCGACTGGCCGCCGACCCGCGCATCGAACGGGTCATCGGAGTGGACGCACCGGATTCCGGCACCGAGTTCACCGACCTGCTGGACCGGGTCGAACGACTCCGCATCGACAGCGGTTCGCTCGGTGGGCTCCTCGCCGACCTGGACGTCGACGCGGTGGTGCACCTCGCGCTGGTCACCTCACCCGACCCGCAGCATGGTGGCCGGTCCGCGATGAAGGACCAGAACGTCATCGGCAGCATGCAGATGCTCGCCGCCTGCCAGCGGGCCCCCCGGCTGCGCAAGCTCGTGGTCCGGTCGTCGACCGCCGCGTACGGGGTGTCGTTCCGGGATCCGGCGGTCTTCACCGAGGAGACCGAGCCCCGCGAGGTGCCGCGCGGCGGTTTCGGCCGCGACATCCTCGACCTTGAGGGGTACGTCCGTGGCTTCCGGCGTCGCCGGTCCGACGTCACCGCAACGGTGCTGCGCTTCGCCCCGTTCATCGGCTCGACCGCCGACACCACGTTGACCCGTTATTTCTCGCAGCCGTTCGTGCCGACCGTCTTCGGCCGCGACCCCCGTCTGCAGTTCCTGCACTTCGACGACGCGTTGGAGGTGCTGCACCGGTCGATCGTGGAGGACCACCCCGGCACGTACAACGTCGCCGGCCCCGGGGTGTTGTCGCTGTCCCAGGCGATCCGGCGGGCCGGTCGGGTGGCCGTGCCGGTGCTGGAGCCGGGTCTCTCCGGGGCCGCTGCGCTGGCCCGCACCATGGGCTTCGGCCGCTACGGGCTGGACCAGGTCGACCTCTTCGTGCACGGCCGGGTGGTCGACACCAGCCGGCTTGAGCAGGAGTACGGGTTCACGCCCCGGTCGACCGCCGAGGCGTTCGAGGACTTCATCCGCGCCCACCACGGTGGGGTGGTGGTCACCCGCGATCAGTTGGCCGCTGCCGAGCAACTCGTCCTGGACGGCATCCGGCAGGTCCGCTCAGCGGTCCGGGAACGGTCATCATGAGCGGTCCGGAGGAGGGACGCGACCCGCAGTCGGTCGGGCGTTTCGACGTACCCCAGCAGGTGCCCGCGCCGGACGCGGAGCCGGCGCGGCGCAACGGACATCGGCCGACCGCGCAGGCCGCGCCGACCCCGACTGCAGCACCGACGCCGACCAACGAGGTCGACGCCGAGCTGCCCGGGGGCACCGGGCCGGCGGTGGCGGACCGGCCCGGGGACCACTGGGACAGCAAGGTCGCGAACGGGCTGGCGTTCCTGCGCCGGCGGCTCTCCGGTGACTACGAGGTCGACGAGTTCGGCTTCGACGCGGAGCTGACCGACGCGGTCTTCCACCCGCTGCTGCGGCTGCTCTACCGGGACTGGTTCCGCACCGAGGTCAGCGGGGTGGAGCACGTGCCCGTGGACGGGCCCGCCCTGGTGGTCGGCAACCATTCCGGGACGGTGGCACTGGACGCCCTGATCCTCTCCGCGGCGCTGCACGACAAGCATCCCGCGCACCGCTACCTGCGGCTGCTCGGCGCCGACCTGGTCTTCCGGATGCCGGTCGTCTCCGAGCTGGCCCGCAAGACCGGCGGCACGGTGGCCTGCAACCCGGACGCCGAGCGGCTGCTCGGCAACGGCGATCTGGTCGGGGTGTTCCCGGAGGGCTTCAAGGGCATCGGCAAGCTCTACGCCGACCGGTACAAACTGCAACGTTTCGGGCGGGGCGGGTTCGTCTCGGCGGCGCTGCGCACTGGCACCCCGATCGTGCCCGTCGCCATCGTCGGTGGCGAGGAGATCTACCCGATGCTCGCCGACCTCAAGCCCCTGGCGCGGCTGCTCAAGCTGCCGTATTTCCCGGTCACGCCGACATTCCCCCTGCTCGGCCCGCTGGGCATGGTGCCGCTGCCCAGCAAGTGGTTGATCGAGTTCTGCCCGCCGATCCCCACCGCCCACCTGACCGACTCGGCGGACGACCCGCTGGTGGTCTTCAACCTCGCTGACCAGGTGCGCGAGACGATCCAGCAGACCCTGCACACGTTGCTGGAGCGACGGCCCGACCCGTTCGGGCCTTAGCGCGCTTCGGACGCCTCAGCCGGCGCGGCGGCGGCGCTGCAGGGCCAGGCCGGCGGTGACCGCGCCGGCCACCAACCCGGCCGCCGCGGTCGACGGTACGGCGATCTTGACCGCTCGCCGGCCGGTGCGGAAGTCCCGTACCTCCCAGCCGTGCCGGCGGGCCTGCCGCAACAGAGGACCGTCCGGGTTGACGGCCACCGCCCGGCCCACCGCGCAGAGCAGCGGCAGGTCGTTCGCTGAGTCGCTGTAGGCCGCGCAGCGGGTCAGGTCGAGCCCTTCCACCGCGGCGAGCTGGGTGACCGCCTCGGCCTTGGCCGGCCCGTGCATCAGGTCACCCACCAATCGCCCGGTGTACGCCCCGTCGGCCACCTCGGCCACCGTGCCGATGGCGCCGGTCAGGCCGAGCCGGGCGGCGATCACCCGGCCGATCTCGACCGGGGCGGCGCTGACCAGCCAGACCCGCTGACCGGCGTCCAGGTGACGCTGAGCGAGCTGGTGGGTGCCGGCCCAGATCCGGGGGGCCATCAACTCGTCGAAGATCTCCTCGGCGAGGTGCTCGACCTCGTCGACCCGCCAGCCCTGCACGAAGGCCAGCGCCGCCTCCTTGGCCAGGGACATGTCACCGGCGTGCTCGCGGGCCAGCACCCGGAAGCGGAGCTGCTGCCACGCGAATCGGGCCAGGTCGCTGGTGGTCACGTAGTTCCGGGAGGCGAGCCCACGGGCGAACCAGTAGATCGACGCGCCCTGCATCATCGTGTTGTCCACGTCGAAGAACGCCGCGGCGGTCGGGTCGGGTGCGCTGACCGGGGCCAGGTCGGTCTCCGCCCAGCCCGCAGTGTGCCCCTCGGCGTCGGTGCTGACCGTCACCTTACGGCTACGCGCCACGCGATTCCCTTCCTCGCCGGTACGACAGATGCTCCCTGGCGAGGGTATCCGCCGCAGACGGTCGACCGGCCGGGCACACAGCGAACTGTGGCGCGACCGGTCGGGCGTGCGGTATAGAGGCGCGGGTCAGCGGGCGCCGGGGCAGGCGCTCGGGGCCGGGCCGAGGGCGTCGCTGGCGGTCGGTGCCGGGAGGCCGCAGCCGATCGCCGCGCGCAGCTCGTCCGAGCGTTCCCGGATGCTGTCCAGCAGCAGCAGCGACCGGTGGGTCCGTTCCCGATCGACACGGGTGCTCCCGTCGAGGAGGCCGCCTACCGCCCGGCGCTGGCTCGACACGAAGGTGTTGAGGGTGTCCAGGCTGCCCGGCTCGGCCCGTTGCACAGCGGCCGAGGTGAGCAGGCGAACTCCCTGCCGGCTGTCGGCGTCCATGTCGTCGAGGACCGCGCTGTAGCCGATCCGGTCGCCGCGCAGCTTGGCGGCTTCGCCAACTCTGGTCCGGGCGAAGTCCAGGAAGAGCTGGCCTCGGCTGATGTCCGAGCTGGCCAGGGCGAGCTGTGCCCGTTCGGTGGAGCGCTTCATGCCGTACAGCGCGTCACCGGGCACCGCGTTCTCGCTGGCGGCGGAGATCCCGGAGACGGCGATCGCCCCGGCGGCGATGCCGACCAGGATCGCGCCCCGGGCTCGGGCCCGCCGGGCGGTGACCGCCGGCAGCAGCCGCCCACGGGTAGTCGTCGCGGTCGGTTCGCTGGCCGCCGCCGGTGCGCTGCCCAGCCCTTCCCGCTCGGCCGTCGCGAGCAGCATCGCCCGCAGACCGGTGCGGAAGTCCTGGTCCACCTCGACAGCCGGGGGGTCGACGCTGAGCCGCTGACCCACTGCGACGAGCGACGCGAGTTGACCGTCCACCCGGGATCGCACGTGGTGTCGCCGAGCGCCGTTGGCCTCGTCGAGAAGCTGCGCGAAGCGCTCCGCGCGCCGGCGGGAGAAGAGGGTGTTGTCCACCGCAGGCACCTCCTCTCGCTGGTCACGGCCGGTCGGCCGCCGTCGTTGCCAGCGACCGGGCGGCAGTGTGACACCACGGAGGTGAGGTGCCGCCGGCGTGCCGGTCGGACCTCGGTGACCCGGGCCTGCCGGGACATCCACCGGTCGCACCCGGAGAAACGCGGCGGGCCGGGCACGGGTTACGGGCCGGGCGGAGCGGAAATTACAGAAAGTGATGGTCATCACCGGGCGGGACCGACTCTGAGCTGCGCGGACGTTGATCGACGCCCGTCGGCCCCGCCGTAACAAACTACGGCTGGAAGCCGTCGGGCAGCAGTCGGGCCAGGGCGCGGACGGCGCGGTACTGGAGGGCCTTGATGGCTCCCTCGTTCTTGCCCATCGCGCGGGCCGTCTCGGCGACCGAGAAGCCCTGGAGGAAGCGCAGCACGATGCACTCCTGCTGCTCCGGGTTGAGCTGCTTCACGGCGGTGAGGAGCGCGACATTGGTGATGTGCTCCACCACCGCGGCCTCCGGGCTGCCCTCCGGGCCCCGGTCCTCCCGGTCGGCGTCGAGCACGTCGCCGGTGGTGACCTCCAGCCGGTACCGGCCCGACTTGAAGTGGTCGGCCACCAGGTTGCGGGCGATCGTCACCAGCCAGGCGCCGAGGTCGCGGCCCTGCCAGGTGAAGCTGCCGATCCGCTTGAGCGCGCGCAGGAAGGTGTCCGAGGTGAGATCCTCGGCGAGTTGCCGGTTGCCGACCCGGAAGTAGACGAACCGGAAGACGGTGTCCACATACCGGTCGTAGATCAGACCGAACGCCTCGGACTCGCCGGCCTGGGCCCGCTCGATCAGGGTCCAGACCTCGGTTGCCGGGTCGGACGGGTCCGGGCGGCTCGGAAAACCGGTCGGGGTGGTGGCGGTGGTGGCCGGCACCGCCGGGATCACCGCTGTCTCACCCGCCGCCGGGTCGGTGATGACCGCCGGTGTGTCGCTTATCCGACGACCCTGCACGGGCATGGTGGGTCGGGGCGGTACGGCCACCCGGCCGCCGGCCGGCTTCGCGTTTCCACCGGGCACCGCTGGTCGCGGCGGTGGCTCGTTGTGGTGTGGCCGGCTGCGGATCCGATGCGCCGCGCTGTCACCCCGCACGACGCCTCCGGGCTGCTCGTCCAGTGGGGCGCGAGCTGCTGGCCGCTCGTTGACGTGGGAGCGGGCCGGCTGACCGGTCAGGCCGACCGGGCGTTCCGCGTAACCGAAGGTGGTCACCGTGTTGCCCCCGTCCCGTCGGTTGCCGGGCGGGCCGGTCTGGGTCTCGTCGGGGCGGACCGGCCGGGTGACCGGTCGGGCAGGACGATCGCGGGAATTGCCGACAGGCGGCAAATCCCCTGGAGGTGCTGGTCCAATGCGCTCACAGGCACGGGGGCCTCCTCGGGCTGAGGGGTGTCGACTCACGGCAAATGGGGTGACCCGACCCGAGTGATGATAGGGCCAACGTCACCCGCGCGTGGCAAGTCCGTTACACAAGGCGGAAGTATTTCCCGCTCCGTCGTACCGGCGGCGGACCGGTTGTCCGTCGTGTGCGATTGACTTTCCGTCGGCACGGTGATCCAGGATGGATGCCCAGGTCGGAGGTATGCCGCCCGTTCGGCTGACCCGGCGCGCCGGCCGGTCGGGCGGGGTCGGCCGAACTGCCCACGAGCGCCGCCGCACGTCCCATCGACAGGACCTGATCGGATCGCCGATGGCACACCGGACAGTCCCGTACATGGGACTGTCGCGTGGATCGGCCTCCGGGCCCGCCCCGACCGTCGGGCGTGGCCCGTCGCCGTGCGCTGTGCCAGACTCGATCACCGTGCAGGACGTCTCGGAAATCCCCGCGCCGAACCTCGCCGACCGGGTCCACCGGGCGGCTCTCGACCGCGCCGACCGGCCCGCGCTGCACTGGCATGGGCACACCCTCAGCTGGTCCGAACTGGACGCCGCGGTGGACGCCGCCGCCCGCGGCCTGTCCGCCGCCGCGCCGTCCACCGACCCCGGTGCCACGCCCCCACGCATTGCCATCGCACTGCCCAACACACCGGACTTCGTGATCGCCTGGCTCGGCGCCCTCCGCGCCGGGCTGGTCACCGTGCCGGTCAACCCCGGCTTCACCGCCCCGGAGCTCCGGCACGTGCTGGCCGACTCCGGCGCGTCGGTGCTCGTCGCCACCGACCGTGTTCGGGACCTGGTCGCCGACGTGGCCGCCGAACTGCCCGCGCTCACCTCCGTGCACGGCACGCCCCCGACCGCCGAGGCACCCGGACCGGTACCCCGCCCTCGACGAGGCGGCGCCGATCTGGCCGTACTGCTCTACACCTCCGGCACCGAGGGGCGACCCAAGGGAGCGATGCTCTCGCACCAGGCACTGCTCGCCAACCACGAACAGGTCGCGGAGATCGAGCCGCCGGTGGTCGGGCCGACGGACACCGTTCTGCTCGCGTTGCCGCTGTTCCACGCGTACGGGCTCAACTCGGGGCTCGGCGCGGTCGTGCACCACGGCGCGACCGGCGTGCTGCTCGACGAGCCGGGCCCGACGGCGGGGCTGGACGAGATCGCGCGGCACCGGGTCAGCGTGCTGGTCGGCGTACCGTCGATGTTCCTGACCTGGGCCGGTATGGCCGAGGCCCGCGCGGCGACCGCGTCGGTGCGGGTGGCGGTCTGTGGCGCGGCGCCGCTCGAACCCGCGGTCGCGGCGCGCTTCACCGAGGTCACCGGGCATCAGGTGCACATCGGGTACGGCCTCACCGAGACCGCGCCGGTGCTCACCTCCACCCTGGTCGGCGGCGCGGCCAAGCCGGGTTCGATCGGCCGGCCGCTGCCCGGGGTGCGGCTACGACTGGTCGACGCGGACGGGGTGGACCTGTGGCGCGACGGGCTGGCCGTCCCCGACGACGACCCGGATGAGCTGGACATCTCCGACGTGGCGCTGGGCACCGACCCGGGGCAGATCGTGGTGTGCGGCCCCAACCTCTTCACCGGGTACTGGCCCGATGGTCGGGGCGGCCCGGACGCCGACGGTTGGTGGGGCACCGGCGACATCGCGTACGCCGACGAGGACGGCGACCTCTTCCTGGTCGACCGGCTCGGCGAGTTGATCCTCGTCAACGGGTTCAACGTCTATCCGCACGAGGTCGAGCTGGTGCTCGCCGGGCACCCCGGGGTGGCCGAGTCGGCGGTACTGGGTGTGCCGCACCCGCGGACCGGCGAGACTGTGCGGGCGTACGTGGTGCCGGCGCAGGGCCGCCCGGTGACCGGCGAGGAGCTGCTCGCCCACTGCGCGCGGAACCTGGCCCGGTTCAAGTGCCCGACCGCCGTCGAGTTCGTCGACGCCCTGCCGCACTCGGCGATCGGCAAGGTACGCAAGACCCAACTCCGGTCGGCGACGCCGACCGACAGCACGGAGGTAACCGATGGCCACTGACGCCCGACTCGCGCTGATCACCCGACCCGGTTGCCACCTGTGCGACGACGCCAAGGCGGCGCTCGACCGGGTGGTCGCGGTCACCGGCGACAAGTGGGTGGAGTGGGACGTCACCGGCGACGAAGGGCTGGAGCGGGAGTACGGGGACCGGCTGCCGGTGGTGATGCTCGACGGCAAGGAGCACGGTTACTGGCGGGTCGAGGAGGACCGGCTGCTGCGGGACCTGACCACGCCGCAGCTCTGACGGGTGCCTAGGGTGCTCTGATGACCCCTGCGCCCCCGCACCTCGTCTGGGACTGGAACGGCACCCTGCTCAACGACCTCAGCCTGGTGGTGTCCGCCACCAACGTCGTGTTCGCGAGCCTGGGTGGGCCCACGATCACGCCGGACGAGCACCGGGTGCGGTTCCGCAGGCCGATCGCCGAGTACTACGCCGAGGTGCTCGGGCAGGCCGTGGACGACGACGAGTTCGGCCGACTGGACAAGATCTTCCACGACGCGTACCGGACCGGGTTGACCACCTGTGAGCTGGCCGCCGACGCGCGCGCCGCGATGGCAGCCTGGCCGGGCAACCAGAGCCTGCTGTCCATGTGGTTCCACGAGGAGCTGGTCCCGACCGTGCACACGTACGGGTTGACCGGCCACTTCACCCGCGTCGACGGGCTGCGGGCCACGGTCGGCGGCGACCGCAAGGCGGAGTCGCTCAAGCTGCACCTGACCGAGCTGGGCGTGGACGGCACCGCAGTGGTGCTGATCGGCGACTCCATCGACGACGCGGACGCGGCGCTCGCGGTGGGCGGTCGGGCCGTGCTCTACACCGGCGGGTTCACCGACCCGGCCCGGCTGCGGGCCTCCGGTCACCCGGTGGCCGACACCCTCACCGACGCGGTGGCCCTGGCCCGGGAGGTCAGTTCCGCAGGTAGGTGAGGACGGCCAGCACCCGCCGGTGCTGTTCGGTGTCCGGCGGCAGGGTCAGCTTGGTGAAGATGTTGCGAACGTGCTTCTCGACCGCGCCGTCGCTGACCACGAGGGCGCGCGCGATGGCGGTGTTGGAGCGCCCCTCAGCCATCAGGGCGAGCACCTCGCGCTCACGGGGGGTCAGCTCGCGCAGCGGGTCGTCGCGGCGACGCCTTGCGAAGAGCTGACCGACCACCTCCGGGTCGAGCACCGTGCCGCCGCCCGCCACCCGGCGCAACGCGTCCAGGAACTCGTCGATCGCGGCCACCCGGTCCTTGAGCAGGTAACCGATCCCGCCGCCGCCGGCGCCGCCGGTGGTGGCGAGCAGATCATCGGCGTACGAGACCTCGACGTACTGGGAGAGCACCAGGATCGGGGTACGCGGAACCAGTCGGCGTGCCTCCACCGCAGCCCGCAGCCCCTCGTCGGTGTGCGACGGCGGCATCCGGACGTCGACGATCGACACGTCGGGCCGGTGCTCGACCACCGCCTCGACCAGGGCGTCACCGTCCCCGACAGCGGCCACCACCTGGTGCCCGCTCTCGGTCAGCAGCCGGACCAGCCCCTCCCGGAGCAGGACGGCGTCGTCGGCGATCACGATGCGCATGGCTGTGTTGTCTACCACGTCCCGCCCGTCGTGCGGGCTCGGCGCGGTGGCCGACCCTCGCCGCATCTCGCGCTCACAGGGGCAGCTCGGCGCGGATCTCGGTGGGGCCGCCGGTCGGGCTGACCACCATCAGTTCGCCACCGGCGGCCCGAACCCGGTCGGCGATGCCGGCCAGCCCGTGCCCCTTCGCCAGGTGCGCGCCGCCCTGCCCGTCGTCGCCGACCTGTACCTGCAGGCGGGTGCCCTGACGGGCCACGGTCACCGTGGCCTCGGTGGCCCGGCTGTGCTTGGCGACGTTGGTCAGCGCCTCGGACACCACGAAGTACGCGGTGTTCTCCACCGCCGGGTCGAGCCGCCCGGCGGGGGTGCCGAGCTGCGGGTCCACCTGGAGCTCGATCGGGATCAGCCCGCGGCCGGCGATCGCCGCCAAGGCGCTGGGCAGACCCCGGTCGACCAGGATCGGCGGCGCGATGCCCCGGGACAGGGCTCGCAGCTCGGCCAGCGTGTCCCGGGTCTGGGCGACCGCCTCGTCGATGGTCCGGCCGGCCGCGCCCGGATCCGAGACGAGCTGCATCCGGGCTCGGCTGAGGTCCATCGCCAGCCGGACCAGGCGCTGCTGGGGGCCGTCGTGGATGTCACGTTCCAACCGGCGTAGCGCGGAGGCCTCGGCGGACACGGCGGCCCGCTTCTGCTCCTCCAGCACGGTGATCCGGTCGCGCATCTCGGCCACCCCGGTCAGCATGGCCTTGGCGAAGCTGGCCTGCAGCAGTGCGCAGCCCCGCACCACGATCGGCAGGGTGATCAGGAAGAACACTCCGAGCGCGGTGTACAGGCCGATCCGGGCGGTGGTGGAGTCGCCCAGGCCGAGCAGTTGCGCCAGGTCCTGGTCACCCTCGCCGTCGGCCCGGGGCAGGGCCCAGTCGTAGGCCCAGTAGAGCGAGCCGGTGATCGCCGCGGCCCACCAGGCCAGCGTCACCACGAAGGTGCCCACCGCCGCGATCAGCCGCAGGATGCCGTGCGCCAGGTCGAGCCAGGACTGGGCGTCCCGGATCGGCACGAAGATCCGCCGCCAGGCGTTCGCGCCCGGCTCGGGCAGCCGGTAGTGCGGCCGGATCCGGGGCTGGTGGAGCACCGCGGGCAGTCGCAGCCGTTCGATGTCGGCCAGCCCTCGGGCGGCGTACAGGGTGCCGCTGAGGATCGGTAGGCCGATCACGGTGACCACCAGGCCGATGCCGACCGCGAGGCCGACGACGAGGAGGACGAAGCTGGCCAGCGCCAGGGGCAGGCCGAGCACCACGTACCCGGAGTCGACGAAGAGCTGGCGGGGGATGCTCGGTGCCAGCGTCGGTCGGTCGCCGGTGGCGGCAATGGCGGTCATACCCAAAGGCTAGGCAGCTGGGCTCGTTGTCCCCATCCAGAAGCCCCGCCTCTCCTGCGTAGTGCTGCCCCTACCACCGCCGGGAGGGCCCCGGGACGGGGCCGGCGCGGGATTGGTCAGAGAAGTCGGGATTGAGCAATAATCGCCCGGGCGGTCAGTGGACCAGGCCGTTTAATCGATCTTGTGGGATGGAGGTGCTGGTGAGGTCGCGCCACGCAGCGGCAAGATCGCGATTTGTGCACGTCTTCACAAGCGCCTACGCTGTGACTCCGACGCGCCCTGCTAGCACAGCCGGCAATCTCGGTCGCCAGCGGGAGTCCACAAACGGCCGACCAGCGGAGTTGGCCGAGGATCGCACCGCACGGAGTCTCATGAGTCAGCACCGTCACCCAGGCGCGCCCGGCCGCGCCGGTGCCGTACCGGCGCTCCCGGATCTGCCCGAGGCGACCGTCGCTCGGCTCCCGGAGTACCTGCGCGCGCTGCACAACCTCGCCGACACCGGGCACGAGACGGTCTCCAGCGAGGGTCTCTCCGCCGCCGCCGGCGTCAACTCCGCCAAGCTTCGCAAGGACCTCTCGCACCTCGGCTCGTACGGCACCCGGGGCGTCGGCTACGACGTCGCGCTGCTGATCGAGCAGATCGAGTATGTGCTCGGGCTCACCCAACGCCGGGCGGTCGCCCTGGTCGGCGTGGGTAATCTCGGTCACGCTCTGGCCGGCTACGACGGCTTCGCCAGCCGAGGCTTCCGGATCGCCGCACTGCTCGACGCCGATCCCTCCCGGGTCGGTGAGGAGATCAACGGCCTGGTGGTCCGGCATGTCGACGACCTGCCCACGGTCGCTGCGGAAGAATCCCTCGCGATCGGCGTGATCGCCACCCCGGCCGCCGCCGCCCAGCAGGTCGCCGACCAACTGGTCGCCGTCGGCGTGACGAGCATCCTCAACTTCGCGCCGTGCGTACTCTCGGTTCCGGAGGGGGTCGACGTGCGCAAGGTCGACCTCGCCATCGAGCTGCAGATTTTGTCCTTCCACGAGCACCGCAAGGCGTCGCTGACCGCGTTGCCCGCCACCGGCGGGTCCGCTCTCACCGCCCTGCCGGGCGGGTTCGCGGCCACCGACACCCAGGAGGCGATCGGCACGTGAAACTGCTCGTCGTCGGCGCGTCCTACCGGACCGCCCCGGTCGCCACGCTGGAGCAGCTGGCTGTGCCCCCCGCCGACCTGACCCGCACCCTCGACCGCCTGGTCGCCCAGCCGTACGTGGCCGAGGCGGTGATCGTCTCCACCTGCAACCGGGTGGAGGTCTACGCCGCCGTGTCCGGTTTCCACGGTGGGCTCGGCGACGTCTGCGCCGTACTGGCCGAGCAGGCCGACAGCTCGCCGACGGCGCTCGCCAGCCACCTCTACGTGCACTACGACACCGCTGCCGTGGACCACGTCTTCCGGGTCGCCACCGGTCTGGACTCGATGGTGGTGGGCGAGGCGCAGATCCTCGGCCAGCTGCGCGACGCCTACCACTGGGCCACCGGCGCCGACTCGGCCGGCCGGCTGCTGCACGAGCTCATGCAGCAGGCGCTGCGGGTCGGCAAGCGGGCGCACGCCGAGACCGGCATCGACCGGGCCGGCCAGAGCGTCGTCACCGCCGCACTGGAGCTGGCCGCCGGGCACCTCGACGGCGACCTCGCCGGCCACCCGGCCCTCGTGGTCGGGGCAGGCGCGATGGGTTCGCTCGGGGTGGCCACGCTGTCCCGGCTGGGCGCCGGGCCGCTCACCGTCAGCAACCGGGGTGCCGACCGGGCCGTCCGCCTCGCCGAGTCGTACGGGGCGACTGCCGCGCCGATGACCGAACTGGCCGACACCGTCGCCACAGTGGACATCGTAGTGGCCGCCACCGCGTCCACCGAACCGGTCCTCACCCGGGCGGTGGTCACCGCGGCGCTGGCCGAACGCGACCCGGCCCGGGGCCCGCTGGTCCTGCTCGACCTGGCCGTTCCGCGCGACGTCGAGGAGGGCGTCGCCGAGCTGCCCGGTGTCGAGGTGATCGACATCGACCGGATGGCGGCATTGCTCGCCGACGGTCCAGCGGCTGCCGACGCCGCAGCCGTCGAACGCATCGTGCTCGGCGAGGTGGAGGGCTTCCTCACCTGGTTGCGCGGTGCCGACGTGGCTCCCACCGTGGCCGCGCTGCGCGGCCGGGCCGACGACGTGGTCAGCGCCGAGCTGCGCCGGCTGGCCCAGCGTCGCCCCGACCTCGGCGACGACCTGCGGGCCGAGGTGGCCCGCACGGTGCACCGGGTCGTGCAGCGGCTGCTGCACCAGCCCACCGTCAAGGTCCGCCAGTTGGCCGCGGAGCCCGGCGGCGACCAGTACGCGGCACTGCTGCGCGAACTGTTCGACCTCGAGGTGCCGCAGACCTCGCCGGTCGACACCGTTCCGGACGTGCTGACCCCCGACCTCGGCATGGCGTTCCCCGGCACGGACCCGGTGTCCGGAGCCGACGCCGCCGAACCGACCCCACCAACCGGAGGTGCGCGATGACCGCCCCCCTGCGCCTCGGCACCCGGGGCAGCGCCCTGGCGATGGCCCAGTCCGGCCAGGTCGCCGAGGCGCTGACCGCCGCCACCGGCCGCCCGGTCGAGCTGGTCGAGGTGGTCACCGCAGGCGACCGCTCCAGCGCGCCGGTGCACCGGCTGGGCGTCGGCGTGTTCGTCTCCGCCCTGCGCGACGCGCTGACCGCCGGAACGATCGACTTCGCGGTGCACTCGTACAAGGATCTGCCCACGGCTGCCGCCGGCGGTCTGCACATCGCGGCGGTGCCGGCCCGGCAGGACCCGCGCGACGCGTTGGTGGCCCGCGACGGCCGGACGCTCGCCGAGCTGCCGCCCGGGGCCACCGTGGGCACCGGAGCGCTGCGCCGGATCGCCCAGCTGCACGCCCTCGGCCTGCAACTGGAGGTCACCCCGATCCGGGGCAACATCGACACCCGCCTGGGGCGGGTGCTCGGTCCGGACGCCAACCTCGACGCGATCGTCCTGGCCCGTGCGGGGTTGGCCCGCATCGGCCGGACCGACGCGATCACCGAGACGTTGGACCCGATGCTGATGCTGCCCGCCCCCGCTCAGGGTGCGCTGGCTGTGGAGTGCCGGGTCGACGACCAGGACCTGGTCGAGCTGCTCGCGGTGCTCGACCACGCACCGTCGCGTGCCGCGGTCACCGCGGAACGCGCGTTTCTGGCAACCCTGGAGGCCGGGTGCAGCGCACCCGTCGCCGCCTATGCCGAACTCGCCGAAGGCGAGACCGGCGATGAGATCTACCTGCGCGGGGCGGTGATCAGCCCGGACGGCACTCGTGACCTCCGGCTGTCCCGCACCGGAACGCCCGCCGACGCGGCGGAGATCGGTAAGGCACTCGCCGCCGAACTCCTCGACCTCGGCGCCGACTCGATCCTCGGCCACGAAGGACACACCGGCCCGGGGACCCAGCAATTTGGGAGCACAGAATGACCCGCACCCGTAAGCCCGTCGGCCGTATCGCGTTCGTCGGGGCTGGCCCCGGTGACCCGGGCCTGCTGACCCGTCGGGCCCACGACGCCCTGGTCGACGCCGACCAGGTGATCTACGACCGGGGAGTCCCGGAGTCGTTGCTCGCCGTCGTTCGCGCCGAGGCCTCCGACGATGCCGAGTTCACCCCGGCCGAGGGCGCGCCGGGGGACGTGGCGAAGGTGCTGATCTCCGCGGCCCGCTCCGGGCTGAACGCGGTGCACTTGGTCGCCGGCGACCCGTTCGGGCACGACTCGGTGGTCAAGGAGGTGCAGGCGGTGGCCCGCACCGCCGCCCACTTCGAGGTGGTGCCCGGCGTCGGCCAGGCCGAGGGTGTGGCCACCTACGCCGGGGTCCCGCTGCCGGGGGTGCGTACGGCCGCCGACGTCGAGGACGTCAGCGCACTGGACTTCGAGGCGCTGGCCACGGCGGTCGGTCGGGGCTCGCTCGCGCTCGCGGTGGACGCCGGTGACCTCGCTGCCGTCCGGGACGGGCTGCTCGCCGCCGGGGTCGACGGCACCACCGGCGTCGGGGTGACCGGCGACGGCACCGGCGAGACCCAGTACACGACCACGTCGACCGTGGACAGCTTCGTGGCCGCCGCGCTCGGCTTCACCGGCCGGGTGGTGCTCACCGTCGGAGTCGGGGTGGGGCAGCGCGACAAGCTGAGCTGGTGGGAGAACCGCCCGCTGTACGGCTGGAAGGTGCTCGTACCCCGCACCAAGGAGCAGGCCGGCGCGATGAGCGCCCGGCTGCGCGCGTACGGGGCGATCCCGTGCGAGGTGCCGACCATCGCGGTCGAGCCGCCGCGCACCCCGGCGCAGATGGAGCGGGCGGTCAAGGGCCTGGTCGACGGCCGGTACGCCTGGGTGATCTTCACGTCGGTGAACGCGGTCCGCGCGGTCTGGGAGAAGTTCGCCGAGCACGGCCTCGACGCCCGGCACTTCGGCGGCGTCAAGATCGCCTGCATCGGTGAGGCCACGGCGGACGCGGTCCGCGCGTTCGGCATCCAGCCGGAGCTGATCCCCGCCGGGGACCAGTCCTCCGATGGTCTGCTGGCCGAGTTCTCGCCGCACGACGAGATCCTCGACCCGGTGGGCCGGGTGCTGCTGCCGCGCGCCGACATCGCCACCGAGACGCTCGCCGCCGGGCTCACCGAGCGCGGCTGGGAGGTCGACGACGTGACCGCGTACCGGACGGTGCGGGCCGCGCCGCCGCCCGCCGAGATCCGCGACGCGATCAAGTCGGGCGGGTTCGACGCGGTGCTCTTCACCTCGTCGTCCACCGTGCGCAACCTGGTCGGCATCGCCGGGAAGCCGCACGCCCGGACCGTTGTTGCCGTCATTGGGCCCAAGACGGCGGAGACCGCGACGGAGTTCGGCCTGCGCGTCGACGTCCAGCCGCCGCACGCCTCGGTGCCCGACCTGGTGGAGGCGCTCGCCGCCTACGCCGTCGAGCTGCGCGAGAAGCTGGCCGCCATGCCGGCGAAGCAGCGCCGTGGCTCGAAGGTGCAGGGCCCGACCGCTCTGCGCTTCCGGTAGTCGTTCGAGGAGGCCCTTCCATGTCGTACCCCGAGATCCGGCCCCGCCGGCTGCGCCGCACCCCGGCGGTCCGCCGGCTGGTGTCCGAGACCCGGGTCGACCCGGCCGAGCTGGTCGTGCCGATGTTCGTCAAGGAAGGGCTCACCGAGCCCCGGGCCATCTCGTCGCTCCCGGGGGTGCTCCAGCACTCCCGGGACTCGCTGCGCAAGGCGGCGGTCGAGGCGGTCCAGGCCGGTGTCGGCGGGATCATGCTCTTCGGCGTACCGGAACAGCGGGACCCGACCGGCTCCGGCGGCATCGACCCGAACGGCATCCTCAACGTCGCCATCCGGGACGTGGTGGCCGAGGTGGGCGATGCCACGGTCGTGATGAGCGACCTGTGCCTCGACGAGTTCACCTCGCACGGGCACTGTGGGCTGCTCACCCCCGACGGCGAGGTCGACAACGACAGCACCCTGGCGGCGTACGCCGAGATGGCGGTGGCCCAGGCCGCCGCGGGGGTCGGCATGGTCGGGCCGTCCGGGATGATGGACGGCCAGGTCGGCGTGGTACGCCGGGCGCTCGACGCTGCCGGGTATCAGGACGTTTCCGTGCTGGCGTACGCCGTGAAGTACGCCTCCGCTTTCTACGGCCCGTTCCGTGAGGCGGTGGAGTCGGCGCTGGAGGGCGACCGGCGCACCTACCAGCAGGACCCGGCCAATCTGCGTGAGTCGCTGCGCGAGGTCGCGCTCGACGTCGCCGAGGGTGCCGACCTGGTGATGGTCAAGCCGGCGCTGCCCTACCTCGACGTGGTGTCGGCGGTGCGGGCCGCGGTGGACGTCCCGGTCGCCGCCTACCAGGTCTCCGGCGAGTACGCCATGGTCGAGGCGGCCGCCGCGAACGGCTGGATCGACCGGGAGCGGGTGATGCTGGAGACGCTCACCTCGATCAAGCGGGCCGGCGCGCAGGTCATCCTCACCTACTGGGCCGTCGAGGCCGCAGGCTTGCTCCGCCAGCGCTACTGAGCGGCCCCGCTCACGTCCGGCGCGTGCCGGACGTGAGCCGTCTATGCGAGCTCTGACCACGCCCGATCAGAGGCGCAAGATCATGCTGTAACAACGATGTAGTGGCCTCCTGTTCGCAGGAGGCCACTACATCCTTGATCGAGCGCGGTTGAGGCGAACCTCAGTCGTCGTTGGTGATCGTTCCGGTCGCGAGCGGGTCGGCCAGCCGCAGGCCGGGCACGCCGGCCACCAGCAGCGTCAGCTTCTCGTCCGCCTCCCGTTTGCGGTCACCGCGCACCGTCACCGGGAACGCCACCGACGTCTGCCCGGCCGCCAACACCTTGCATCCGGCGTACGGGTCGAAGTCCGAACCCGCCTGCGCAGTGAGGCCGACCGTGGCGGCGCAGAGCAGCACCGACTGGGACAGCGGCCGGGACACGGTGGCGCTGAAGGTGAGCTGCCGGGTGCCCTGGTTGCCCTCCGCCACCGTCGCGTCGGCCACGGTCAACGACGCGCGGGACCGGAACCGGGCCACCTGCGGGTCGTGGTCACTGGAACCCCGTGACCCGTCACCCGCGAACTCCGCCGGCCAGTCGGCGTTGATGTGCGCGGCCCGCACCTGCACCAGGTCGCCGTAGAACGCGTCGTTGACGAACAGGTGGTCCAGCGTCTGCGCCTGCCCCTCGAAACTGTACGAGTAGGCCGACGCCGGCACGTCCGCGACCAGGTTGTCCCACAGGTTGTGCAGACCTGCCTCGTAGAGCGGGGCGAGCTGATCCGACGGTGTGGGCTGACTGCCCGTCGCGATGGGATCGTCCGGGCGGGGGAAGACGTTCAGGTCCCCGCCGTAGACCACCCGGGCGGACTGGTCGGCCGCCTCGATCGCGGTGACGATCGCCGCACCGTAGCGGGCCTGCTCCCGCCGCTGCCCGACCCGGCCGTCCGGGCCGGAGGAGTAGTGGTTGCTGAGCGCGTACAGGGTGAACCGCTCGGTCGAGCCGGGTGCCGCGGCCACGTTGAACTTGCCCAGTTGCGGAGCACGGGTGAAGACGTTGTTGCCGTCCTTGCCGGTCGACGTGTCCACATCCGCCGGCAACACCGCGTTGAGAGCCTTCGGGTTCTGCACGTCGGCGTTGGACGGCAGGCCCGCAGCCCGGTACTGGACGGTCGGTGCCGAGCCCAGCAGCGGGTCGTTCGCCGTCGCGGCCGCCAGCGACACCCGGTCCGTGCGGTACAGGAAGGCGGCGGTGATACCGCGGGCGTCCGCGCCGGTGCGGTCATAAGCAGCGGCGTACGCGGGCCCGCCCGCAGCCGCCACCGCGAGCGCCAACTCCTGGATGCTGTCCGGAGCGCCATCGGCGTTGTTGGTGTCGCCGCAGCTCAGTGCAGCCCCGGAGACCGTGCAGATGTCCTGGTCCTCCGCCTCCTGCACCAGGATCAGGTCCGGTGCGTGCAGGTCCTTGACGATCTGGTCGGCGAGCGCCGCCAGCTGCTCGCGGTATTCGGCCTCGCTGGCCGGCACGTAGTCGAACGGCGGGCTGACCCCGGTGCAACCGGAGTTACCGGCGAAGTCGCAGCCGTCGAACGGGTCGTCGCGGTAGTCGTACAGGTTCTCCACGTTGTAGGTGGCCACGGCCACCTCCTGCGACCGGTCCGCCGGCTTGGGCGGGTTGTTCTTCGACGGGTCCGCCCCGGCGGCGAACTGCGCCTGCTCGACCTGGACGCCGTACTTCTCGAACGAGTAGTAGACCCCGCCCACCGCGTCCGCCCGCAGCGTGTCGAAGGTGTGCGCCGGCGGGAGCAGCGCGGCGCTGTCCCCGGCGGTGGCCTTCACGCCCATGCTGCCGAGCAGCGTCCGCTGGCCGTTGCCGTCGTCGAAGCGGCGAGTCGGGTCGTTGTCCAGCGGGTGCGAGTCACGGAAGACCCGCCGCGAGTACGGGTCGGCACGGTCCAGCAGCGGGTCGTCGCGGTCGACCACCCACAGCTCCGCGTCGGCGGTGGAGGAGAAGACGTCCCGGCCGCTCACCGCGCCGCTGCCTGCGCGAACCCGCATCCGGGAGCCCTCGTGCCGCTCCCAGAAGCGCTGCGCGTCGGTCAGCACGGCCGGCGGGACCGCGTCGGTCACCGCGACCGCGGTGTCCACGTCCAGGCCGCCACCGATCCGGCGGACCAGCGACGCGCCGGAGAGCTGGGTGAAGTTGTAGTACTCCGACACCCGGGCCCGCAGCACGACCTCATCGCCGACCGTCGGCACGTAACCGCCGATCAGCGAGGTGAACGTGCCCATGAACACGAAGATCCCGTCGGAACTGGTCGGGTCGCCGTCGGTGTCGCCAACGCGGCTCTGCAGGAAGAACCCGTGCTGATCCGCCCCGGCCGAGGTGCGGGCCAGGGTCAACTGGGTGATCACGCCGCGTACGTCGTACAGCGTGCTGCTCGTGCCGTTGCCGCTCGCCGGCGCGAGCGGTGACCGGTCGGACGGACCGGACTCGGTGTCGGTGGTCGGGCCCTGCACCTCGCCGACGGTCAGCTCCCGGGTCACCTGCACGGCCAGCGCGCAGCTGGCGGTGCCGCCGCCCGCGTCGGTGGCGGTGAGGGTGACGGTGTACGCCCCGGCGGCGAGATCGGCGCTCACGCCGACCGTGGCGCGGGCGGTGCCGCCCACCCCGTCGGCCGGGGTGAACGCGGTACGGGTGATCGAGCCGGCGGTCGGGCTCGGGCTGATCGCGCTCACCGCCAGGTCGACGATCGTGTCGTCGGGGTCGGCGGCGGTCACCTCGCGGCTCGCGGCCGTGCCGGCGGCGGTGACCAGCGGCCCACCACAGGTCAGCGTGGCCGGCACGTCGACCGGGCCGCCACCGTCCACGGTGTGCGCGCCCAGCCCGTCGAACGTGTCGACGGGGAAGCCGGCCCACTGCGTGGCAGGGTCGAACGCGTCCGACGGGTCGGTGTCACCGGCGACCACGCTCGGCAGTCGGCGCAGGGTGTTGTCAGCGGTGCTGGTGACGCCGGCACCCCACTCGGTGCCCGGGTCGACGCCCACCTGGCCGATCGAGTCGAGCACTGTGGTGCCCCGGCGCAACACGATCGCGTCGTCACCGTTGAAGAGGCTCGCCCCGGTGGTCTGGTCGGCCTGGGCGAGGATGGCGGCGCCGGCCGAGGCGCTGGCGAACACGAACGCGTCGCCGGCCGCCACGCTGCCGGTCAGGGCGATCGTGGTGGCCGTGGTGGAGCCGTTGAAGTAGAGCTGCAACTGGTAGCCGCCGGCCGTCAGATCCACGGCGGCACCGGTGCCGTTGAACAACTCGATCGCCTTGTTGTTCGACGAACCCTCGACGTACTCCGAGATGAACAGGTCGGTGGGCGCGGCGCTGGCCGCTGTGGGTGCGACGCCGAGCGCCGTGACGGTCACGGCGGCGGTGGCGGTCGCGAGCGCGGCGATTGAGCGGCGCGGGCGCATAGGGCCTCCACGATGGGTGGATGAGGTCAACGCACGTTAAGGCGCGCGACTGTCCACCGTCCATCCCCTAATGGACAGTTTCGTGAATTCCTCAGCGCGGCGGGTCGAGGCGGTGCACCAGCTCAGCGACGTCGACGCTGTATTCGCACCAGTCCCGGTCGGGCCGGTAGCCCAGCTCCGCGTTGACCTTCAACATCGCCTCGTTGGCCTGCGCGTTCCAGGTCTGCACCTCGATCAGCTCCGGCTCGGCGGAGCGCAGCTCCAGCAGCATCCGGGCCTTGATCGCCCGATCGATGCCGTAGCCCCGATGATCCTGGGCGACGATCGTGTCGTACTGGTCGGCGCGGGTCGGGTGCTGCGCCGGCACCACCACCTCGGTCAGGCCGGCCACCTCGCCGCTCTGCTCGTGTCGGGCGAGCACGATGTACGGTTTCATGCCCCGCCGGTGCAGCGTGTCGAGGCTGTCGCGCAGCCGCTCCGGGTCGTAGGAGCTGGGGCGCAACTCGCCGTCGTCGACGTCGCGCACCTCGGCCTTGGCCCGCGCGTACGCCTCGATCAGGTCGTCCGGCGGCCCGCCCGGGAAGAACTCCAGCTGGTAGCCCGAACCGATGCCGGTGGCCATCTCGGCCAGCTCGGCCCAGTCCACCGCGGTCAGGTCGAGCACGCTGCGCGTCTCCACGTACTCCCGGTTGAAGCCGAGCGACTCGTAGAACCCGACGGCGGGCGTGTCGCCGACGACCTCGACCCCGATCGATTGGAAGCCCTCCTGGTAGACCCGGCGGGCGGCACGCAACACCAGGTCACGGCCGAGGCCGCTGCGCCGCACGGACGGGTGCACCAGCACCTCGAGCACACCGATGTCACCCAGAAGGAGTACGTGCACCTGGCCGAGCACCGCGCCCGTGTCACCCGGGGCGCTCGGCTCGGCCTGGGCGATCCAGGAGATCCGCCGTTCGCCGGGCATCACCTCGGCGAGGTATTCCCGCAGGGAAGTCTCCCGCCAGGGCGGGTCCTGCGGAAGATCAGCCGCCAGGACCGCGTTCAGCGTGGCCAACAGCGACGCGATCTCGGCGGACGACGCGGTCCTGGGGTCCCACTCGCGCACCATCACCCGTCTAGCTTGCCGCTAACAGAGGCCGGGGGGAAGTGTCCAGTTCTCCAACGTATCGAGACGATCACTTCACGACCGACTGGTCCGTCCGTACCGGTTCGCGGTGTCGTAGACGTCCTGGGCGTACCGCCGTACGTCGTTGTAGGAGAGAATCGCGTTCCACCAGTCGCCCGGGATGCTCAGGTTCCGGCCGCCCTTGCAGAGGTAATTTCCTGCTGCCAGGGCGGCGTCGTCCAGATCGTGCGGGTCCTTACGGCCGTCGTTGTCGGCGTCCGCGCCGATCTCCTCCCAGGTGCTCGGGATGAACTGCATCGGCCCGATGGCGTGGTCGAGGACCGGGTCCCCGTCGAGCTCGCCACGGTCGGTGTCGATGATCCGCATCCGACCGTCCTTTCCGTCCAGGGGCAGCCCGATGATGGGGGGCAGCGCCTTGCCGTCCTGCCCCAACCGCGCACCGTTGGCGGAGCCGTGTCCCGATTCGACCTGACCGATCGCGGCCAGCGTGGTCCAGCTCAGCGCACAGCTGCGGTTGGTCTGGGCGAGCACCAGCTCGGCGTAGCCGTACGCCTGCATGGCGACCGCGGGGATGCCGACCTTGGCGCCGACCTGCTGCGCCCATCCGGCCAGCGCGTCCGACGGTCGGCCACCGGTCACCGACCCGGTCGGCAGCCCGTTGCCGGGCAACCCGCCGGTGGGTAGGGGGAGGGTCGGCAGGGGTGTGGTGGGCAGCGGGCCGGTGGGCAGGCCGGACGGCAACCCCGACGGCGCGACGCCGGTCGGCGCGGCCGAGGCGTCGACAGCGACCGGACGCGGTGCCCGGATCGTGGCCGGTACGAGCACCGCTCCCGCCGCGGCGGTCGTGGCCACCAGCGCCAGCAGGAAGACGCCGGGCAGGGTCAGCCGACCACTCGGCCGGCGGGCCCAGGCCCGCGTCGCCCGGGCTGCGGAGGCTGCTGCTTGCCGCGGCGGCACACGTACCGCGTGCGCGAACTGCACCCGCCGCCGACGGGCCGGGCTGGACGCCGGCACGACCGGCAGCTCATCCACAGTGGTCTTCGCCAGGTCCGTCGCCCCGGCGCCGGTCTTCGCGCCGTCAGCCGGCGTGTCGGCGCTCGACCCGCCGGCCGGCTTCGGCGTGGCCGGGCCACTGGCGCTGCCGTCCGCCGCCAGGCCCTCGCCCTTCGCGGCGTCGGTCCCGGTGGCGTCGGTCTTCGCGGCGTCGGTCCTGGTGGCGTCGGCCTTGGGTGCCTCGGCCTTGGGTGCCTCGGCCTTGGGTGCCTCGGCCTTGGGTGCCTCGGCCTTGGGTGCCTCGGCCTTGGGTGCCTCGGCCTTGGGTGCCTCGGCCTTGGGTGCCTCGGCCTGGGGTGCCTCGGCCTTGGGGGTCTCCGCTGGTGGGGCCGGGGTGTTCGCCGAACGTCCGCTCAGCCATGGGCGGCGGGGGCGGGGAACCTTACGCGCCGGGTCGGGCGCGGCCCCCGAGCCTTCGAGCGGCCCGTCCAGCGGCGCGGCCGGTCGTAACGGTTGCACACGCGTGTCGTCCTCGCCGTCCACCACCCGTCGAGTATCACCCATGCACCGCGCGCCGTCAGATCCACGTACCCTGGGCGGCATGCCCCGGTACGAGTTCCGCTGCCGCGCCTGCGGCGACACTTTCGAGGTCAACCGTTCGATGGCGGCGGCCGGTGAGCCGGCCAGCTGCCCACAGGGACACGCCGACACGGTCAAGCTTCTTTCCGCGGTCGCGGTCACCGGCCGGGGTGGTGCCGCCGGTGCCCCGGCACCCGCCGGTGGTGGCTGCTGCGGCGGTGCCTGCGGCTGCTGATCGGGCCGAACAGCCGCCGCCTGGTGAGCCGACCTTGCCGGGAGGGGGCCCGAGTGGCACGTTGAGGCGGCACTTGCCCGGCCGTTCTCACGATGCGTGATCGTTCGGACTCAGGCAGCATGAACCCGACGTCACGGGCGGAGGTTCCTCGCATGTCGCCACGGATCCAGCTCCCGAGCGGTTGGGTGACCTTCGTGTTCACCGATATCGAGGGTTCGACCCGGCTGGCCCAGCTGCTGGGCCCGGACTACCGCCCGGTGCTCGCCGAGCATCGACGGTTGCTGCGCCGCACGCTGGCCAGCACGGGTGGCGCGGAGCTGCTGACCGAGGGCGATTCGTTCTTCCTGGCCTTCGAGGACGCGACCGCGGCGATGACCGCGTGCCTGACCGCCCAGCGGGCACTGTCCAGCCACGACTGGCCCACCTCGGAAGCCGCACCGCGGGTGCGGATGGGCCTGCACACCGGCTACGCCGAGCCGCGCGACGGCGAGTACGCGAGCCCCGAGGTGCACCGGGCCGCCCGGGTGGCCGCCGCCGCGCACGGTGGGCAGGTGCTCTGCACGGCGTCCACCGCACGTCGGGCCGAGCCGATGCCGCCGGGTGCGACCCTGCTCGACCTGGGCCTGCACCGCCTGCGCGGCTTCGACGACCGGGAACGGCTGTTCCAACTGGTCGCCCCGGGTCTGGAGCGGCAGTTCCCCCGGCCCCGCACCGCCGACGCGGTGGCGCACAACCTACCCACCCAGGTGACGTCGTTCGTCGGTCGGCAGGCCGAGCGCATCGAATTGGGCCTGCTGGTGCGACAGCACCGCCTGGTCACCGTGCTGGGCGCGGGCGGCGCGGGCAAGACCCGGCTCGCGGTGGAGTTGGCCAGCGGAGTTGTCGAGGCGTACCCGGATGGGGTCTGGTTCGTCGACATCGCCTCGGTGACCGACCCGGGGCTGGTGGCGTTCGCCATCGCCGCCGTGCTCGGCCTACGCCCCGAGCCCGGCCGGCCGATGATGGACACCCTCGTCGAGTACGCTGCCGCCCGGCGGATGCTGGTCGTACTGGACACCTGCGACAGCCAGCCGGCGGCCTGCGCGGAGGTGATCGCGCGGTTGTTGTCCGGCGGGAGCGGCGTACGGGTGTTGGCGACCAGTCGTGAGTCGTTCAGCCTCCCCGGCGAGGTGGTGTGGCGGATTCCGCCGCTCTCGGTCGACCCGCGCGCCGACGGCGCGGAGAGCGACGCGGTGGCGCTGCTGCTGGACCGTACGGCGGCGGCGCGCGGCGGTCGGCAGCCGGACCCGGCCGAGTCCGCCGATCTGCGTCGGGTGGTGCAGCGGCTGGACGGCCTGCCGCTCGCCATCGAGTTGGCAGCCGCCCGGCTGCGGGTGCTCTCCGTCGGTCAGCTCGCCGAGCGGCTGGACGATGTCCTCGGCACCCTGGACGCCGGCCGGGAGGACCCGGATCCGCCGCCGGTGGAGCGGGGCTGGTCCGGCAACCAGCAGGACACCGTGGACCTGGTCGCGGCGGCGGCCGGGGCCTCACCGCCCACCCCGGCGAGCCGGGCGGTGCAGCGCTCGGCCACCGAACGGCATCTGACCATGCAGGCCACCGTCACCTGGTCGTACCGGACGTTGGGGCCCCGGGCCGCCCGCCTGCTGCGGTGGCTGGCGGTCTTCGCCGGCCCGGTGGATCTGGAGACGGTGGAGTGGCTGCTGGGTGACGATCCGCTGGACCCACTCTCGGTCCTGGTGGACAAGTCGATGGTGTTGGCCGAGCCGCGGGCGGCCGGCAGCACCTACCGGATGCTCGATCCCATCCGGGCGTACGCGGCGCGACGGCTCGCCGAGGCGGGTGAGGAGCAGGCCGCTCGGGACCGGCACGTGGCCTGGTCGGCGCACGCCTTGGACCGGGCCCACCTGGGTCAGGACGGCCGGCCGGTGACGCTGTCGTTGTATTCCCTCGACCCACTGGCGGGGGAGCTGCGCGCCGCGCTGCGGTGGTGCGCCACCGGCGGCAGCGCCCGCGCCGGTCTCGGTCTGGCGGGCGGGCTGGACCAGTGGTGGCTGGAGCGGGGCCTGGCCCGGGAGGGGCGGCTGTGGCTGTTCCGGCTGTACGGGCGGATCGCGGAGACGGGGGAGCGGATCCCGGAGGCCGAGCTGGCGGCGGCGTACCACATGCACTCGCTGCATGCCAGCGCCGACGGCGAGTTCGCCGAGGAGCTGCGCTACTCCCAGCGGGCGGAGGCAGCGGCCCGGCAGGCCGGCGACGCCGGGTTGCTGGCCCGGGTGCTCGCCGGCAGGGCCGCGCCGCTGGTGGACATGGGGCAGTTCGTCGAGGCCGAGCGGGTGTGCCGGGAGGTCATCGACTGGGCACACGGGCAGGACGTGGTCGGCGAGGCGCTGTTCGCGGTGTTCAGCCTGGCCGAGTTGCTCTGGCGGCGGGGTGCCCTGGAAGAGGCGGCGGAGCTGCTGGGCGCGGTACGTCCGGTGGAGGCGGCCCGGCCCGTGGAGCGCGGCCGGCGTTCGGTGGACATGCTGCTCGGAATGGTCGCGCTGGCCCGTGGCGACGTGATCGCCGCCCATGAGCATCTGCTGGTGGCGTTGCGTTCCCGGATGGGCCACGGCTACCACGGCAGGGCGTGTGACACCTTGAACGCCGTCGCGGTGCGCTGCGCGATCGGCGGGGAGCGGTTGACCGCCGCCCGGCTGTTCGGTGCCGCGCAGGCGACGCGGGCGAGCATGCGTGCCACCCCGGGCATCTTCGGCGGTTACTGGGCCGAACAGCAGGGGGAGTTGCGCGCGGTGCTGGGCGACGCCGCCTTCGACGACGCGTACGGCGAGGGTGCTGAACTGGGGCTGGACGAGGCGGCGGCGCTCGCACTGGACGTGGAACACCCGGACCTGGCGGCGGACTCGACCCGCTTCAGCACCGGCCTGTCCCAGCCGACCCCCCGGCGTCCCGCCGACCCCGACCGCCACCCAGCCACCCGAACCGAAGGCGCCTAACCACCCCCCTCCCACCCCGGCCCCCTCCCGGCCCCGGCCCCGGCCCCCTCCCACCCCGGCCCCCGCTGTCGATCATGAAGTTATTGCTGCGACACGCCGGGCCTACTCACCCGTCAAGTCCATGATCGTCGGGTTCTGCCGCGCAAGATCGCGCTCGATCCTGGTTGTAGTGGCCTCGACGGGAGTGGAGGCCACTACAACCAGGAAGTTGCACGATCTTGCGGGGCGGGGCGGGGCGGGGCGGGGCGAGGGCGGGGGCGGGGCGGGGGCGAGGGCTGGGGCGAGGGCTGGGGGGTTAGTGGCGGGCCTTGGCTTCGGCTTCGGCCTTCATTCGGGCGGCGCGGTCGATGTCGGCCTGCTGGACGGCCGCTACCGAGCCGAAGATGCTGACCGCCTGGTAGTAGGTCCAGGCCAGGCTGTAGCAGGCCGGCCGGACGACGGTGTTGTACGTGGCGCAGACGCGCTTCAGGTCCTCGTAGAAGGCGCTGTCGAGGCGTGACTTGTTGGCGGGGAACTGGCCGACCGCCTTGTAGTTGCGGTAGCCGAAGTCGTGCCGGTAGCAGCCCAGGTTGAAGGTGAAGCCGAGCGGGTTGTCCGGGCTGGACGAGCAGTAGTCGGTGGACCAGTTGAAGTTGTACTCGGCCCAGGGGGCCCGGTTGACCCGGGCGCTGTTCCACGAGTTGTAGCTGGACGCGCTGGTCTGGGTCCAGCTGGACAGCACGGAGAGCTTCTGGGCGGGGGTGACGGCGGCGGCGGGGGAGGCGATGGTGAGGGTGGCGAGCAGCGCTAGCGCGCCCGAGGCGAGCAGGGTGGCGAGACGTCGGGGCACGGGTTACCTCCGCGGGGGTGGGCGGGTGGGTCCGAAGTTACCGGCGGGTTACCGGATGTCGATGAGTGTCGATCAGCTGATCAACTAGGCGGTATGTGTGTCGCGAACTATTGGTGACATGCGTTGAAACAGACGAATGCCCCGGACGCGCGAGGCGTCCGGGGCATCCAGGAAACGGGTCAGCGCAGCACGAAGGCCGGCGGGCTCGCAGGGCTCTCGTTGGCCGACCGATCCAGGGCGGTCAACTGGTAGGTGTAGCGCTGGCCGGGCTCCGCCGAGGTGTCCACCCAGGACTGGGTGCCACCGGGTGTGGCCCGGACCGTGCCGACCAGGTGTGCGGCGTCGGCCGTGGCGCACCGGCCGGGCAGCGTGGTGCCGTCGAAGCGGTAGATCGCGTACGAGGTGGCGGTGCCGAGCGGGCCGACGCCGTCGGCGGGCTGCCGCCAGGTGAGCCGGACCCCGTCGGCCTGCCGGGTGGTCTTGCTGACCACCGGGAAGAGCAGTGGGCGGGCCGGCAGGTGGGGCATGGTCGGCACGAGTGCCGGGCGGGAGTAGTGCTCAGCCGCGTAGATGTTGGTGGCACCGAGTCGGTTGGCCCGCACCTGCACCGCGGAGAAGTGCACATTGCCCTGCACCTCCGGGTACGACCGGTTGAGCGTCAGGTGGTCGGACAGCTCGCGCGGGTTCTGCCAGTACGACCCGTACGCCGGATCCCCGCTCTTGTAGTCGGCCTGGCCGATGTAGAGCTGCACTCGGGTGCCGCGCACCGTCTCGGACCACCACGGCACCAGCCGTGCGTAGTCGGCCGCCGGGTACTGGCCGATGTACCAGTAGAGCTGGGGCACCACGTAGTCGATCCACTCCTGCTTGATCCACTTGCGGGTGTCGGCGGAGATGATGTCGTACGACTGGCTGCCGGTGGTGTCCGAGCCGAGCGGGTCGGCGGTCTTGTTGCGCCAGATGCCGAACGGGCTGACCCCGAACTTCACCCACGGCTTCGCCGCCTTGATCTTGCCATTCATCTCCTGGATCAACAGGTTGATGTTGTCCCGCCGCCAGTCGGCCCGGTCGGTGAAGCCCCGGTTGTACGCCGCGAAGGTCGCGTCGTCCGGCACCTGGTAAGTGCCGCTCGGGTAGGGGTAGAAGTAGTCGTCGAAGTGGACGCCGTCGATGTCGTACCGCTTGACCGCGTCCATCATGGCGGTCTGGACGAACTCGCGGACCTCGGGGACCCCTGGGTTGTAGTAGAGCCGGCTGCCGGCCACGCCGGCCGGTGGGTAGGCGAAGGTCCAGTCGGGGTGCTGCTGGGCCGGGTGACCGGGGGCGAGCTGGGTCAGGTCGGCGCCAGCACCGCCGGGGGCCGGCATGGAGACGCGGTACGGGTTGAACCAGGCGTGGAACTCCAGGTTGCGTTTGTGCGACTCGTCGACCACGAAGGCCAGTGGATCCCAGCCCGGGTCCTGGCCGCGGACCCCGGTCAGGTATTCCGACCAGGGTTCGTACGGCGAGGGCCAGAGCGCGTCGGCGGTGGGCCGGACCTGCACCACGACGGCGTTGTGGTGCAGTCGCCCGGCCAGGTCGAGCAGTTCGCGGTACTCGGCCTGCTGGGCGGCGATCCGGTCCGGGCTGGTCTGGGACGCCTTGCTGGGCCAGTCGATGTTGACCACCGACGAGATCCACATGGCCCGGAACTGCCGCTTGGGGGTGGCCGGGTCGGTTGCGCAGGTGGTGGTGGTGTCGGTCGTGCTGGGTGCGGCGCTCGCGGGGGTGGCGCTGACGAACGTGCCGAGCAGGGCTGCGACCAGCCCGGCGACTCCGAGTCGGGTGGCTTTCATGCGGTGTGTCCCTTCGTTGGGGCTCCCGGATGTTTCGCGCGGTGCGCGGCAACATTCGCCGTCGATGTCCGCGTTCCTGGTAGGAAATTTTCACAGTCTGGCCATCGCCGCAAGAGTTCGGGGTTGACCAATCGCGTCGCTGGGTAGCAACGGCGGTCACCGGCCGCCACGGAGGTGGCCGCACGGTGGGAGGGGGTGACCGGGTGTCCGTGCTGCGCACCAAACCAATCAAGGACGTGATAGCCCAGGGTGAGGCGGACGGCAGCGACGGCCAACTAGGGCTGAAGCGACGACTCGGCGCGATCGACCTCACCGGCTTCGGCATCGGCATCGTGATCGGCACCGGCATCTTCACGCTCACCGGGATCGAGGCCCGGGACAGCGCCGGGCCGGGCGTGGTGATCTCCTTCGCCATCGCCGGCGTGGTGGCCCTGCTCGCCGCCCTCTGCTACGCCGAGCTGGCCTCCAGCGTGCCGACCGCCGGCAGCGCCTACACCTACGCGTACGCCACGATGGGCGAGATCGTCGCCTGGATCATCGGCTGGGACCTGCTGCTGGAGTTCGCGCTCGGCGCAGCCGTGGTGGCCCGAGGCTGGTCCGGCTACCTCGCCGAACTGCTCGACCTGCCGACCCGGTGGTTCGGCGAGGAGGGCAGCACTGTCAACGTGGGTGCCATCGCCATCGTGCTGATCCTCGGCACCGTGGCGATCGTCGGCATCCGCGAATCCGCCCGGATCACCAACCTGCTGGTGCTGGTCAAGGTGGCCATCTGCGTCTTCGTGGTGGTCGCCGGGCTGTTCTTCGTCAAGGCCGCCAACCTCACCCCGTTCGTTCCGCCGGCCGAGCCCGCCGGGAGCGGCGACGACGGCATCAAGCAACCGGTCACGCAGGCGCTCTTCGGGTTGGAGCCGTCGGTCTTCGGCTTCGTCGGGGTGCTCAGCGCAGCCGCCGTGGTCTTCTTCGCGTACACCGGTTTCGAGGCCGTGGCCAACCTGGGTGAGGAGACCAGGAAGCCCAAGCGGGACCTCACCCTGGGTCTGCTCGGCACGCTGCTGATCTCCACCGTGCTCTACATCGGCGTATCGCTGGTGGTGGTCGGGATGGTGCCGTACACCGAGATCGACCGGGGCGCCCCGATCGCGTCGGCCTTCGAGTCGGTCGGCGCGGGCTGGGCCGCCGTGCTGGTCTCCATCGCCGCGGTCGCCGGCCTGACCAGTGTCATCCTGGTCGACCTGGTGGCGATGGGCCGGATCGGTTTCGCCATCGCCCGGGACGGGTTGATCCCGCCCTCGATCGCGAAGGTGCACCCGCGCTGGGGGACCCCGTACCGGATCTCGGCGATCATGACGGTGGCGGTCGCGCTGCTGGCCGGCTTCCTGCCGCTCTCCGCGCTGGCCGACCTGGTCAGCATCGGCGCGCTCTGTGCGTTCGTCCTGGTGTCGGTGGCGGTGCCGATCCTGCGCCGCAAGCGGCCGGACCTGGAGCGGCCGTTCCGGGTGCCGTTCTCGCCGGTGCTGCCGATCGTCTCGGCGCTGGCCTGCTTCTACCTGATGCTCAACCTGTCGGTGGAGACCTGGCTGCGGTTCCTGGCCTGGATGCTGCTCGGCGCGTTGATCTACTTCGGTTACGGCTACCGCCGCAACCGGCTGGCCCGACACGAGCCCGCCGTCGCCCCCGATCCCCGTGAGCCGACCGCCGACAGCTGACCCAACGGGATGAGGAGGGGCCCCCTTCGACTGCAGGGGGCCCTTCCCCTCTGGCTGGTACACAGTGGCGGAGGATCGCTGACGGTATGGTGCGCCGGTCACCTCGGGGAGGTTGCGGCGTGCGACACAGACTCAAGGACGTGGCCGAACGAGCCGGCGTCTCCGTCAAGACCGTCTCCAACGTCGTCAACGGCCACGTGCACGTGCGGGCGGACACCCGGGCCCGGGTCGAGGAGGCGATCACCGCACTCAACTACCGGCCCAACCTCTCCGCCCGTCACCTGCGCAAGGGGCGCACCGGCGTGATCGCGCTGGCCGTGCCGGAACTGGACATCCCGTACTTCGCCGAGCTGGCCCGCTACGTGGTCAGCGCCGCCGCCGAGCACGGCTGGACGGTGCTCATCGACCAGACCGGCGGTCGGCGGGAACAGGAACGGGTCGTCGCCTCCGGTGTCACCGACCACCTGATCGACGGGCTCATCCTCAGCCCGCTGGCGCTCACCGCGACGGACCTGGCCGGCCTGGACGGCACCCCGATGGTGCTGCTCGGCGCACGGATCGCGCACGGTCCGGCGGATCGCGTGGTGATCGACAACGTGGCAGCGGCCCGGGAGATCACCGACCACCTGATCCGACTGGGGCGCCGCCGGATCGCGGCCGTCGGCGCGCAGCGCACCGACGAGGGGGCCAGCGCCAGGTTGCGCCTGGCCGGTTACCGGGACGCGCTGCGCGCCGCCGGGCTCGACTACGACCAGGCCCTGGTGGCGTCCGTGCCGGCTTGGCACCGCGCGGACGGCGCGGCCGCGATGCGCGGTCTGATCACCTCCGGCGTACGCCCCGACGCCGTCTTCTGCTTCAACGACACGCTGGCCCTCGGTGCCCTGCGCGCCCTGCACGATGCCGGCCTGCGGGTGCCCGAGGACGTGGCGGTGGTCGGCTTCGACGACATCGAGGACGGCAGGTTCGCCATCCCGACCCTGAGCACCGTCGCGCCGGACAAGGAGCAGATCGCCCGCCTGGCCGTCCAACTCCTCGCCGACCGCCTGGACGGCGACCGCACCCTGCCCGCCCGACAACTCACCGCCCCGTACCGCCTGCAACTCCGCGAGTCCACCCAGCCCTCGCGTTGATCATGAAGTTATTGCCATCGATGACGGCGTGTCGCGGCAATAACTTCATGATCAACGGGGGTGGTGGGTGGGGTGGGTGGTCGGGTGGTCGGGGTGGGGTGGGTGTGGGGTCAGTCGAAGAAGCGGGCTAGGTGGGATTGGGGTGCCGGGTCGGCGTCCGGGGGGAGGGGCGTCAGGTCGGCGAAGATCGAGGCGCCGTCGCAGCCGGCGTGCAGTGGGTACCAGCGCGGCGTGCCCGGTGGCCGGAGCTGGCAAATCCCCTTGAACGTCTGCACGTCCATCAGTCGGACGTGAGTCGGGTCGGCCACCGCGTTCACATGCCCCCACCAGGGGCTCATCACGTGCAGCACACCACCGGGGCGGAGCACCCGATGACACTCGTCGACCAGCGGTAGGAAGTCGATCAGGTGCTCCAGGATGTGCACCGCGAAGAGGACGTCCACCGAGTTGTCGGCGAGCGGCAGTGAGCCGGACAGGTCCGCGACGGCGTCCACGCCGGGTGCCGGGTAGATGTCCAGCCCCAGGTTGCTCGACCACTGCTTGGTCGGCCCACAACCGAGGTCCACGACCACCGGCGCCCGCCCGCCGATGCCCACCCGACACCAGACGCCGTAGACACCGGCCAGCTGCCCCACCAGGTCCCGCGCCAGCCGGAGTTGGGCGGGCTCGGCCACGTCGCCGCTCAGGTGGGCCACCCCCCGGTCGAACCGCACCTCGACCGCCAGGTCCCGCAACCGATCATCGTGGCTGACCTGGTCCGCCCATGCCTGGGCGAGGAAATCGTCGATCGCCCGCAGCCGGTCGGCCGAGGGTGGAGTCTGCGCCAAAGCGACCATTCGGGGTCACCTCCCGCCGCGCGATACCCGCAATCGCGCCCGGTATGCCCCGCCCGTCCGCCTCGTCGCCTGCGCCGGCGCGGCGGGCCATGGGCGTGTCGCAGGATGCGAGGCAGGATCGCAGTCATCGTGATGCCACACAGGCATCAAGATGACTGTGTGGCATCACGCTCGAAAGGAACACCGCCGGCACGAACCGAGCCGCGAACGGCCGCGAGCCCCGTCGTCGCGGGGCCGCGCCGGGTCGGGTCAGCCCGAGAGGGTACGACGACCGCCGCGCATCCGCTGGCGGGGCGGCGGGTCGGCGGGCTTCGGCCGCTTGAGGTGATAGCGGTGCAGTTCGTGGTTGCCGGGCAGGGACGGGTCCTCACTCATCGCGACCAACTCCCAGCCCTGGTCGCCGGCCCGGTTCAGGTGGGCCAGCGAGGTGTCGCCGTACGGCGTCACGTCGACCATCGAGCCGTCCGGGCCGTACCAGACGAAGACGACCTCCCAGCCGAGGTCGTTGGTCGCGGCCTGGCGGCGACGGACCAGCAGGGCGTACTCCCACTTGAGCATGGCGTCATTCTCACCCCGCGCCAGCCGGCGGGCGCGGATCAATCCTCGGCGATCCGCCCGGCGTCGACCCGCAGTCGCCGATTGGTCTCGATGGCGGCCAGCATCCGCCGGTCGTGGGTGACCAGCAGCAGCGTTCCGGGGTAGCTGGCCAGCGCCGATTCGAGCTGCTCGATGGCGGGCAGGTCCAGGTGGTTGGTCGGCTCGTCCAGCACCAGCAGGTTGACCCCACGGCCCTGGAGCAGCGCCAACGCGGCCCGGGTCCGCTCACCGGGGGAGAGGGTGGCCGCCGGTCGGGGCACGTGCGCCGCGCGCAGGCCGAACTTGGCCAGCAGCGTCCGCGCGTCCGCCGGCGACAGGTGAGGTACGGCCGCCTGGAACGCGTCGATCAGCGGTACGTCGCCGAGGAACAGCCCTCGGGCCTGGTCCACCTCGCCGACCACCACGCCGGGCCCGAGGGAGGCCGTGCCGGAGTCCAGCGGCAGCCGCCCCAGCAGCGCCGCCAACAGGGTGGACTTGCCCGAGCCGTTCGCCCCGGTCACCGCTACCCGGTCCGCCCAGTCGATCTGGAGGTCGACCGGGCCGAGGGTGAAGCCGCCCCGGCGTACAACGGCACCTCGAAGCGTGGCCACGACGGCGCCGGCGCGGGGCGCGGCGGCGATCTCCATCCGCAGCTCCCACTCCTTGCGGGGCTCCTCGACCACCTCCAGCCGTTCGATCAGCCGTTCGGTCTGCTTGGCCTTGGCGGCCTGCTTCTCGCTCGCCTCGCTGCGGAACTTGCGGCCGATCTTGTCGTTGTCGGTGGCCTTGCGGCGGGCGTTCTTCACGCCCTTCTCCATCCACCCGCGCTGGGTGCGGGCCCGCGCCTCCAACCCGGCCTTCGTGTCGGCGTACTCCTCGAAGTCCGCGCGGGCGTGCCGGCGGGCCACCTCGCGCTCCTCCAGGTAGGCCGCGTAACCGCCGCCGTAGTGGTGCACCTGCTGCTGCGGCAGGTCCAGCTCCAGTACCCGGGTCACCGTGCGGGTGAGGAACTCCCGGTCGTGGCTGACCAGCACCGTGCCCGCCCGCAGCCCGGTGACGAACTCCTCCAACCGTTCCAACCCGGCCAGGTCCAGGTCGTTGGTCGGCTCGTCGAGCAGGAACACGTCGTACCGGCTGAGCAGCAGCGACGCGAGCCCGGCCCGCGCCGCCTGGCCGCCGGAGAGCCCGGTCGTCGGGTGGTCCAGGTCGACCGCGAGGCCCAGGTCGGCGCTTACCTGCTCGGCGCGTTCGTCCAGGTCCGCGCCACCGAGGGCGAGCCAGCGCTCCAGCGCGTCGCCGTACGCGTCGTCGGCGCCCGCCGCCCCGGCGGTCAGTGCCTCGGTCGCCGCGTCCAGCGCCGCCTGCGCGGCGGTCACGCCGGTCCGGCGGGCCAGGAAGTCCCGTACCGTCTCGCCCGGTCGCCGTTCCGGCTCCTGCGGCAGGTGCCCGACGCTCGCGGTGGGCGGGCTGAGCCGCACGCTGCCGGCCTCGACCGGCAACAACCCGGCGAGGGTACGCAGCAGCGTCGACTTGCCGGCCCCGTTCGGCCCGACCAGCCCGACCACGTCGCCGGGGGCGACCACCAGGTCCAGTCCGGCGAAGAGCGGGCGGTCGCCGTGCCCGGCGGCCAGGTCCTTGACGATCATCGTGGCGCTCATCAGGACGGCAGCCTATCCGGCCGCCCGCATACCACCGGCCGGCAGCGGGCAGACTCAACGACGTGGTGACCACACTGGCGATCGACTGTGGCGGCGGGGGCATCAAGGCGTCCGTGCTCGACGAGGCGGGAACGATGCGGGCCCGGCCGCTGCGGGTGCCCACCCCGTACCCGTTGCCGCCCGCGCTGTTTGTCCGGACCCTGCTGGATCTGGGCGGGCGCCTGCCGACGGCGGACCGGCTCACCGTCGGCGTACCCGGGATGATCCGGCACGGAGTGGTGGTGAGCACGCCGCACTACGTGACCCGCAGCGGCCCGCGCAGTCGGGTCGACCCGGACCTGCTCGCCGAGTGGTCCGGCTGGGACGCGCGGGGCGCGCTGGCCGACGCGTTCGGGGTGCCAGCCCTGGTGCTCAACGACGCCGAGGTGCACGGCGCCGGGGTGGTCGCCGGCACCGGCTGCGAACTGGTGCTGACCCTGGGGACGGGGCTGGGCAGCGCACTCTTCGACGGCGGGGTGCTCGCACCGCACCTGGAGCTGTCGCACGCGCCGGTGCGCTGGGGCACCACCTACGACACGTACGTGGGCGAGCCGGAGCGGCGGCGGCTCGGTGACGCCTTCTGGTCCCGGCGGATCCGGCAGGTGGTGGACGGGCTGCGCCCGGTGTTCCGCTGGGACCGGCTCTACCTGGGTGGGGGCAACTCCCGCCTGATCCGGCCCGAGCAGTTGGCCCGGATGGGCGACGACGTGGTGGTGGTGCCGAACACCGCCGGAATCGTCGGCGGCGTCCGCGCCTGGGAACTCTCCGCCGGACGCCGGGACGCCCGCACCTGACCCCTCGGCGGCCGTCCCTCGGCGCCCGTCAACGGCCCTCGGTGGTGAGGAAGTGACCTGATCTCGACCGCGGGAACAGTCGCCAAACGTCCGGTGTTGTGCCAGCGTCGGAACAGGTGACGGTGCGACCCGAGGAGGTGGCAGATGGATCTTCTGGCGGACTACCGGCGGGCGACCATGTTCTTCGAAACCGGTGACCCCAGTGGGGCAGCCCGACTGCTGGAGCCGATCATCGACGCCGAACCCGGCAACGCGGCGGTCCGGCAGTTGCTGGCTCGGGCGTACTTCCAGTCGGCCCAGCTCACCCGGGCCGAGGAGCACCTGCGCGAGCTGATCGAGCGGGACCCGAGCGACCACTACGCGCACCACGTGCTCGGTCGGACGCTGGAGCGGCTCAACCGGCACAACGACGCGCTGCGGCACCTGCGCATCGCCGCCGCGATGTACGCGGCCAACGACGACTACCGGACCGCGCTGGAACGGGTGGAGACCCGCCTGGGCGGCAGGCGCTGAACGTGCGCCGTGACATGGAAGGGGCGGTCCTCCGGGGCCGCCCCTTCCGTCGTCTGCGGCCGCCCTGTGGCCGTTGCGTGGGCCGGCCGCCCTTTGACCGTTCGACGGGCCGGCCGCCCGGCGTGCCTAGGATGGCGGACATGGGACCTGACCGGCCGGGGGCTGCGGCATGAAGCTCAAGCTGGACCTGCACGAGATCTTCAACAAGGGCCAGGACATCGACCGCGCGTTGCGCGGGATCATGGACGAGGCGGTGGCGAAGAAGGCCACCCTCGTCGAGATCATTCCGGGCAAGGGGTCCGGCCAGCTCAAGAAGCGGGTGCTGCGGTTCCTCGACCAGAAGGACGTCAAGCAGCTCTACCACCGCGTGGAGAAGGACTCGAAGAACTTCGGCCGCCTCTTCGTCCACTTCCGCTGGAAGTAGTGACTTCATGCGCTCTCACCTGCGGCTCCGGGGGATGGCGGGTGTCTGTGACAAGATCATGCCGTCTCCAGGCCGTTGGCGGCGGCTTCGCGAGCAAAAGGGCGGTGTCCTTGAGGTGGACATGCTGAAGCGGACCATGCGAGTGCTTTAATCTTATTCCGCCGATAAAAATGCATCGGCCCGGCTTCCTTGTGGGAGCCGGGCCTTTCGCGTTGATCAGGCTGCTGTTAGCTTCCGTACGACATATTGGTTGAGGCTCAGTCCATCTTCGGCAGCGTGGGTTGCCAGCTCGCGGTGCAGGCTTTCTCCGACGCGGACATTGAACTTTCCTGAGTAGCTACGTTCGGCGAATGGCTCCGGCACC
Organism: Micromonospora sp. CPCC 205558; assembly: GCF_036902955.1. Classification (NCBI taxonomy): domain Bacteria; kingdom Bacillati; phylum Actinomycetota; class Actinomycetes; order Micromonosporales; family Micromonosporaceae; genus Micromonospora; species Micromonospora sp. CPCC 205558. The sequence continues at coordinate 357,654 of NZ_JBAKHR010000002.1, forward strand.
TCCTCGCCTTGCTGCTCCATGTCCGCGATCACCTCACGTAGTAGCTGTTCGAGTCCCTGCAGTGCCTCGATTTGAGAGGAAGCCAGCCACGAAAGTGAAGGAAACTCAGCGCAGGTGGCGACGAACTCGTTGTCCTGGGCCGACCATGTAACGCGGTAGGTGTAGTGAGTCACCTCTGGATCGGCAACGGTCTGCATCACATGGCCTCCTTCTTCTCGATCGCCTTTAGCACTTGCCGTACCTGGTATGCCTTTGCCTTGCCTTTGTCGTCTTGGATATTCACACGCGGGTCCCCCGCCCACGGCATCTTGAAAACTGCGTGGGAGGTCCCGTCTTGTCGGGGCTCCCCGAAGTAGTGCTTGCAGACCCTCTTGAGATCGTTGTAGGCGATGTTTTGCGGGTTGCTTCGCATCGCTTCAATGATCTTGTTTACCGAGGGCACGCCTCGATGGTACTGCCTGTGGTACCACATGGCAACGCTTCCTGGTGCACGCCTACCCGCAACATGCCTAGGCATGCTGCGGCCAGTTCTTCCGGCTGTGACAGGGAGGGCGAGATGTTGTGATCGGGGGGCATCGACACGCAGTCCGGTGGTTGATCGTCTAGGCAGCCAGGACTCGGAGGTCATCCAGGGTGATCCCCATGTTGTGAGAACTTTCTGTACGAGGTCAAGGCGGCCCGCTTCGCAGGCCGCGCGCGCCGCCGACCAGGGGCCGACCGAAACCGGTCGCCGATCGGGGACCCCGCGCCTCTTAGCGCAAGCGCACGAGGCGCACCCCGAACGGTTGCAGCCCCGCCGGCGGCGCGACACACGAAGAAGCCCCGGGCCGCCATGGTGAGTGGCAGATCCGGGGCTTCGATGCTGAAGGCGACGACCAGGGCGTGCCTCCGGCGGGGCGTTCAGGCACTCCAGGATGGTTGGCGCCATCCCGACAACCTCCGTCCGGGCGAAGCCGAGCAGGTGGGGCCTGCCTGGTCAAGGTCGTTCAGACAGTGGGGTGCTCCACCTTGACCAGGCAGGCCCCACCCACTCCACCAAGGTGCGGACGAAGGCCGACAGGATGGCTAGGGGAGGCGCGGCAGGGGACCGTTCAGTCTCGCCCGACTTGGTCAAAACGAGGGGCGGTCAGTCGCCGTCGGCGATCCCTAGGTCCTCCCGCATCTTCTCCCGAAGGGAACGAGTGACCTCTGCGGCGCGTTGGACGGGCAAAGGTGCCGTCTCGCCGTGCATCACTCCGTGGAACCGGTCCCTGTACATCTCCAGTAGAACCTCTGCATCCGCTGTCAAATGAATCGGAGCCAGCATTTGCAAATCCCGATACAAAGCCTCGCATTGCGTAAGGGATGCGTCCGCTGATTCCTCTGCTTCCGGCGTCCATCGCTTGCCTGTTGAAGCCAACAGATGGTGACCATCATTTACCTTCGTTATGAAGTCGTCTAGAGCGTTTTTGAAATCGGAGTAGAGCGTCCTGCGTTCCGCCAGCCAGCGGGCGCGCTCTTCCCGATTCCGTTCCCCATCACGCTCGGCTAGCTCGCGCTCCCATCGGACGGTCTCTCGGCGCGCGGTCCAGGCGTGGGTTAGTACGGCAGCGCCAATCGTCCCGAGGAGCCCGAGGCAAGCGACGAGCAACGGTACCCACAGGGGTGTTGTTGCAGACATGCTCAGCATTATGCGTCGTGGGTACCCGAGTCCGTGCTCATTGCGGGCTCAAGATCATGCCGTATCCAGGCCGTCCAACGAGAGCCAACGACGACCATCGTTGACCATCCATGCCAGGCGCAGCAGCAGCTCAGACCCGCAGTCGTCCGGTTTGATCGACTACGCCCCCTGGCTAGATCAATACCGCTGGAAGTAGCCCCAGAGTGACCGCTGACCTGCGGCCACGACGGTCTGATCCACTCGGGTTCCTGAAAGTCGCGGTGTCAGGGTGCCGGGGATACCCCGACTTCCTGAAAGTCGAGTGGATCAACCCTGCGCGCAACCGTACCGAACCCTGGCTTTAGGTAGACTGATCCGAAGTAAGATTGAGTCTAGCTTCGGGAGGGTCGATGTTCGTCGGTCGCCGGACGGAACTCGACCTGCTCGGCAAGCAACTTGATCATGTGAAGCGCACCGGCAAGGGTCGCTCTGTCGCTATCCGCGGTCGCCGCCAGGTGGGCAAGTCGCGGTTGGTGCAGGAGTTGTGCGACCGGGTCGATCTGCCGTACTGCTTCTACACCGCAGTCAAGGGCGCATCGAGCATCGAAGCCGTTGCCTACTTTCTCGGCGCCTTGCGCGACTCGTCGCTGCTCAGCGCAGAGGGTCGTGACCTCCTGCCGTCCCAGCCGCCGGCCGGTGGCTGGGGAGACATGCTGCGGGTCCTGGCAGGCGTCCTGCCCGACACGCCGAGTGTGGTCGTCCTCGACGAACTGCCCTGGATCTCCGAGCAGGACGCGACGTTCGACGGGCACCTTCAAGTTGCCTGGGACCGGCTCATCTCCGGCAAGCCAGTGCTGTTACTCCTGCTTGGCAGTGATCTGCACATGATGCAGCGGTTCACCGAGTACGACCGTCCGTTCTACGGCAGGGCCACGAACATGGTCCTCGGCCCGTTCAATCCTGCCGAAACCGCCGCCGTGACCGGGTTGAGCGGCGCGGACGCGATCGACGCGCACCTGATCACCGGTGGGTTGCCCGGTGTGGCGCTGGAGTGGTCCCCGGGAACACCTCCCGCTGATTTCCTGACCCAGGAGATCTCCAACAAGACGTCAGCGTTGTTCACTGTTCCCGAACAGTCCCTGGCCTCGGAGTTTCCCGCCCCGGACACTGCCCGGCGCATCCTGGAAGCAGTTGGCGGAGCGGGCGGGCGCACGTTCAGCAACATCGCCGCCGCCGCCGGGGACCGCGGCGGTCCGGTCAGCTCCGGCACCCTGTCCCCACTGCTTCACCGGCTCGTCGAGGAGAAACAGGTTCTCGCTGTCGACAAGCCGCTGTCCACCAGGCCCAGCAAACTGGCTCAGTACCGGATCGCCGACAGCAACCTGCGCCTGTACCTGGCCATCCTGCGCGACGTGCATCAGTTGGTTCTGCGTGACCGGTCAGCGGCCGCTCGCACCATCATCGATAGTCGGTGGTCCTCCTGGCGGGGCAACGCGGTCGAACCGATCATCCGCGATGCGCTCGCCATCTCCGCTGGCGCCGGAGGCTTGCCCTGGACAGACGCGTGGGAGGTGGGCGGCTGGTGGAACCGGCAGTCCAACCCGGAGATCGATCTTGTCGGAGCCGATCGTGCCCCGATCGCCTCCCGCGTCGCCTTCGCCGGCTCCATCAAATGGCAGGACGGCCCGTTCGACCGGCACCATCTCGACGAACTGCGGCGTCACGCCCCGCTGATCCCGGGTTTTCAGCCCGGGGCCAGCGGCCTGGTCGTGGTGAGCCGCTCCGGAGCCGACCTCCCGCCGGGGGCCGTGGACCTGGTCTGGGGACCTGACGACGTCATCCAGGCATGGTCGGCCTGACGCTGTCGAGCGCTGCGCTGGCCGGTGGTGCTGGGGCCCTAGGGCTCTCAAGGCATGGCGGGGGAACGGTGCGTGTCAGGCGCTGAGGTCGGCGACCATCGTGTCCGCGTCCTCGAATGACTCGACCGTGCGAAACCCTTCAGCGGCGTACAGCCTGGCGGCGAAGTTCGCCCGCTCCACGCTCAGCGACACCGTGCGGATGCCACGTTGCCGCGCGGCATCCAGAACGGCCCGCAGAAGCGTCCGCCCCACACCTCGGCCCCGCCAGGTTTCCACCACGCCGATGGTCAGCTCTGGCACGTCGTCACTCACGTACCCGTAACCAGGGTCGGCGGCGGTCAGATAGCGGAACCAGGCCGCGCCGACTGGCGAATCGGCCGGGTCCACCGCGATCAGGCCGAAGTCGTCTGGCCGCATCCAACCGCTGACGTAGTGCACGAGCGCGGGATTCGCCAGGATCTGCTCGCGCGACCAGTTGCGCTCAGGCAGCCAGTTCACGGCCTCCACGAGCATGTCGACCAGGAAATCGGAATCAGCCGAGGTGGCTGCGCGGATGCGGAGGTCAGTCACCGCCGAAGCCTCGCACAAGATCGGACGGAGCCTCACCCCCCGGGGGCGTCGAAGACGGTGAGACGGTGACACGGCGGGGGACCGGAGACGGTCCCCCGCCGTCGTCGTTCTAGAACTGATAGGTGCGGGCGACCGCCAGCATCTCCGAGCTGTGCGACCCGACGATGCCGACAGCCGGCGGCCGGGGGCGGAAGCCGGGCAGCGCGTCCAAGCCGTCACTGGCGTCCATCGCCCGCAGCGCCACCTGCCCGGCGATTGGCCGCACCGTCAACGTGACCTCGGCACCCTCGGCCGGCGGGGCGTGGAACACCAGCCCGAAGCCCCACTTCCCCTCCCGGGGCTCCACCGGCACCGACCGTCCCGCCACCTCGGCGCGCAGCACGGTGGCGGTCGACGTGTCGACGTGCAGGGTGGCGAGCCGGGCCACCCGCTGCGGGGTGAGCCGCAGCCGCAGCGTGCGCTCGCCACCCGAGGTGGCGTCGGCGACCACCTCCAGCTTCGGGGCCGGCAGGTTCGCCGCCTGCGCCGGGCCGGCCCGCAGCTCACCGCCGCCGAGCCCGGGGAAGTCGTCGCCGACGTCGGTCACCCCGTCCACATAGCCGTCGGTCCACGGCTGGGGGCCGCTCTCGTGGCTGAGCCAACGGGCCTGGCCGGTGCCGGCGTCCATGGCGTACATCAGGTGGGTCGGCGCGGGGTGGGCGGCGTCGAAGCGGTCCACGGCCAGGCCGACCCCGGCGAGCACCACCGTCGCCACGGCGGCGGCACCGGCCGGCAGCACCGCGAGCCGCCGGGCCCGCAGCGCCAGCATTCCGCGCTGGCCGCCGGCCTGCGGGTGCAGCAGGTCGACCACCGGCAGGGCGACCAGGCCGAGCAGCACCGCGACCAGCGCCGCCACCCCGCCCATCGCCATCCCCAGCGCGGGGAAGAGCAGCACCACGGTGGGCAGCAGGATGACCACACCGACGGCTGCGGCGGCCGTCACCGCCACCACCGGCCACGGCCCGGTCTGCCGGGTACGCAGCGCGACCAGCCCACCGATGGCGCCGGCCAGCGCCGGCAGGGTGGTGAGGTACGCCCCACCCGGCACCGCCACGGCGAGCAGCACCCCGAACAGGGCCAGCCAGGCCAGCCCGCCGACGGCGAGCGCGGCCGGGCCGATCCGGCGGCGGGTCAGCGCGTACCAGGTGAACAGGATGGCGGCGGCGAGCGCCACAACGGCCAGCCGGTACCAGATGGGCCGGTACGGGTCGAGCAGCTCCGCGTACCCCGGTCGGATCGTGGTGATCGCCAGCCAGAGCAGTTGGGCGGCGATCGGCGCGGCGACGATCGGCACCAGGGTCAGCGCGAAGCCGGCGGCCAGCCGGCCGGTGCTGGCCCGGCCGCTCCGGCGGATCAGCCAGCCCAGGGCGACGACCGCGGCCAACGCGAGCAGGGCCAGCGGCAGGGTGAGCCAGCCGGGGTAGCGGACCAGCCCACCGGGGACGGGGAAGTAGGTGGCGTCCTGCCCGGAGCGCAGGTCGGTCAGGTCGATGCGGCCGAACTCCCGGGCCAGGCCCAACGCGTTGTCCCCATGCTGCTGGAGGCTGCCCTGGTCCACAGCGGCCGGAGTGTCCAACGGCGTGTGGTAGATCGCCCCTCCGTCGATGTACGCCGAGTTCAGCCCGACGAACTTCTGATCCAGGAAGGCGGTGAAGTCGGTGTCGTTGGGCAGCGCGCGGTAGATCTCCACCGCGAACGAGGTGCCGACCGGGTGCGGGGCCGCCCGGCCGAAGATGTCCACCAGCTTCGCGTTGTTCCGGGACGTCTCGAACATGATCACCGGCCCGGTGGAGCCCCGCGCCTCCAGGTTGAGCACCACACCGCCGTCGGCGGCCAGCGGATGACTTGCGGCGAACGCGGAGGCCCCGCAGAGGCACGCCTCCTCGGCGTCGGTCAGCACGAAGACGATGTCGTTACGGGGCCGGGGGCCGGTGGTCAGCGCACGGGCCACCTCCAGAATGGCCGAGGTGCCGGCCGCGTCGTCGTTGCCACCCGGCCCGGTCTGCACCGAGTCGTAGTGGGCGACCAGGAAGACCCGGCCCGTCGAGTCGGTGCCGGGCAGCCGGGCCACCACGTTGCGGACCCGGGCCACTGTCGCCCCGCCCGCCGCCCCGCTGAGCTGACCGGCCTCCGGTGCCACGGTGTCCTGCACCTCGGTCTCCAGGCCCAGCCCCCGCAACTGCTGCTCAAGGTGCGCCCGGACCTGCTCGTTGGCCGGGCTGCCGGCCACGTGGGACCGGGCGGCGATCACCTGGACGTCCTCGTACGCCCGGCCGGCGCTGAACTCGTCGGCCGGCGCGTCGACCGGCTTCGGGGCCGGGGTGCGCAGGTCGAGCAGACTGCCGGCGCCGAGCGCGGCCAGCGCGACCAGAGCCGCCGCGGCGGCCACGAGCCGCCGACGCGGCCGGGTCAACGCACGGTTGGCAGGGGGTACGCCCGGAATCGGACGGGGCGGCGTGCCCGTCGCGGCCGGGGTGGTGGGTGCGCCCACGGGAACTCCTCGGGGGGTGGTGGGGCCTGGGGTGGGATCATCCTGCCCGTCGGTGGCCGCGAATGGGATGGCCGGTCGCCCCGCGTCAACCAGCCGCCCGGTTTGTCATCGGGGGGCAGTGATGCGGCCCATCCCGCCCGCGCCGCAGCCGTCGTGTTGTGTGCGACCGTTGTCTAATACAGGATCAGCAGGGCACTCGGAAGGAGCCCGACATCACCAGCGAACTACCGCGTCTCGCGGCGGTGACCCGGCCGCAGCGGGGGCCCGGCTTGGCCGGTTCCCCAGTTGTGCCGTACCCGCACGGTGGCCTGGCGCGGCACGCCAACCTGCCGCCGGGTGAGCGGTTGCGGGTGCTGCTGGTGGAGGACGACGAGGGCGACGCCTTCCTGGTCGGTGAGCTGCTCGCCGAGACGAACTCGATGATCGACCTGCTGGTCGCCACCAGCCTCCGGGAGGCACGGCAGCGCATCGGCGACGTCGACTGTGTGCTGCTCGACCTGGGCCTGCCGGACGCGCAGGGGCTGGATGGGCTGCGCCGACTGCTGGAGATGTCCAGCGGTGCCGCGGTCTGCGTGCTGACCGGCCGCACGGACGAGCACCTGGGCGTCGTGGCGGTCGCCGAGGGCGCACAGGACTACCTGGTCAAGGGTCAGGTCGACGGGGTGCTGCTGACCCGGGCGCTGCGCTACGCCGTGGAACGTAAGCGCGCCGACGAGAACGCCCGCCGCCTGCGCGAGGTCGAGCTGCGCCAGGCCGAGTCGGCCCGTCTCGAACGTGGCCTGCTGCCCCAGCCGCTGATGACCACCGACCAGGTGGCTGTGCACACCTTCTACCGGCCCGGCCGGCACGCCGCGTTGATCGGCGGGGACTTCTTCGACGTGGTGCAGACCCACCCGGACCGCCTCGACCTGATCGTCGGCGACGTCTGTGGGCACGGGGTGGACGAGGCGGCGCTCGGAGTCGAGTTGCGGGTGGCCTGGCGGGCCCTGGTGCTCGCCCGAGTGCCGGACGACGAGGTGCTGCCCGCCCTGGAACAGGTGCTGATGAGTGAGCGTCGCCTTCAGGAGATCTTCGCGACGGTGGCCACCGTCAGACTGGACCTGGACGCCAACCGGGCCACCGTCCGGCTGGCCGGGCACCCACCACCGCTGCTGCTCTCCGGCGGTCGGGTCGCCCCGGTGCCCGCGCCCGGCGGCCGGTTGCTGGGCGTACGACCCCGCCGGCCGATCGCCTACGACCTGGAGTTCGACACCGATGACTGGTCTCTGCTGATGTACACCGACGGCCTGATCGAGGGGCGGGTGGGCGCCGGCAACGAACGCCTCGACGTGCCGGGCCTCAGTGGGTTGCTGGACGAGCCGGCCAACCGCACGGTGTCGCTGCCCGAGCTGCCGGCCTGGTTGGTCGGCCGGGCCGAGGAGCTCAACGGTGGCCCGCTCGCCGACGATGTGGCCATGCTGCTGGTCACGAGGGGTGGTGGCCGGTGAAGCCGGTTGTCGGCGGCTGGAGTCTGCGCCGCCGGGTGATCACCCTGCTCGCCGTCGTGGGCGTGTTGCTGGTCGGCCTGGCCGGCGCGGAGGCGGCGGTGGCCGCCCGCAACCGCACCCAGATCGACGCCGTGTTGAACCAGACCGGCCCGTTGCGGGTGCAGTCGCAGGAGCTGCTCAACGCGCTGCTCGACCAGGAGACGGCGATCCGGGGGTACGCGGTCAGCGGTGATCCGGCCGACCTGACCCCCTACCGGGAAGGGCTGGATCAGGAGAAGATCGTCGTCGCCTCGATGCGGACGCTGCTCGACGACTATCCACAGATCGGCGAGGAGCTGCGGATCGTCGAGGAGCAGGCGAAGCAGTGGCGGCAGTCGGTCGCGGAGCCGGTCATCACCACCACCGAGCAGAACGGCACCAGCGCCGGCCAGGCGTTGGTCACCGAGCAGGCCCGCCAGCAGTTCGACCAGGTGCGGTCGGCGGTGAACGGCCTGCAGGAGGAGATCCTCACCGCCCGCGAGCAGGCCGCCACCAACGTCCGCACCAGCAGCAACGTGCTGGTCGTCCTCCTGATCGTCGCCGCACTGGTGGTGGTCGTGGCCGGGGCGCTGCTGGTGCTCTCCCTGGACCGGATGGTCATTCGGCCCCTGATCGGGCTCGCCGACCAGGTCCGCGAGGTCGCCGAGGGTGACTACCAGCACGGCATCGCCACCACCGGCCCGCCGGAGTTCGTCCGGCTCGGCGAGGACGTGGACGCGATGCGGCAGAAGATCGCCGCCGACCTGGCCGAGGTCCGGGCCGCCCGTGAGCGCATCGAGTGGGTCAACAGTCAGCTCCAGAAGCAGGCTGAGGAGCTGACCCGGTCCAACCGTGACCTGGAGCAGTTCGCGTACGTGGCCTCTCACGATCTGCAGGAGCCGCTGCGCAAGGTCGCCAGCTTCTGCCAGCTGCTCCAGCGCCGCTACGCCGGCCAGCTCGACGAGCGGGCCGACCAGTACATCGCCTTCGCGGTGGACGGCGCGCAACGGATGCAACGCCTGATCAACGACCTGCTCGCGTTCTCCCGGATCGGGCGGCTGACCACCGGCTTCGTCGAGGTCGACCTGAACAAGGTGATGGGCGACGTGGCCGGCCAGACCGAGGCCGCCCGGCAGTACGCCGACGCCGAGCTGACCTGGACCGAGCTGCCGGTGATCTCGGGTGAGGAACCGTTGCTCACCAACCTGCTGGCCAACCTGGTCAGCAACTCGATCAAGTTCCGCCGTCCGGACGTCACGTCGAAGGTGCACGTCTCGGCCCGGTTGGTGGGCGCCGAGTGGGAGATCACCTGTCAGGACAACGGCATCGGGATCGAGCCGGAGTTCGCTGACAAGATCTTTGTGATCTTCCAGCGGCTGCACTCGAAGGACGCGTACCCGGGCACCGGCATCGGGTTGGCGATCGTCAAGAAGATCGTCGAGTATCACGGCGGCCGCGTCTGGGTGGACACCGACGTGCCGGAGGGCACCGCCATCCGGTTCACCCTGCCGGCACTCCCCGGGGACGTCGAAGCCGCCGCCGCTGCCGATTCTGCGGCGCAGCCGAACGCCCTGACCGTGGGTGACGTGACGCCCTCGACCGAGGCTCCGGCGGCGTTGACGGAGCAGACAGGCGAGTCAGACCAGCCGGACCGGGCCGACGAGGCGACGGAAAGCGGTAGAACGGGTGACATGAGGGAGACGGTGGGATGACCGCGCCGGCGGATGGCAAGAGCCCGATCGAGGTCCTGCTCGTGGAGGACGACCCGGGTGACGTGCTGATGACCCAGGAGGCGTTCGAGGAACACAAGCTGCGCAACCGGCTGACCGTCGTCTCCGACGGGGCCGAGGCGCTCGCCTACCTGCGCCAGGAGGGCCAGTACGCCGACGCGGTGGCACCCGACCTGATCCTGCTCGACCTCAACCTGCCCCGGCGCGACGGCCGGGAGGTGTTGGAGGAGATCAAGAAGGACGAGACCCTGCGGCGCATCCCGGTGGTGGTGCTCACCACCTCGCAGGCCGACGAGGACATTCTGCGCAGCTACCAGCTGCACGCCAACGCCTACGTGACCAAGCCGGTGGACTTCGAGCGCTTCATCTCGGTGGTCCGCCAGATCGACGAGTTCTTCGTCAGCGTGGTCAAGTTGCCGCCGCGTGGCTGACACCCTGCTGGACGACGTCGGCGACCTGCTCTGGGAGGCCGCCGACCAGGTCGTGCTGCCGCTGTTCCGCAAGCTCGACGACGATGACGTGTCGGAGAAGGCGCCCGGCGAGGTGGTCACCGTCGCCGACCGCCGGGCCGAGGAGCTGCTCTCGGCGGGGTTGCGTCGACTGCGGCCGGGCTCGATGGTGGTCGGCGAGGAGGGCGTCGCCGACGACCCGGGGTTGCTGCGGCACCTGCGCGACGGCGGGGACGTCTGGCTGGTCGACCCGGTCGACGGCACCGCCAACTTCGCCGCCGGTCGGAGGCCGTTCGCCCTGATGGTGTCGCTGCTGAGCGACGGGCGGCCGACCGCCGGATGGATCCTCGACCCGCTCGCCGACACTCTCGCCGCCGGCTGGGCGGACGAGGGCACCCTGCTCAACGGTCGGCCGGTCGACGGCGCCGGCTCGGTGCCGCCGCTCGGCGAGCTGCGCGGCGCGGCGATGACCCGGTTCCTGCCGTCGGAGACCCGCGACCGGGTCCGGGCGGGCGGTCGGCGGCTCGGTGAGCTGCTGCCCGGCCAGCACTGCGCCGGTCGCGAATACCTGGACATCCTCACCGGCGAGCAGCAGTTCGTGATCTTCTGGCGCACCCTGCCCTGGGACCACGCCCCGGGCACCCTGCTGGTCCGTGCCGCCGGCGGTGTCGCCCGCCGGTTCGACGGCGTCGACTACCACCCCGCCGACGACGGCCGCGGCCTGCTCGTCGCGGCCAACGAACAGGTCTGGGCCGAGGTGCGCGACGCTCTGCTCAGCACCTGATCGGCGCGCTGCGCAACCGCGTTGGGACGCTGCGTCGACATCGGGACAGCTCGAGGGTCAGGGGGCTGGTCACCGGGCTGTAGTCCGGTATCGTGACCGGCGGTCTCCGCCAGCAGGCCGCCGACCGGCGTCGCCGTGCAGTGTTCATCGGGGGCCGGCGGTCAACGGAAGGATGCTTTCGTGCCCAGGACCAGGCTCCGCCCGCGGCTCGGTCGCCGCGCTCTGTTCGCCCTGCTCGCCGTCGTCGCGCTGGTGCTCGGCGGTGCCGCTGCGCCCGCGTACGCGGAGCCGGGCGAGGGTGGCAGCAAGAAGCTGCAGGACGCGCTGGAGCTGACCGCCAGGGGGCACATCGAGGCCAAGGCCAAACTGGACAATTCCAAGCGTCGCCAGACGGCGCTGACCGGCGAGCTGACGACGATGGAGGGTCGGCTGGTCGGGCTCACCGCCCAGGTGGGCGAGGTGGCCGCCCAGTCGTACCGGGTGGGTCGGCTGAGCGCGGTCTCGATGCTGCTCAACACCGCCACGCCGGAGGCGTTCCTGCAACGCGCCGGCGACCTCGACCTGATGGCTCAGCGGGACAGCAAGCGGCTGCGTGATCTCACCGAAGCCCGGCAGCAGGCGCAGCAGGCCAAGGTCGCCATCGACGCCGAGGTCCGCGAGCAGCAGAAGCAGCTCGCCGTGATGGCGAAGAAGAAGAAGGAAGCCGAGGAGGCGCTCGCCGAGGTCAGCTCCGGCGGCAGCAACGGTTTCAGCGGTGGCAGCTCCGCCTCGGCGAAGCCGGCGCCGCGTAACTCCGACGGGTCCTGGCCGTCGGAATCCTGCTCGGTGAAGGACCCGACCACCTCCGGATGCATCACTCCGCGCACCCTCAACGCGCTCAAGCAGACCCAGGCGGCCGGCTACAAGCGGCACGTCTCCTGCAAGCGCAGCGGTGGCAGCGGCGAGCACCCGAAGGGGCGGGCCTGCGACTTTTCGGCCGCCACGAACGGCTTCGAGGACAAGAACGCGACCGGCGGCGACAAGGCGTACGGGGACAGCCTGGCCGCCTGGCACGTGCGCAACGCCGACCGGCTGGGCGTGCTCTACGTGATCTGGTATCGGCAGATCTGGCACCCCGGCACCGGATGGCGTTCGTACAGTGGGAGCGGCTCTCCGGCGGCGTCCCACACGAACCATGTTCATCTCTCGATGTACTGACCCGAAGCACCAGCTTCGCTGCGTACCATCGCGACGATGAGCTCCCCACCGTCCGACGTAGCGGCCCCGCCGGTGTCCCCGGCCCCGCCCGTGCCGACCACCGGCCGGGCGCTGCCCAACGGCCTGGCCGCCTTCCTGGTCTTCTTCTCCAGTGGTGCCGTGCTGGTGCTGGAGACCGTCGCGCTGCGCCTGGTCGGCCCGTACGTCGGGGTGACCCTCCAGGTGACCAGCTCGGTGATCGGCATCGCGCTGGCCGCGATCGCGTACGGGGCGTGGTCCGGTGGCTGGCTGGCCGACCGGCGCAACCCGCGGGGCCTGCTGGCGCCGGCGTTGGTGCTGGCCGGCATCGCCACCGCGGTCACCCTGCCCGTCGTCCGGTACGCCGGTGAGGTGCTGCGCGGTGGTGCGGCCAGCGGCATCCTGCTGCTCGTCGCGCTGGCGGTGTTCGTGCCAGCCGCGCTGCTGGCGGCGGTCACCCCGTTGGTGGTGAAACTCCAGCTCGCCGACCTGCGCCGCACCGGCCAGGTGGTCGGGCGGCTCTCCGGGATCGGCACCCTGGGCGGGATCACCGCCACCCTGCTCACCGGGTTCGTGCTGGTCGCCGCCCTACGCAGCACCGTCATCCTGCTGGCACTGGCGCTCGCGCTCGGGCTGGTCGGCATCGGCCTCGGGTGGTACCTGCGCCGGCAGGAGCCCACCGAGCTGCCCGGTCCGGCCCGGGTTCGGGCCGCACTGGCCGTGCTCGGCCTGGTCGGGGCGGGGCTGAGCACCGTGGCACCCAACCCGTGCGACATCGAGACGGCGTACCACTGCGCCCGGGTCACCTCGGACCCGGCCCGGCCCAGCGGGCGGACGTTGCTGCTCAACTCGGCCCAGCACTCGTACGTGGACCTCGCCGACCCGAAGCACCTGGAGTACGCGTACACGAAGTGGATCGGCGCTGTCGCCGACGTCGCCGCGCCGGCCGGTCAGGGCCTGGACGCGCTGCACCTGGGCGGTGGTGGGTTCACCGTGCCGCGCTACCTGACCGCCACCCGCCCGGGCACCGACAACCTGGTGTTCGAGATCGACGGTGGGCTGGTCGAGTTGGGCGAGCAGGAGCTTGGCGTACGGCCGGGCCCGCAGCTGCGGGCGGTGGTGGGTGACGCCCGGATGCTGGTCGCCGGCGAGCCGACCGACAGCCGTGACCTGGTGGTCGGTGACGCGTTCGGGCACCTGGTGGTGCCCTGGCACCTGGCCACCCGGGAGATGGCCGCCGACGTGCGGCGGGTGACCCGTCCCGGCGGCGTGTACGTGCAGAACGTCATCGACTACCCGCCGCTGCGGTTCATCCGCGCCGAGCTGGCCACGGTGGCCGCCGAGTTCGGGCACGTCGCGTTGATCGCGCCGCCGGAGGCGCTCGCCGAGGAGCAGGGTGCCAACTTCCTCATCGTCGGCTCCGACGCGCCGCTGCCGCTGGAAGCCGTCCGCGCCCGGTTGGCCGAGGTGGACCCGAGGGTCAGCCTGCTCTCCGGCGCGGCGTTGACGGACTTCGTCGGTGCGGCGATGGTGTTGACCGACGACTACGCCCCGGTGGACCAACTGCTGGCCACCGCCTGAACGGGTGACATCCTGACCGATTCCGATCCTCCAGGTGTAGCCGGGCCGTTCCTGGGCAACAACGCTCACCATGGGTGGTGGGGACCGGAACGGCGCGCAGCTGCTCGATGAGCGGTACCGACTGATCGAGCAGCTCGGCGCGGGCGGGATGTCGGTGGTCTGGCGGGGCTACGACGAGGTGCTCGGCCGCCAGGTCGCGGTGAAGGTGCTGGCCTCCCGGCTGGCCAGCGACCGGGCCTTCCGCCACCGCATCCGGATCGAGGCGCAGGCCGCCGCGCGACTCTGTCACCCGAACATCACCAACGTGTACGACTACGGCGAGTCCGAGCAGGTCGGGCTGACCGTGCCGTACGTGGTGATGGAGCTGGTCGACGGCGCTTCACTGGCGAGCCGGTTGGGCCGGGAGACCCGGCTGCCGTGGCGGGACGCGGTGACCATCGGCGCCGAGGTCAGCTCGGCGCTGGCCACCGCGCACGCCCGTGGTGTGGTGCACCGCGACGTCACACCGGGCAACGTCATGCTCACCCCGACCGGGGTCAAGGTGGTCGACTTCGGCATCTCCGCGCTCGTCGGGGAGAGCGAGAAGGGGCCGGACGGCGCGCTGTTGGGCACTCCGGCGTACCTCGCCCCGGAACGGCTGGACAACGGCCAGGTGTCCCCGGCCACCGACGTGTACGCCGTGGGGCTGCTGCTCTACCGGATGCTCACCGGCCGACTGCCGTGGCAGGCCAGCACGACCACCCAGATGCTGCGCGCCCACATGTACAACGACCCGGAGCCGATGCCCACCGTCCCGGGCCTGCCCGACGGGGTGACCGACCTGGTCGGACGATGCCTGGCCAAGCGGCCCGCAGACCGGCCGACCACCGCCGAGCTGACCCGGACGCTCGCCGACGCGGCCGGCATGCTCGCGGCGGTGCCGGTCTCCCCGGCCGCTGGGCCCCTGGACCCGGCGATGCTCGGCAGTGCGCGCACCACGATCCTGCCCTGGTCGGCGGCGACCGACGCGTTGCCGTTGTCGCGGACCCGCAACCGGGACCGTCGGACCCGGCAGCGGGTGACCCGGCGTCGCCGGGTGGAGGCCGGAGTGGCCGCCGTCGGGCTGATCGCGGTAACCGGGGCTATGTGGGGGTTCACCTCGCGCAGCCCGGCCAGCGGCGGGGACCGGCCGACGACCCAGGCTCGGATGGGCCTGCCGGCGGCGGCGCCCTGCGAGGTGGCGTACGCGCTGCGCGCAGACTCCGGCACCGAGTTCGCCGCCGAGCTGACCCTGACCAACACCAGTGGCCGTGAGCTGCGGGACTGGACGATGAGCTTCACCTTTCCCGGGCAGCAGAAGGTGACGAAGGCGGAGCCCGCGCCGGTGCACCAGCAGGGGAGCACGGTGTTGATCCGGCCGGCGGCCCCGAACACCACCCTGGCTGCTGGTGCCGCGCAGAAGGTGACCCTGACGGGTAGGTACAGCGGGGCGAACGCGTTGCCGGTGGAGTTTCGGCTGGGCGAGGCGACCTGCGGGGTTCGGGTGTCCGGGGTCGCCGGCAGTGCGCCGTCCACGGCCCCGGCGAGCAAGGCCGCCACGGTGAAGGCGCCGCCCAAGGCCGCGACGGTGCGCAGCGGCTCCGGGTCGGGCGGCGGTGCGACGAAGGCCAAGCAGCCGAAGCCGCCGAAGGCTCCCGGAAAGCCGAAGGCCCCGGGTGGTGGTCCGGGAAAAGCGGAAAGGTGACCAAGGGGCCGGGTGGTCACCGGAAATGACGGGGTGGCCCGGCGCGTCAGGTCACTGCATCCCCGCGAATCGCTGCACCTGGTCGATTCCACCCTCGACGATGAGCACTCCGCCCTGAGGGAGTGCCGTGTCGTCGGAGGCGTACCGGAAGCGTTCGCCCGGCAGTTTGGCGCCGATCACGCGTACCCCGAAACGCTTCTCCGGTCTCAGGTCGAGCAGGGTACGACCGACCAGGGAATCCGGGACCCGGACGGTGGCGATGGCGAAGTCGTCGTCGAACTCGATGAAGTCGAGCAACCGGCTCACGATCAGGTGCGCGACCCGCTCTCCGGTCTCCGCCTCCGGAAAGATCACGTGGTGCGCGCCCACCGACGCCAGGATCTTGGCGTGCTTCTGCGAGGTGGCCCGTGCCCAGATCTGCGGCACACCCAGCTCGACCAGCGCCAGCACGGTGAGCACACTGGCCTCCACCGACGCCCCGATGGCCACCACCGCCCGCCCGAAGCCGCTGATGCCCAGCTGCCGCAGCGCACCCTCCTCGGTCGAGTCGGCCTGAACCACCCGGTCCAGCTGCGCCGACCAGCGCTGCACCTTCGTCGGGCTCCGGTCGATCGCCAACACCTCGCGGTTCATTCGGTTCAGCGACCCGGCCAGGTGGCAACCGAATCGACCCAGCCCGATCACCACGATGCCGCCGCTGTCCGCCTGTCTAGCCGACACCTCGGCCCTCCCTGCTGCTAGTGCCAGTCCCTACGAAACGGGCCCTATCCGACAATGGGTTGCTCCTGGGGATAGCGGTAGAGCCGGCGTCGGGTGTTCAGGGCGATCGCCGAGCCCAGGGTGAGCGTCCCGACCCGGCCGATGAACATCAGGACGGTCAGCACCAGTTGGCCGCCGGCCGGCAGTTCGGCGGCCAGGCCGATGGTCAGACCGGTGGTGCTGAACGCGGACGTGATCTCGAACAACGCCGCGACGAGGCGGACGCCCTCGGTGAGCAGCAGCAACACCATGGTCCCCGTGATCACCAACGCGACGCTGAGCAGCGCCACGGTGAGCGCCTGCCGTTGGCTCGCGGTGGCCACCCGCCGGTGCCCGATCGTCACGTCGGGCTCACCCCGCAACTCCGCCCAGATGGTGAACGCCAACAGGAAGAACGTGGAGACCTTGATGCCACCGGCCGTGCTGGCACTGCCGCCGCCGATGAACATCAACACGATCAGCAGGGGGTAGCTCTCCTCCTGGAGGGCGGCGATGTTCAGGATGCTGAAGCCGCCGGTGCGGCTCAGCGCGATCTGGGTGAACGACGCGAGGATCTTGCCCGGCACGTCGTACTGGCCGATCGTGGCTGCGTTGGTCCACTCGGCGGCGAGCAGGCCGGCGAAGCCGACCAGCAGCAGCACCACGCTGCCCCAGATGGTCAACTTCGTCGCCACCGCCCAGTGCGCGGGCTGACGCCACTCCCGGACCGCCTCGAACAGCGCGGGAAACCCGAGGCCACCGATGATCGCGCCGACCGCCAGGGTCAGCGACACCCACGGGTCACGGCTGAAGGCCAGCAGGCCATCGCTGTACAGCGCGAAGCCACCGTTGTTGAACGCCTGCACGGCGTGGAAGACGCCCGACCAGAGTGCCCGCCCGACGGGGTAGTCGTACGCCAGCCGGAGCCGACCGGCGACCAGCGCGGTCATCACAGCCTCGCAGGCGAAGACGGTCAGCGCGATCCGGCGGAGCAACCGGCCCACGTCACCGATGCCGAACTCCGCCGACTCGGCCTGCACCAGCAGCCGGTTGCGCAGCCCGAGCTGCCTGGAGACCACCAGGATGACCAGCGCCGCGACGGTGAGGATGCCGAGGCCGCCGAGTTGGGTGAGCAGGGTGATCACCAGCAGTCCCCAGCCGGACCAGTAGTTCGGCGTGTCGGTGATCGCCATGCCGGTGACCGACACGGCCGAGGTGGCGGTGAAGAGCGCGGTGACCACGGGTGGGCGTCCGTGTTCGACTGTCGACCAGCGCGCCATGAGCAACCCGGTACCGAGCAGGATCGGCACCAGGAACGCGAACGGCACCAGCCGCACGGGATTGCGGAAGAACCGGCGCACCAGACAATCTTCCTGTTCGCCCGCGACCCTGGAGTGGGAACGGCCAACCTGCGCCGTGCGAGTGCGTACGTGTTGGGGTCTTCTGACGGTCTGCCGATCGACGCGGGATGGCGCGGGGCGACACACGGCTCGGGCGGTCCGTGGGGGCAGGGGCCATCGAGGGCGTGGCCTCCCGGCTGGTAGGAGAGTCCGTTGTAACCTCCGGCCACCTCATTCCTGTTACTTGTGTGTTTCCGCCACATAGCTCGTGGGTGACGTCACTTCTAGCGTGAGCCGTCACGAAGAAGTTCTCTCCCTCCGAGTCCTCATGTGGAGTCGCAATGACGGTCCGGACGACGCGGCGGGTGTTCCTCTCCGCCGCCACGATGATGGCGGCGGCGCTGGCCGCCACGGCCTGTGGCAGCCCGCAGGACACCGCCACCGGCGGCGGCGACAGCGCCGCACCGGTCAAGGTCGGCCTGGTGTACTCCCAGTCGGGAGCGCTGGCCAGCTACGGAAAGCAGTACATCGAAGGGTTCAAGGCGGGGCTGGACTACGCCACCAAGGGCACCGGCAAGGTCGGTGACCGCACGATCGAGTTGACCGAGGCCGACGACGCCGGCGACCCGGCCAAGGCGGTCTCCGCGGCGAAGGACCTGATCGGCAAGGGCACGAAGATCATTGCCGGCTCCACCGCCTCCGGCGTGGCACTCCAGGTCGCCCCGATCGCGGCGCAGAACAAGGTGCTGTTCATCTCCGGCCCGGCCGCCACGGACGCGGTGACCGGCGCGAACAAGTACACCTTCCGCTCCGGTCGGCAGTCCTACCAGGACGTGGTGACCGCCAGGTCGTTCATCGAGCCGGCCGGCAAGAAGGTCGTGGTCTTCGCCCAGGACGGCGCGTTCGGCGACGCCAACGAGGCGGCCGTCAAGACCGTCATCGGTGGCGCGGGCGCGACCGTGAGCAGTGTCCGGGCCCCGGCCAGTGCCACCGAGTTCACCCCGTTCGCCAGCCAGATCAAGGCCGCCAAGCCGGACCTGCTCTTCGTGGCGTGGGCGGGCACGACCGCCCCGGCCATGTGGCAGACCCTCGACCAGCAGGGCGTGCTCTCGTCCACCACTGTCGTCACCGGCCTGGACATCCGTGCCTCGTGGCCGACCTTCGGCGCCGCCGGCGCGAAGATCTCCTTCCTGTCGCACTACTTCGACGGTGCCAGCGACACCGAGGCCAGCAAGGCGCTGAAAGCCAAGGTCAACACCCTCGACCTGTTCCACCCGGACGGTTTCGCCGCCGCCCAGATGGTGGTCCGCGCCGTCGAGGAGGGTGGGGACGACGTCGACAAGATGGTCACCGCGCTGGAGGGCTGGAGCTTCGACGGGGTCAAGGGCAAGATGACCATCCGGGCGGCCGACCACGCGCTGCTCCAGCCGATGTACCAGGCCAAGCTGACCGGCAGCGGGACCGACTTCACGGCCACCGCGCAGAAGAGCCTCACCGGTGACGAGTCGGCGCCGCCGGCCGTGGCGATGAAGGGCTGACCCATGCTCGCCACCCGCGGTCTGACCTGGCGGATCGGTGAAGTCGCCATCGTCGACAGCGTCTACCTCGACCTGGCGCCCGGAGAGTTCCTGGGCGTGATCGGGCCGAACGGCGCCGGCAAGACCTCACTGTTCAACCTGATCACCGGCCTGCGTCGGGCCACGGAGGGCCGGATCACCCTGGACGGGCAGGACATCGGAGCGCTCGCGCCGCACCGACGGGCCCGCCTCGGACTGGGCCGTACCTTCCAGGCGTCCTCGGTCTTCGGCTCGCTGAGCGTGCGGGAGAACGTCCGGCTCGCCGTGCAGGCGCACCGCGGGGGCTCGATGGCACTGTGGCGGCGGGCGGCGGCCGATCGCGAGGTCGCCGCCGCCGCCGACGCGGCGCTCGACCGGGTCGGCCTCGCCCACCGGGGTACGGCCCTCG
This sequence comes from Micromonospora sp. CPCC 205558, assembly GCF_036902955.1. NCBI lineage: Bacteria > Bacillati > Actinomycetota > Actinomycetes > Micromonosporales > Micromonosporaceae > Micromonospora > Micromonospora sp. CPCC 205558. The sequence continues at coordinate 377,282 of NZ_JBAKHR010000002.1, forward strand.
CCGGCACCCTGGCCCACGGCGAGAAGCGCAAGCTGGAGATCGCCCTGCTGCTCGCCGGCGAACCGAGGGTGATGCTGCTTGACGAGCCGATGGCCGGGGTCAGCGCCGAGGACGTACCGGAGCTGGTCGCCGTCATCAAGTCGCTGACCGGTGACAGCGGCCGGGCGGTGCTGATGGTCGAGCACCACATGGACGTCATCCTGGAGTTGGCCGACCGCATCGCCGTCATGCACCACGGCGCGCTGCTGGCCTGCGACACCCCGGAGACGGTGATGGCCAACCCCACCGTGCAAGAGGCCTACCTGGGGGAGTCGCTCTAATGATCGAACCGATCCTCAGTGTGGAGGAGTTGTCGGTCCGGATCTCCGGGCTGCACATCCTCCAGGGGGTGTCCTTCACGGTCGCCCCGACCGGCGTGACCGTTCTGCTCGGCCGCAACGGCGTCGGCAAGACCACCACGCTGCGCGCGATCGTCGGCCTCACCCCACCCGCCGGAGAGGTGCGCGGCACCATCCGGATGGGTGCGCAGAGCCTGCTGGCCCGGCCCACCCACCGGCTGGTCCGCGGTGGGCTCGGCTACGTGCCCGAGGACCGGTGCGTGTTCGCCGGCCTCACCGTCGCCGAGAACCTGCGGCTCGCCGAGCGGCGCGGCACCACTCCCGCGTACGACAAGGTTTTCGCGCTCTTCCCGGAGCTGGACCGGCGCGGACGGCAACGGGCCGGTTCGCTCTCCGGCGGGCAGCAGCAGATGCTCGCCATCGGCCGGGTGCTGCTCAACGACAACCGGCTGCTGCTCGTCGACGAGCCGACCAAGGGGTTGGCGCCGAAGGTGGTGACCGAGGTGGCCGAGGTGCTGGAACGGGTCGCGGAGTCGGTGCCGGTGCTGCTCGTCGAACAGAACCTGGCAGTCGTACGCCGGCTGGCTCGCGACGCGGTGGTCTTGGCCGCCGGCAAGGTGGCCTGGACCGGCGACGCCCATGAGCTGCTGTTGGAGACCGCGTTGACGAAGTCGCTGCTCGGTGTCGGCTCGGCGGAGGTGAAGCACTGATGGGCACCGTGATCTTGTTGGCGTTGACCGGGCTCGGCCTGGCGGCGCTGTACTTCCTGGTCGCCTCCGGCCTGTCCCTGGTCTTCGGCCTGGCCGACGTGCTCAACTTCGCGCACGGGCTGTTCCTCGGCGTCGGCGCGTACGGCACCTGGTGGGCGGCGGGCAACCTGCCGGGCGCCGGACCGGACGGGTTCGGCTTCGTGTTCGCGGTCGCCTTCGGGGTGGCCGCCGGCACACTCGTCGCGATCCTGGTCGAGTTGGTGCTGATCCGCCCGCTGTACTCCCGCACCATCGAACAGGTGCTGGTCACCGTCGGGCTGTCGCTGGCCGGGGTGGCGTTGCTCCAGGCCACCTGGGGCGCGGACGCCCGGCCGTTCCCGCGCCCGGACTGGACCCGGCAGGTGACCGGGATCCTCGGCGCTCAGGTGCCCAACGGCGGCCTGCTGCTGATCATCGCGGCGGTGCTGGTGCTCGGAGCGATCCTGGCGTTCCTTCGATGGACCCGGTACGGCCTGGTGATCCGGGCCGGGGTGGAGAACCGGGAGATGGTCACCGCGCTGGGCATCGACGTCCGCAAGGCGTTCACGTTGGTCTTCGCGATCGGTGGGGCGGCCGCCGCGCTCGCCGGTGCGCTCGGCGGGGTCTACTTCGGCACCGTCTCGCCCGGGCAGGGCGGCTCGCTGCTGATCTTCGCGTTCATCGTGGTGGTGATCGGCGGGATGGGTTCGGTGGTCGGCTCCGCGTACGCGGCGGTCGTGGTCGGTCTGGTGCAGCAGTTCGTCAACTATTACGGCACGTCCGGGCTGGGCGACATCTGCGTGGTCGGGCTGCTGGCCGTGGTGCTGCTGCTGCGTCCGCAGGGCATCGCCGGAAAGGTGGCAACGGCATGACGCTTCTCGACGTGACCCCGGCACCGGCGCCCACCGCGCCGCGACCAGGCCGGGTGCACCGGGTCCGCCCGTTCCTGCCGCTGGTCGCGCTGGTGGTGCTGGCGATCCTGCCGTACTCGACGATCTCCCTGCCGGGGATCTTCGAGGGGCCGGTCAACTCACCCGGCACCCTGCAACTGCTCGCCATCTGCCTGATCTTCGGCGGCCTGGCGGCCGGGTACGACCTGCTCTTCGGTCGGACCGGGATGCTCTCCTTCGGGCACGCGCTGTACTTCGCCGCCGGTGTCTACGGCACCGACATCCTCATCACCCGGGCAGGTCTGCCGCTGTGGCAGGCGGCGCTGCTGACCGTCACCGGTGGCACCATCCTCGCGGCGCTGCTCGGCGCAGTGGCGCTGCGGACGGTGGGCATCGCATTCGCCATGGTCACGTTGGCCTTCGCCCAGGTCGGGGCGATCCTGGTGGCACGGGACTTCGGCGGGCTCACCGGTGGCGAGGAGGGTCTGCCGCTGGACGTGTCCGGGTTGCCCGCCGGGTTGGTGGGGGTGACCAACACGGTCAACCTGTACTGGTTGGCGCTGGCGTACCTGACCCTGGTGGTCTTCGTGGTGCACCGGGTGAGCGGGTCGCCGACCGGACGGGTGCTCGCCGGGCTGCGCGACGACGAGCGGCGGATCGGCGTGCTCGGGCTGGACCCGTACCGCTACAAGCTGGTGGCGTTCACGCTGGCTGGCGGGTTGGCGTCGGCGGGCGGGGTGGTCTACGTCCTGATCGTCGGCGGCGCCTCACCGCACATCACGTCCTCCGAGCTGACCCTGTCACTGCTGGTGATGGTGGTGCTCGGCGGGCCGGGCACCCGGTGGGGGCCGGTGCTCGGCGGCGTCCTCTACATGTACCTGGACCACCGGCTCACCGCGTTCGGCACGAGCGACGCGGTGGACAACCTGCCGGCCGTGCTCAGCCGTCCGCTGAGCCAGCCACTCTTCGTCCTCGGCACGGTCTTCATCCTGGCCGTCTACTTCTTCCCCGGAGGCATGACCAGCCTGGCCCCCCGCCTGTCCCACCTAACCCGCTCCCTCCGCCTCCGCCCCCGCCCCCGCCCCCGCCCCTGACGCCCCGCCCCCGCCGCCCTGCCCCGCCCCCGCCCCCGCCCCCGTCGATCATGAAGTTGTTGCCATGACACGCCGTGTCGAGTGGCGATAACTTCATGATCGACGGGGTCGATCATCACGGGGTTGGCGGGCGGCGCTGGTAGACATGTCGGGTGGAGACAGCAGAGCGGGCAGGGGTGCGGGAGCGGGCCGAGGCGGTGCTGCGCCGGCTGGCCGGTGACCATGCCCGGCTGCGTGAGGATCAGTGGCGGGCCATCGAGGCACTGGTCGTCGACCGGCGGCGGGTGCTCTGCGTGCAGCGCACCGGGTGGGGCAAGTCCGCGGTCTACTTCGTGGCCACCGCCCTGCTCCGCGACCGCGCACAGGCCGGACAGGGCGCACAGGCCGGGCCGACGGTCATCGTTTCGCCGCTGCTGGCGTTGATGCGCAACCAGGTCGAGGCGGCCGCTCGGGCCGGCATCCGGGCCCGCACGATCAACTCGGCGAACCTCGACGAGTGGGACGAGATCACCGCCGAGATCCAGACCGGCGCGGTGGACGTGCTGCTGATCAGCCCGGAGCGGCTCAACAACCCGGACTTCCGCGACACTGTCCTGCCGAAGTTGGCCGCCACCACCGGCCTGCTGGTGGTCGACGAGGCGCACTGTGTCTCCGACTGGGGCCACGACTTCCGGCCGGACTACCGGCGGCTGCGGACGTTCCTCGCCGAGCTGCCCGAGCGCACCCCCGTGCTGGCGACCACCGCCACCGCCAACGCCCGGGTCACCCAGGACGTGGCCGAGCAGTTGGGCGACGCCCTCATCCTGCGCGGCACCCTCGACCGCGAGTCGCTGCGCCTCGGTGTGCTCGATCTGCCCAGCCCGGCGCACCGGCTGGCCTGGCTCGCCGACCACCTGGACCAGTTGCCCGGCTCGGGCATCGTCTACACGCTGACCGTGGCGGCGGCGGGGGAGACGGCCGAGTTCCTGCGCTCCCGGGGCTACCCGGTCGCCTCCTACAGCGGTCAGTCCGACGACGCCGACCGGCGGGCCGCCGAACAGGACCTGCTCGACAACAAGATCAAGGCGTTGGTCGCCACCAGCGCCCTCGGCATGGGCTTCGACAAGCCCGACCTGGGTTTCGTCGTGCACCTCGGCGCGCCGCCGTCGCCCATCGCCTACTACCAGCAGGTCGGCCGTGCTGGCCGTGCCGTCGAGCACGCCGAGGTGCTGCTGCTGCCCGGCGTCGAGGACGCCGCGATCTGGCGCTACTTCGCCTCGCTGGCGTTCCCACCGGAGCAACAGGTCCGCGCCGTGCTGGCCGCCCTGCACACCGACCGTCCGCTCTCCACCCAGGCCCTCGAACCCCTCGTCGACCTGCGCCGGGCCCGGTTGGAGCTGATGCTCAAGGTGCTCGACGTGGACGGCGCGGTCCGCCGGGTGCGCGGCGGTTGGCTCGCCACCGGCGAGCCGTGGGTCTACGACGAGGCACGGTTGCGCCGCGTCGCCGAGGCGCGCACCGTCGAGCAACAGGCCATGCGGGAGTACGCGACCACGTCCGACTGCCGAATGCGCTATCTACGGGAACGCCTGGACGACACCGAGGCGGCCGACTGCGGCCGATGTGACAGGTGCGCCGACCCCCTCTTCGCCGCCGACGTGTCGACGGCCGCGCTCGCCGCCGCGCAGACCTTCCTGGGCCGACCCGGTGTGGAGATCGCGCCGAAGAAGCTCTGGCCGACCGGGCTGGACGCGGTGGGCGTACCCCTCAAGGGCCGGATCGCCCCCGCGGAGCAGGCGCTGCCGGGCCGGGCCGTCGGGCGCCTGTCCGACCTGGGCTGGGGTGGCCGGCTGCGTGCTCTCGTCGGCCCGGAAGCGCCGGACGCGCCGCTGCCCGACGACGTCGCCGGCGCGGTCGTGGAGGTGCTGAAGGCGTGGGCGCACGGCGACGACCCGTGGCCCCGCCGGCCGGTGGCGGTGGTCGCTGTCGGTTCCCGGCGGCGGCCGCGGCTGCTCGGCTCGCTCGCCGAGCGGATCGCCACGGTGGGCCGGCTGCCGCTGCTCGGCGAGGTCACCGCGGCCGGCCCCGGCGGGCCAGCCGGGCCGCGCGGCAACAGCGCCCAACGGGTACGCGCGCTGCACGACACCTTCACCGTGCCGACCGGCCTGGCCGACGCGCTGGCCGGGCTGGACGGCCCGGTGCTGCTCGTGGACGACCTGATCGACTCGGGCTGGACGATGACGCTGGTGGCCCGGGCACTGCGGCGGGCGGGCGCGACCGACGTGCTCCCGCTCGCCCTCGCCGTGGCCGGCTGACCCGCTGCCGTCGACGGCGGGCCGCGCCCGAGGTCGGGGCCCAGCTCCTCTCGGCCGTGCCCGAGGTCGGGGCTCAGCTCCGCTCGGCCGCGTCTGAGGTTGGGGCCCCAGCTCCGCTCGGCCGCGTCTGAGGTCGGGGCTCAGCTCCGCTCGGCCGCGTCTGAGGTCGGGGCTCAGCTCCGCTCGGTCGGCGGAAGTTCCCGGGCGCCGCTGAATGCGACGGTCGCCACGCCGTCCGGGCGTCGGCCTGGCCCGGTCGCCGACGGCGGTAACGTGGGCGGTATGACCGACCAGCAGCCCGTCACCCGCGGCGCCGACGCCGTCACGGACGTGACCGCCGGCGACGAGGCCGGCTACCCGCTGGGCGCTGGCGGTGCCTGACCAGCTCTCCGCAGCGCCGGTTCCTGATCAGGTGCCTGCGGCGCCGGTTGCTGACCAGGTGTCTGCGGCGCCGGTTCCTGATCAGGTGTCTGCGGCGCCGCTCGTCGATGAGGTCTCTGCCGGGCCGGATCAGAGCACTCTCCGGCTGGCGCTGATGGTCGGCGGGCTGGTGCTGGCGGTGTTGCTCGGCTTCGGCCTCGGCCGGCTGAACGCCAACGGTGCCGCCCCCGGCAGCCCTTCGCTGGCAACCGAGCACACCGATCCGCCGGGCGTCGCGCCACACAGCCACGGCTTGGCCACGGCCGCCGATCAGGGCGCGGCCACCGAGCCGGGCGGTCTGGCGGTCAGCTCGGCCGGGCTCACCCTGGCCCCCCTGGCCACCGAGTTCGAGGCGGGTCGCCCCGGTCAGCTCCGCTTCCAGGTGCGCGACGGGCAGCGCCGGCCGGTCACCCGGTTTGCGATCGTGCACGACAAGCCGATGCACCTCATCGTCGTCCGGCGGGACCTGACCGGTTACCAGCACCTGCATCCGACCATGGCGACGGACGGCACCTGGTCGGTGCCGTTGACCCTCACGCAGCCCGGCCTCTGGCGGGCGTACGCCGATTTCACAGTCGTTGCCGACAACGGCGCGCAGACCGCGGTGACCCTCGGCACGGACCTGGTGGCGCCCGGCGACTACCGCCCCCGTCCACTGCCGGGGCCGGCCACCTCGACGACCGTGGACGGCTTCACCGTCGGCTACCAGGGCACTCCGCAGGTGGGGACGACAGTGCCGCTGACCTTCCGGGTCGACGGTGCTGGTGGTGCCGCCCCGCTGGAGCGGTACCTCGGGGCGTACGGGCACCTGGTGGCGTTGCGCGAGGGCGATCTCGGCTACCTGCACGTGCACCCGGAGACCGAGTTGGTGGACGGTCAGATCAAGTTCTGGTTGACCATTCCCAGCCCAGGCCGCTACCGCCTCTACCTCGACTTCCAGGTCAACGCCAAAGTCCAAACCGCCGAATTGACCCTAACCGTCCCCTAACCCCCACCCTCCCCACCCCCTCGGCGTTGATCATGAAGTTATTGCCCTGACACGCCGTGCCGGGCGGCAATAACTTCATGGTCAACCGCTCTTCGGAGGGGAGGGGTGGGGTTAGCCGGCTCGGCGGATGGGGCGGCGGGCCAGGTAGCGGAGAAGGTCGCGGATGTGGTGTTTCTCCTCGGCGGGGACCGTCGGGTCGGCCAGCCGGTCCAGGATGGCCCGGACGTCCGCCTCGACCGGGCCGTCGTCGTGGCGTCGGCGGGGCGCGGGGCCGGCGTCGGGCAGCCCGAGCGCGCGGAACGCGGCGGCGACCGGCAGATCCAGTGCGGCGCAGAAGCCACGCACCTTGGCCAACTCGGGATAGTCCTGCCAGTCACCGGCCAGCCAGCGGAACACTGTGGAGCGACCCACGCCCGTGTGCGAGGCAAGGTCAGTCACGGTCCAGCCACGTTCGTCGCGAGCGTCATCGATGGCGCGCCGGACGAAGCGGGCGAAGGCCATCTGCGGTGATACCTCGGCTGATCCCATCCCTGCGTGTCTTCCCCTCCTGCCGGAGCACCGGGACGATGCGCCTTCCGAGGGTAGTACGCCCAGCGCCGGAAACAATTGACTGACCGCACAAACTGTCCCGTGGATGAGACTTTCTCTGCAAGCACGTGTGCAGAACGAAAATTGCATCGAGCGATCATCATCGTTCTTCGATTAAGCTCGGTGCCCATCCCGACATTTGTCTTTCGCCTGCCGCATCCGACTGGACCACCGCCGAGGAGCACCATGGCCGAATCGAGCCGCCCCCAGCCGTACCAGCCCGGTGCGGTGAGCCTCTTCTTCGTCGCCAAGGCCGGCGTCTTCGCTGCCGCGTTCTGGATCTGGTTGCTGGTCCTGGTGCTCCGCACGGACTCCGCGACCGGTCTGCAGGTGCTAGCCGCCACCGGCACCATCACCACCACACTGGTCGCGGTCCTGCTCGGTGCCCGGATGGCGTTGCAACACAACGCCGCCACCCGGCACGCCGAGGTGAAGAAGCTGCTGGTGGACATCTCCTGGAACGCGTTCGCGGCGGCCGGCAACGCCGAGGCCGGGGGCAAGGTCGTGCCGTTCCCGATCGCCCCGGGCGACGGTGAGTGGGCCGCCCAACGGCCCGGTCCCGAACGGGTGTCCGTCCACGACCGGGGTGGCAGCGAGCGCAGCGGTCGCCGGGACCGCGGGGACCGTCGGCGTTGACCGCCCTAGGCGGCGGACGCCTCGCCGGCGGCCAGCAGGGTCTCCAACCGGGGGGTGACCTGCCACTGGTCCACCAGCTCGCGGTACTCCGCGCGCTGCGACTCGGTCGGCCCGGCACCGGTACGACGTGCGCGGATCAGCAGGTTGCGCGGCGTGTGCTGCGAGTCCACGAACTCCACCACCTCGGCCCGGTACCCGTGCACCCGCAGCAGTCCGGCGCGCAGGGCGTCGGTGAGCACGTCGGCGAAGCGCTCGCGCAGGATGCCCTGCCGGGTCAGTAGCTCGTACGGGGTAGGGGCGGGGTGGGCGCGGAGCTGCTTGGCGAGATCGTGGTGGCAGCACGGCGCGGCCAGCACCCAACGGGCCTCCCAGCGCACCGCGCGGGCCAACGCCTCGTCGGTGGCGGTGTCACAGGCGTGCAGTGCCAGCACCAGGTCCGGGGTGGGGTCGACGACGGCGTCGGCGATCGTTCCGGCCACGAAGCTGATCTGGTCGGCCCAGCCCAGCCGCTGGGCCAGCTCGGTGTTGCGCCGCCGCTGGTCCTCCCGGACGTCCACGCCGACCAGTTGGACGTCGAGCCCTCGACTCGTCAGGTAGCGGTACGCGGCGAACGTCAGGTAGGCGTTGCCGCAGCCCAGGTCGACCACCCGTAGCGGACCGGTCAGGTCGTCGGGCAGGGTCGCGGCCAGGGCCCGCAGGAACGCGTCCACCTGGCGGCGCTTGGCCGCCGAGCCGCCGATCTCGGCGAAGATCGGGTCACCGGGGTCGAGCAGGTATTCCTTCGCCCGGTCGTTTCCGGTGGGCGTCGCCGATGTACGGGACGTCGCGGCCCGGTGCACCTGCGCTTCGCCGGATTTGGTCACCCGCAGCTGGAGGGTCGCGTCGGCCGTCTCGACGTGCCAGTTGCCGAACGGCTCGGCGAGCAGTTCGTCGATCGCCGCAGCGGCCTCGGGACCGGAGGCGAGGTTGCGGGTGTACGGGCGAGCGCCGTCGGACGTGGTGATCTGCATCCGGGGCCCGGCCTTGAGCGTCACCGGCCGAAGCTCGGCCCGCTCAACGGTGGGGCGGCGCCCGCGGCGACGTCCGGCGGCGACCGCCCGGGTCAGCGCGGGGTCGAGCAGCAGCGCCCGAACCTCGGTCAGGGCGGCGTCCAGTGGTTGCGGCATCGTTCCATCTTCGGCAGGTGGGGTGGGAGAAGGGAACATCCCCCGCTCCGCGCGAGGCGGTGCGGGGGATGTCAGGTGTGGCTGGTGGTCAGTCCGCGGTCGCCTCGGCCGGCGTACCCGCACCGGAACCGCCACCACGGCGGCGTCGGCGGCGGCGCGGCTTGGACGGCTCGCCGTCGGACCCGGCGGCCTGCTCGGCGGGGCCGGCGTCGGCGGAGATCACCGCGGTGGTCTCGCCCGCGACCACCTCGCCGGCCCGGCGGCGACGCCGGCGGCGGGGGGTACGGGTGCCTTCGTCGGCGGCGTCGGCTGCGGGTGCCTCGGCGACGGCCGGCGCGCCGGCGTCGGAGCGGTCGCGACGGCCATCGCCCCGACCACGGCGCTCGCCGCGACCCTCGCCGCGACCCTCGCCGCGGCTCTCACCGCGTCGGGGGCCACGACCGCCGCTGTCGCCCCGGCGGGAGCGGGTCGTGCCGCCCAGATCCTCTTCGATCTCGGCGGACAGCCCAGCCCGGGTGCGCTCGGCCGTGGGCAGCGTGCCGCTGACCTCGGTGGAGATGTGCAGGTCGGTGTAGAGGTGCGGCGACGTGTGGTACGTCTCCGGCGGCTCCGGCATCTCCAGACCGAGGGTCTTGTCGATGATCCGCCAGCGCGGCATGTCGTCCCAGTCGACGAAGGTCACCGCGACACCAGTCGCGCCGGCCCGACCGGTACGACCGATCCGGTGGGTGTAGGTGTCCTGGTCTTCCGGGCAGTCGTAGTTGATGACGTGGGTGACGCCGGTGACGTCCAGCCCCCGGGCCGCGACGTCGGTGGCGACCAGGATGTCGATCTTGCCGGCCCGGAACGCTCGCAGGGCCCGCTCGCGGGCACCCTGGCCGAGGTCACCATGGACCGCGGCAACCGCGAACCCGCGGAAGTCGAGGTCCTCGGCGACCCGGTCGGCGGCCCGCTTGGTACGCGTGAAGATCATGGTTAGCCCACGCCCCTCCGCCTGGAGGATGCGCGCCACCACCTCGACCTTGTTCATCGAGTGGGTGCGGTAGACCAGCTGCTGGGTCTGCGGCGACGGGCCGGTCTCGGCGGTGTGCCCGGCGTGGATCGTCATCGGCTGGCGCAGGAAACGCCGCGACAGGGTGACGATCGGGTCCGGCATGGTGGCCGAGAAGAGCATCGTCTGCCGGTCTTCCGGAAGCATCGCGAGGATCTTCTCGACGTCGTCGAGGAAGCCCAGGTCGAGCATCCGGTCGGCCTCGTCCAGGACGAGTGCGTGCACCCGGTCCAGTCGGAGGTGCTTCTGCTTCTGCAGGTCCATCAGCCGGCCGGGGGTGCCGACCAGGATCTCGACGCCCTTGCGCAGCGCGTCGATCTGCGGCTCGTACGCCACGCCGCCGTAGATCGGCAGCACCCGGACGCCACGCGTCCGGCCGGCGGCGGCCAGATCCTTGGCGACCTGGATGCCGAGCTCACGGGTGGGGACGACGACCAGCGCCTGGGGGACGCCGTCGCTGCCCTCGCCCGGGGCGAAGACCCGATCGAGCAGCGGTACGCCGAAGCCGAGGGTCTTGCCGGTGCCGGTCGGCGCCTGACCGATCAGGTCGACGCCGCGCAGCGCGATCGGAATCGCGTACTCCTGGATGGCGAAGGCGCGGGTGATGCCGGCCGAGGCCAGGGCCTCGACGGTCTCGGCGCGGGCGCCGAGGGCGGCGAACGTGGGGGCCTCCGGTCGAACCGGGGCGGTGGGGGCCAGTTCCTGGCCGTCCAGCAAATCTTGAGTCAGGTCGCTCATGTGGATGTGGGGGTGCCCTCTCGTGGGTGCGCCCGTCCTGTCCTCAGGGCGCGTTCGGTATGACGCGGGCCACACGGTCGACGGCAGATTGCCGAGCCGGACCGGGCCGCACGCGCGCCGCAGGCTGAGCTTCGATCAGATCGGCGCCCACGGCAACTGCTCCATGTTACCTGAACAGGCCTGGCCCCGTCCCGATTCCCTTCCGGCCACCAGTCACGCGGGGCACGCAAGTGTGACCTATGCCACACAGGCTCACGCATCCGCCGCCGCAGCCCCGCCCCGCCGCCCCGTCCCCGGCCGCGTCGATCATCGAGTTGTGGTGGTGGGCAAAAGGCTCTAAACACCCCTAGTGGGGCAGCGCCACTCCATGATCGGCCGGGGCGGCGCGGAGGGCGGCCACCCGATAGCCTGCCGCTCGTGTCTGCTTTCGCCGTCGCCGACCTGTTGGGCCTCGTCGCCTTCGGCGAGCTGCTGGCCTTCGAGCGGATGGCCGGCGACGCCCGGCTCGCTCCCGACCTGCGCCGACGCGCCGCGCTGAACGGGATGGCCGCGGCCGAGATCGCCAACTACCGACGCCTCGCCGACCGGCTCGGCGCGCTGGGCGTACCGCCGGAGGATGCGATGGCGCCCTATGTCGAGCCGTTGCAGGCATACCACGACTCGACGGAGCCACGGGACTGGGCGGAAGTGGTCACCAAGGCGTACGTCGGTGACGCGATCACCGACGACTTCGTCCGCGAGATCGCCGACGCGCTGGAGGAACCCGACCGGGCGTTGGTGCTGGACGTCCTGCACGACTCCCGATACGCGGACTTCGCCGCGGCGGAGATCCGGGTGGCGGTCGCCGACGACCCCCGGGTGGCTGGTCGGCTCTCGATGTGGGCCCGGCGGCTGGTCGGAGAGGCGTTGTCCCAGGCCGGCCGGGTCGCCGCCGAGCGGGCCGCGCTCACCGCGCTGATCGCGCGGGACGGCCGGGTCGACGTGTCGGGGCTGTTCGGCAGGCTCACCGCAGCGCACACCGCACGGATGGTCGCCGCCGGGCTGAACAACTGACCGCGCGGCTGGTCGAAGCCGGTGCCGGCCTGCGGCAGGTGGCCGAGTGCCGACCTGCCGCGATGGCCGGACCGGTCAGCGGACGGTGAACCCGACCGCCCGGGGCGACGCCTCGGCGATCTCGACGTAGGCGACCTTCTCGACCGGAACGATGACCCGTCGGCCCTTCTCGTCGGTCAGGGAGAGCGTGCCGCCGTTGCCGGCGAAGGCGTCGGTCACGATCTGCTCGATCTCGGCCGGCGACTGCGCGCTGTCCAGTACCAGCTCACGCGGCGCGTACTGCACGCCGATCTTGACCTCCACTGTGCCTCCTCAACTGGGGCGAAAGAACCGCCCTGCGAAGGCTATCCGATCACGGGGTCGACGGTCAGGCTGACTCACCTTGCAGCGGGAAGCTCGCGATGCCCCGCCACGACAGCGCGGCCACCAATGCCTCCGCCTCGGCCTTCGGCACCTGCCGCCCGCCGGCCAGCCAGAACTGCGCGGCCGTCTCCGCGGCCCCGACCAGCCCGGAGGCGAGCAACTCGGCGTGTGCCCGGCTCACCCCGGTGTCGGAGATGATGGTGTCGGTGATCGCCGCGATGCAGCCCTGCTCGACCCGCTCGACCCGCTGCCGCACCGCCGGGTCGTTACGCAGATCCGACTCGAAGACGAGCCGGAACGCCTCGCTCTCGTGGTCGACGAAGTCGAAGTACGCCCGCACCGAGGCGCCGACCCGCTCCTTGTTGTCGCTGGTGCTGCGCATCGCGTCCTGCACCTGAGCGACGATGGCGTCACAGTGCGTGTCGAGCAGCGCCAGGTAGAGATCCATCTTTCCAGGAAAGTGTTGGTAGAGCACCGGCTTCGAGACCCCGGCCCGCTCGGCGATGTCGTCCATCGCGGCGGCATGGTAGCCCTGCGCGACGAACACCTCCTGCGCCGCAGCGAGAAGCTGCTTACGACGCGCGGAGCGAGGCAGGCGGGTCGGCCGGCCAGCGGTCTGTGCACCGTTCCCCGCAGCGGTCATGGGATCCTCCGAGTTCTCCGTACGAGCCGGCATTTTCCCCCCAGACCGGGCGAGGCCCGTGACCTCCGTCGTGGAAATGGCCCGCCGCTGTAACTTATCGCCACTCTCGGCACACGGTAGCCTCAGCGGGGGCGACCAAGGAGCGCGCGGTGAGTGAAATAGGGCAACCCGGAGCCGCCACCCCGGGAGAGCACGGTGACGGAGCGGGTCAGCACGACGACCCGAGCCGTTCCGTCAGCGGGTGGGCGCCTCCGGCGGGTGGGTGGCCGCGAGCCGCCGACCGCGAGGACGCCCGGGACGAGGCGTCGCGCTGGCAGCCCGACCCCGCGTCGGGCTGGCGGACCTCCTCGACCCGACATGGGGACCTGCCATCGCCGCTGGTCGGGCGGTCGGACGACCCGGAGCCGCCGGCCCGCGCCAACGGCCACCGCGTCAACGGCGTGCCCACCCCGGACGGCGTCAACGGCGTCCACCACCCCGGTCTCGAACCGCCCGCGGCACGCCCCACACCGGTGAGCGCACCGCCCGGGCTGCCAACCGAGGGCCGCCCCGGGGCGGCCAGCGACCGGCTCGTGGTGCCCGCGCAACGTCCCGCGCCGCCGGCAGAGCAGGGTGCCGCCGAGCCCGAGACGGGCCCCGCGCCGCACCCCACCGCCGATCCGGCTGCTGCCCACCGTGCCCGCTGGGCCGACCCCGGCTTGCCCACCTCGGCCCCACCGGCCGTCCAGGTGCCGCCCGTCGGCACCGCCGCGTCGGGTTTCGAGGTGCCGCCCGGCTTCCACGCGCCGATTGGCGAGCGGCTGGCGGCCGACGAGAACCCGACCGCGCCACGCGACTGGCGGGCCCCGCTCGCGCCGGAGCACGCGGCGGGCTCGGGACGCACCCCGGGCCCGACCGGTCGCGCCGACGAGGGCGAGCCCGGTCGCGCTGCCGAGAGCGCCGGGCCGCCAGACCAGCACCGCGCCGGAGACCAGCACCGGGCCGAAGACCCGCACCGCGCTGGTGAGACGCGCCGCGCCGGGGAGTCGTCGGCCATCGAGCCCGACTGGTCGGGGCCGAGCTGGAACCGTCCGAGTTGGGGTGGCGGGTGGGCCCCGCCCTGGTCCCGCCAGGACGACGAGCCGGGTGCCCCGGCAGCACGGGACGAGTCGGCGCCGGGCTGGGTCGCCGAGCCCAACCAGCCGTACGAGCCGGTGCGCGCCGAGGCGCCCCGCCCGTACGAGCCGGTGCGTGCCGATCCGCCCCGTGGTTACGAACCCGGCCGGGGCGAATCCGAGCCCGCGCCGGAGCGCCCCGCCGAACCGCCCAGCGGGCCCAGGGCCGACCTGCCGTCCTGGGCGGGTGGTGGCGACCCCGACCCCGCCAGCGCGCCGCCTGCGCGGCCCCCCTGGGCTGGGGGACCCGATCCGACGCCGCCCAGCGCGCCGCCCGCGCGGCCATCCTGGGCTGGCGGGTCCGAGGCAGCCACCAGCGTGCCGCCGGTACGACCTTCCTGGGCTGGTGGGTCCGAACCGCCCGCGACCAGCGCGGCGTCGACGCGGCCGTCCTGGGCCGGGGGTTCCGATCCGGCACCGACCAGCTCTCCGCCCACGCGTCCCTCCTGGGCCTCCAGCCCGGCCCCGGCCGACCCGCCCGCACCGGTCGAGGCGTCACCTGCGGCGCCCGCCGGGCCACCGCCGGCACCGGCCGGGCCACCGCCCACGCTGACCGACGCGCCACCGGCTCCGGCCGGCCCGTCGCTGGTGGCAGAGCGCCCGTCCTGGACCGGCGGTTCGCCGACGGCGAGCAGTTCCCGGGCCGAGCGGCCGGACTGGTCCGAGGGCCGGCTTCCCGCGACCCCGGTCGAACGCCCGTCCTGGCCGGCGAGCCGGTCGGCCAGCACGGGTGGGGGCGACGGCGGCGAGACGCCCGGCCGGTCACGGCCCGAGACCCGGCCGACCGCACCGTTCCGGCTCCGGCCGGCGACACCCGAGCCCGGTCCAGCACCCGTGGAGTCGCCCCAATCGGCCGTGCCGGCCAGCGACCCGCCCTCGAAGGACGTTCCACAGTCCTCCACCGCGGCGGTCCCACCCGCCGCCGCGAAGAATTCCGGCCGCCCAGATCAGCCCGCACCGGCGTCCGCCTCTCACTACGCGGCACGCCGATCCGCCCCCGACCCGACGTCCCCGGCCGGCGACGGCCGGCAGTCAGCCCCGAGCGCGGTGGTGCTGCCGCAGCGCGTCCCCGCGGAACCGGACGTGCCCGTCGTGCCGGAGCCGCCAGCCGTGGAGCCCCCCGCCGAGACCCCGGAACTCGCCCGCATCGCCACCCACCTGCGTCGCGACGACGAGCCAGCTCCGCTGCGGGAGCGCCCCGAGGGGTTCGATGTCAACGCCATCCTGGACGCCGTGCGGGAGGTGGCCGGTGTCCGCGACGCGGCTCTGCGTCGTACGCCGGCCGGGGCGCACAGCCTGCGACTGGATCTGGCCGACGGCGCCGACCCGGCCGAGGTGAGCCGGCAGGTGGCCCGGCTTCTCCAGGAGCGGATGGGCTTGGCCGCAGCCCCGCAGAATCTGCCCGGCCTGCCCACCACACCACCTCCGCCGGTTCGCCGTCGTGCGGCCGAGCCTCGACCCGCCGAGCGGCGTACCCCGGAAACTCAGAACGCGGCTTCGCGCGATCCCGGTGAGGTTCGGGCGGCCAGGTCACCGAGCGTCGCCCGCCCGACCGGCGGTCGGGCCGAGGCCGCGCCGGAACAGCGGACCAGCACGGACCCGACGCGTCGACGCCGGTCGAACGCTCCACACCGGGGCCGCGCCACCGTGGAGGAACCCGGATCGGTCTCGGCCGCCCCGGCCGGCGCCGCGACCGGTAGCCCGGCGACGCTGGGCACGTCGTACTCCGGTGGTCAGGTGACCACGACGGAGTCGGCGCCGTCCCGACCGCTGGAGACCGGCGGCGCGCCGGGTCCGCGCGTGGTGATCGACCATGTGCAGGTCAGCACCTTCGGCCTGGACGCGAACGTGGAGGTCCGGCTGCTTGCCGGGGGTGACAGCGCCTCCGGGTACGCCACCGGGCCGGCTGTGGACGGCTACGTGCTGCGGCTCTGCGCGGTTGCGGCGGCCGCCGCGGTGGACGAGTTGCTGCGCGGCCCCGACAACGCCGAGCGGGGGCGCTGCTTCGTCGAACACGCGGCGGTGGTGCCGTTCGGCAACTGCGAGGTGGCCACTGTGGTGGCGCTACTGGTCTGCGAGGGCTGGGTCGAGCAGCTCGCCGGGTCGGCCCTGGTCGCGGGTGATCCGCGGCAGGCGGTGGTGCGGGCGACGCTGGCGGCGGTCAACCGTCGGCTGGAGGCGCTGCTGTCCTGAGTGGTCCGGGGCAGACTGGAGCAATGAGACGCGCCACCCTCTGGCCGGACCATCTGCTCCCCGACGACCGTGTCCCGCCGCCGTGGCCGGGCCGGGAAGTCCCCCTCGACGGCCGGGTCACGTACGTGCGGGACACCCCGGCCACCGCCGTTGGCGCGGAGCCGGCGCTGTACGTGCACGGGCTGGGCGGGTCGTCGCAGAACTGGACGGACCTGGCCGGGCTGCTCGCCGACCGACTGGACGGTCAGGCCATCGACCTGCCCGGCTTCGGCCGGAGCGAGCCCGGCCCGCGTTACACGATTCCCGCCTTCGCCGAGCTGGTGGTCCGCTGGATCGAGCATTCCGGTCGGGGCCCGGTGCACCTGTTCGGCAATTCGCTGGGCGGCGCGGTCGCGGTCCAGGTCGCCGGGTTCCGACCGGACCTGGTCCGTACCCTCACTCTGATCTCCCCGGCACTGCCGTTCCTGGATTTCCGACGTTCGTTGCAGGGGCGGATGCTGCCGGTGCTCGCCATTCCACGTGGTGAACGGCTGGTCGCCCGGCACCTCACCCAGCTCGCGCCGGAGGTGATGGCCCAGCAGGTGTTGGAGGCCTGCGTCGCCGACCTCAGCCGGATCTGCGATCAGCGTCGGGCCGAAGCCCTGGAGGAGATCCGGGTGCGGTACGAGGCCGAGCACTACGCCGCCGCGTACGTCCGGACGTTCCGTGGGTTGGTCTCCAGCTTTCTGCGGGCGTACCTGCCGGGGCCGGGGTCGCTGTGGCGCCTCGCCGCAGCGGTACGCGCACCGACCCTGGTGGTGGGCGGCCGGCAGGACCGCCTGGTCGACGTGCGGGTCGCGCCGCAGACCGCCCGGGTCATTCCGGACAGCCGATTGATGATGCTCGACGGCGTCGGCCACGTGGCGCAGTTGGAGGTTCCCCGGCTGGTTGCCCGCGCGGTGGTCGGCCTGCTCGCCGAAACGGCTGACGCGGCGGGGCGGTCTGATCTGGCAGGCTGACCCGGATGCCCAGCTCAGACCGCCATCCTGCTCGCCGTCGGCGGCGTTTCGCGCTGCTCGCCCAACTGGTGGCGGTGGTGGTGGCCGTCGGTGCGGCGTTGACCGTGCTCGCCGAGGGGCCGGGTGGGAACCCCGGTGCAGGCCGGTTGGCCGCCGAGGAGATCGGCACACCGCCGCCGCTGGTGGCCGCGCCGCTGCCGCCGTCGGCCGACCCCTCGCCCGTCGACGTGGTTTCGTCCAGTCCGTCTCCGGTGTTGCGGGTGCCTGGCGCGGTTCCGAGCGCCGGCACGGGCAGGTTCGGCTACGACGCGCGCTCCGGCCCGGTGCTTGGGCGGGCGGGTGAGCTGCGGCGTTACCGGGTCGCGGTGGAGTCGGGCAGTGCCGAGGACACCGCCGAGTTCGCCCAGGCGGTCCAGGTGGCGCTCGCCGGGCCGGGCAGTTGGGTCGACAGCGGCAGGCTGCGGCTTCAGCAGGTGCCCGGTGCTGCGCCTCGTGACTTCACCGTCTACCTGGCCACCGCCCGTACGGCGGGTCGGATGTGCGCGCAGGGTGGGGTGGACATCCGGATCGGTGGTCGGCCGTACACGTCCTGTCGGGCACCGGGCCAGGTGATCATCAACCTGGATCGGTGGCGGCTGTCGGTGCCGCACTTCGTCTCGGCCGGTGTGCCGTTGGCGGTCTACCGGACGTACGTGGTCAACCACGAGGTTGGTCACCAGCTCGGGCATCGGCACGAGCGCTGCCCCGGTGCGGGCCGGCCGGCCCCGGTGATGATGCAGCAGACGCTCTTCCTCAAAGGGTGCCGGGTCAACCCGTGGCCGTATCTCAACGGGCGTCGTTACACCGGCCCCGCCCTCTGAGCTGGCTGCCCGAAACGCCACTATCTGTCCCGATCGAGCGCCTTGCGGCAATCTCGATAAAAACGGAGAAACGCCCTAATAATCTGGCAGGCTCGACGGTATGACGCCGTCGTCCCCTTACGGCCCGGCCCGGCCGCCCGAGCACCGCTCGGCGCGGCGGGAGGTGCGTCCCACGTTCGTTCGGATGCACCGACGGCGTCGTCGCAGCATGCTGCTCGGCCTGCTCGTGCTCGCCGTCGCCGTTGGCGTGACGGTGAGCCGGGGCGGTGAGCCGCCGGCTGAGCCCTCGGCCACCACCCAGGGCGGGATGGGTCACGGGGGTGGGGTGGCCGCACACGCGGCGCCCACCGGCTACCCGTCGGTCGGGGCGGGACGCTTCACCGCGGCCGACGGCGAGACTCCCGTGCACGGCACGGACGGGCCGCTGCGCCGCTACCGGGTCGTCGTCGAACGCGGCGCCAGCCAGGACGCCGACGTGTTCGCCGCAACTGTTGACGAGGTGCTGGCCGACCCACGCAGCTGGATCGCCTCCGAGGAGCTGAGGGTGCAACGGGTGGCCGACGCGCGGTCCGCCGACTTCACCATCTACCTGGCCACCCCGGTCACGTCCGAGCGGATGTGCGCAGAGGGCGGGCTGACCACCGAGCGCTACACCTCCTGCCGCCTGCCCGGTCAGGTCATCATCAACCTGGCCCGCTGGATGGAGGCGGTACCCGACTACGGCGCTTCGCTGGACACCTACCGGACCTACGTCATCAACCACGAGGTGGGCCACGAGTTCGGTGAGAACCACGAGGCGTGCCCGGGCCCGGGTGAGCCCGCCCCCGTGATGCAGCAGCAGACGTACGGCCTGGAGGGCTGCGTCGCCAACGCCTGGCCGTACCTCGACGGCCGTCGCTACGCGGGGGACATCGTCCCCTGATCGGCCGGGTCGTCGGTTATTCCCGCTCCCGCATACCGGACCCGTGTCGTCCCTCATGGCCGAGCGGGGCTCCCGCGAGCAACAATGGCGCGGTTCACACCGCCGATCCCGGGGAGTCCACCGTGTCGTTGCCCCCGCTCGTCGAGCCCGCCGCCGAGCTGACCGTAGACGAGATCCGCCGCTACTCACGTCACTTGATCATTCCGGATGTCGGGGTGACCGGCCAGAAGCGGCTGAAGAACGCCCGGGTGCTCTGTGTCGGCGCCGGTGGCCTCGGGTCGCCCGCCCTGATGTACCTCGCCGCGGCCGGGGTCGGCACGCTCGGCATCATCGATTTCGACACCGTCGACGAGTCCAACCTCCAGCGCCAGATCATCCACGGCGTCTCCGACATCGGCCGGTCCAAGGCCGAGTCCGCCGCCGCGTCGATCCGCGAGATCAACCCCCTGGTCAACGTGGAGATCCACAACACGGCGCTGGACCGGGAGAACGTCCGCGAGATCTTCGCCCAGTACGACCTGATCGTCGACGGCACCGACAACTTCGCCACCCGCTACATGGTCAACGACGCAGCGGTGCTGCTCGGCAAGCCGTACGTCTGGGGTTCGATCTACCGTTTCGACGGCCAGGCGTCGGTGTTCTGGGCCGAGCACGGCCCCTGCTACCGCTGCCTCTACCCGGAGCCGCCGCCGCCCGGCATGGTCCCCTCCTGCGCCGAGGGTGGCGTGCTCGGGGTGCTCTGCGCGTCGATCGGCTCGATCCAGGTGAACGAGGCGATCAAGCTGCTCACCGGCATCGGTGAGCCGCTGGTCGGCCGCCTGATGGTCTACGACGCCCTGGAGATGGAATACCGCAAGATCAAGGTGCGCAAGGACCCGAACTGCGCGCTCTGCGGCGACAACCCGAGCGTCACCGACCTGCTGGAAGACTACGAGGACTTCTGCGGCGCGGTCTCCGAGGAGGCCCAGGAGGCGACGCTCGACTCGACCATCACCGCCCTGGAGCTCAAGGAGTGGCAGGACGCCGGCAAGGACATCTTCCTCGTCGACGTACGCGAGCCGGCCGAGTACGAGATCGTCCGGATCCCCGGCGCCACCCTGATCCCCAAGGGCGACATCATCTCCGGTGAGGCTCTCGCGAAGCTGCCGCAGGACCGGCAGATCGTGCTGCACTGCAAGTCCGGCGTCCGCTCGGCGGAGGCGCTCGCCGCGCTCAAGGCGGCCGGATTCAAGGACGCCGTGCACGTGCAGGGTGGCGTGCTCTCCTGGATCAAGCAGATCGACCCGTCGCTGCCCGCGTACTGACGATCGGGCCGGGGCGGCCCACCCGGCCGCCCCGGCCAATCGACGCAGATGACGCCGAGCGGCCGTCCGGCCGGAGCGACGCAGCCATGCCGGGCTGGCCGATTCCCTGAGGCGGCGTCGCGTCTGCGCAGGTAGCGTCTCCGCCGTGGTCGACTTGGAAGCCGCGATCGGGTTCGTCGTGGCGCATGGGGATGCGGTGGAACGGGCCCGCCTCTCCTGGCTCCGCAACGGCACCCCCGTGCCCGCCGAGTTGCTGGAGACGGCCGAGGTCGGCCAGTCCCCAGACGGCGCTTGGCCGGCCACCTGGGGTGGCGAGATCGCCTCGATCGACGCCACCTGCTTCCGGCTCGCCGAACTGGACGACCTGGGCGCGCTCGGCCGTCCCGCCGCCCGTCGGGCACTGGACTGGCTGGCGTCCCGGCAACAGGCCGACGGTGGTTGGGAAGAAGACGAGTCGCTCGCCGACTCGGCCCCGGAGTGGGCCCGGCCCGGCGACCCGGAGGCAGCGTTCCTGGTGTCGGCCAACGCCGGTTTCTGGCTCACCGTCGCAGGTCTGGACGCCCGGGCCTCGGGCCCGCTCGATCACCGGGTCGGTGGGGCGTACGCCGGGGTGGTGCAGGCGGCGGCCCACTCGCTCGCCGCGCGGCTGCGCCCGGACGGTAGCTGGCCATCGTTCCTCGCCGCCGGCTGGCTGAGCGCGGCCGTGCTGCACCGGCAGGAGATGTTCCAGGAGTCGGCGCGGATCCAGGTGGTGCTCGCCGAGCGGATGCCGAAGATGTCCCCGGGGGACGTGGCGTGGCTGGCGGCCACGCTGCGCCGCGCCGGCGTCGACCCACAGGACTGGATCATGGTGCGGGCGCTGCGCCGACTGACCGAGACCCAGCGCAGCGACGGCGGCTGGGAGAGCGACGACGGCCACCAGTTCGACGTGCACACCACGCTGGCCGCGATCCGCGCCGCCCGCCCCGCGCCACCCAGTTGAACCCCACCCCCCGCCGCCAAGATCGCGGAAGGGGGGAGGGCGGGCGGGGGTCAGCGGGTGTGGCCGTCGCCGGTTACGACGTACTTGGTGCTGGTCAGCTCGGGCAGGCCCATCGGGCCGCGGGCGTGCAGCTTCTGGGTGGAGATGCCGATCTCCGCGCCGAAGCCGAACTCGCCCCCGTCGGTGAACCGGGTCGAAGCGTTCACCATCACCGCCGCCGCGTCGACCCGGGCGACGAAGTCGCGGGCCGCGCTCGCCGAGTCGGTGAGGATCGCCTCGGTGTGCCCGGTGCCGAAGCGGCGGATGTGCGCGACGGCCGCGTCCAGCGAGTCGACCACCGCAACGGAGATGTCGGCGGACAGGTACTCGGTGGCGAAGTCCTCGTCGGTCGCCGGGACCACGGCGGCGGAGTAGGCGGCCACCTCGGGGGAGCCGTGCACGGTCACCCCCGCCTCGGCGAAGGCGGCCAGCACCGGCGGCAGGAACGCGTCGGCGATGCCCGCGTGCACCAGCAGGGACTCGGCCGTGTTGCAGGTGGAGAGGCGTTGAGTCTTGGCGTTCAAAGTCACCGCGACGGCCTTCGCCACGTCGGCGGCGGCGTCGACGTACACGTGGCAGTTACCCACCCCGGTCTCGATCACCGGCACTGTCGACTCCTCGACCACTGTGCGGATCAGCGATGCGCCACCGCGTGGAATGAGCACGTCGACGAGCCCTCGGGCCCGCATCAGCTCCTTGACCGAGTCACGGGTGCTGGCGTCGAGCAGCTGCACCGCGTCGGCGGGCAGACCGGCCCCGGCGACCGCGTCGCGCAGCACCGCGACCAGCGCGGCGTTCGAGTGCGCGGCCGACGACGACCCGCGCAGCAGCGCCGCGTTGCCGGACTTGAGGCAGATCCCGGCGGCGTCCACCGTCACGTTGGGCCGCGCCTCGTAGATGATGCCGACCACCCCGAACGGCACCCGGATCTGGCGCAGCTCCAGGCCGTTGGGCAGGGTGGACCCGCGGACCACCTCGCCCACCGGGTCGGGCAACGCGGCCATCTGGCGCAGCGCGTCGGCGATGCCGGCCACCCGACCCGCGTCGAGCGCGAGCCGGTCCAGCACGGCCGCGCTCAGCCCAGCCTCGCGGCCGGCCGCAAGATCCGCCTCGTTCGCGGTCAGGATCTCCGGGGTACGCGCCACCAGAGCGTCGGCCATCGCCGCCAGCGCGGCGTCCTTGACCGTACGCGTGGCGACGGCCAGCTCCGCGGCGGCGTCCCGCGCCCGTCGCGCCTGCTCAACGACGCTCATGCCAGCACTCCTCGGGAAGGTGGGAAGGTCCTTGGCTCACAGCAGCACCAGGTCGTCGCGGTGGACGACCTCTCGTTCGTACGCCGGGCCGAGCGCCGCGGCGAGTTCGGAGGTGGAGCGACCGAGCAACCCGGGCAACTCCACCGCGTCATAGTTGACCAACCCTCGGGCGACCGACGCGCCGGCGGTGTCCACCAGGTCCACCGGGTCGCCGGCGGTGAACGTGCCGTCCACCGCGGTGATGCCGGCCGGGAGCAGCGATTTGCGTCGCCCGACGACTGCGGCGACCGCGCCCGGGTCGAGGTGCAGCCGCCCCCGGGGCGAGGTGGCGTGGGCCAACCAGAACAGCCGGGCCGTCGGGCGTTGCCGCTGCGGGTGGAAGAGCGTGCCGACCGGTTCGCCGGCCAGCGCCGGTGTGGCCAGGTCGGCGGCGGTGAGCACCACCGGGATGCCGAAACCGGTGGCGATCCGGGCCGCCTCGACCTTGGTCACCATGCCGCCGGTGCCGACGCCGGACCGGCCCGCCCCGCCGATGGTGATCCCGGCGAGGTCCGCGTCGTCGCGCACCTCGGCGATCCGGGTCGAGTCGGGTTTGGTGGGGTCACCGGTCCAGAGCGCGTCCACGTCGGAGAGGAGCACCAGCAGGTCGGCGTGGACCAGCGCGGCCACCAGGGCGGCCAGTCGGTCGTTGTCGCCGAACCGGATCTCCTGGGTGGCCACCGTGTCGTTCTCGTTGACGATCGGCACCGCCCGCAGGTCGAGCAGCTTGCGCAGGGTCCGGTACGCGTTGCGGTAGTGCGCTCGCCGGGTCACGTCGTCGACGGTGAGCAGCACCTGCCCGACGGTGCGGCCGTGCCGGGCGAAGCTGGCCGCGTACCGGCCGATCAATAGCCCTTGCCCGACGCTGGCGGCGGCCTGCTGGGTGGCCAGGTCGCGCGGGCGTCGGGACAGCCCGAGCGGGGCGAGCCCGGCGGCGATGGCGCCGGAGGACACCAGCACCACCTCGCGCCCTTCGGCGGTGAGTCGACCGAGGGTGTCGACCAGCGTGTCGACGCGCTCGTCGGCCAACCCGCCGGTGGCGGTGGTCAACGAGGAGGATCCGATCTTGACGACGACCCGCCGGGCCGTCGTGACTGCGTCGCGCACCCGACCATTCTGCGTGGTCACCGCGGCACCGCCCGGCGGCGTTCCCATATGGTGGCGGATTGTGACTCCTGACGAGTACGTCGAGGCGGTGCTCGACCTGGTCGAGCGGATCCCGGAGGGCCGGGTCATGTCCTACGGCGGGGTGGCCGACGCGCTGTCCGAGCGTTCGGGGCGTGCCTCGGCCCGGTTGGTCGGCAACATCATGGCCCGGCACGGGGGCTCGGTGCCATGGCATCGGGTGGTGACCGCGGGTGGTCGACTGCCGCCGGGGCACGAGCGCGAGGCGCGGGCCCGACTGCGGGCCGAGGGAGTGCCGCTGCGCGGTGAGGGGGTGGACATCGCATCGGCTGCCTGGTCGCCTGATGAGGGGATGTGACCGACGTCCTAACGTGAGTAACATTCGGGCCCATGAAAACGCCGCCGGGCGCCGGCTCGTCAGCCACCGGCTCGCTGCCCCGATCGGTGCACGCCGGCTACGCGCTCGGTTCACTGGCGACCGGAGCGTTCGGCACCGTGCCCGGTCTGCTGCTGCTGCCGTACCTGACCGACACCCTGGGCGTGGCCGCCGGGCTGGCCGCCCTGCTGGTGTTGCTGCCCAAGGCCTGGGACGTGCTGGTCAACCCGGTCGCCGGGCGGATCTCCGACCGCACCCGGTCGCGGTGGGGTGCCCGCCGGCCGTACCTGCTCGTCGCCGGCCTCGCGCTCGCCGTCCTGTTCGCGTCGATCTTCGCCGCGCCGTTCGGTAACGGCTCGGCCGCCGCCGCGTACGTGGCGTTCGCGTTCCTCGCCACCGCCACCGCGTTCGCCTTCTTCCAGGTGCCGTACGTGGCGATGCCGGCCGAGTTGACCGGCGACTACGCCGAGCGCACCCGGTTGATGACCTGGCGGATCGCGGTGCTGGCGCTGGCCATCCTGGTCTCCGGCGCGGTCGCGCCGCTGGTGGTGACCGCCGGTGGTGACGGCGTGGCCGGGCACCGCTGGATGGGCCTGTTCGTGGCGGTGCTGATCGCCCTCGGCGCCCTCGGCGCGTTCCTGGGCACCCGGTCCGCGCCGACCGGCACGGTGGGCGAGAGCGAGCCGACCCTACGTGCCCAGCTCGCCGTGGCCGGCGCCAACCGCCCGTTCCGGGCGCTGCTGATCTGCTTCGTGGTGCAGTCCGCCGGGGTGGCGACGATCCTGGCCGGGGTCAACTACTTCGCCGGGCAGATCCTGCGCGACGACAAGAGCGGGCCGACAGTGCTCTTCGTGTGCTTCGTCGGGCCGGCGCTGCTGGTGATGCCGATCTGGAGCCGGATCGGTGCCCGGCTGGGCAAGCGGACCGCGCTGGTGGTCGCCTCCCTGATCCTCGCCGCCGGTGCGTTCACCCTGGTCGCCGCACCGGTGCTGCCGCCAGTCGCCGTCTATCTGGTGGTCGCGGTGATCGGCGTGGGGTACGCCGGGCAGCAGGTCTTCGCGCTGGCCATGTTGCCGGACTGCATCGCGCACGAGACGGCGCGCACCGGTCGACGCCAGGCGGGTGTCTTCACCGGGCTGTGGACCGCCGGGGAGACCTTCGGCCTGGCGCTCGGCCCGGGCATCTACGGACTGGTGCTCCAACTCTCCGGCTACGTGTCCTCCGACACCGGCTCGGCGGCGGCCCAGTCCGACACGGCGAGGCTCGGCGTCCTCCTCGGCTTCACGCTGATCCCGGCCCTGCTGATCGCCCCTCCGATCCTCCTGCTCCGCCAGTACACCCTCACCGCCCACAGCGACCTGGTCGATCATGGAGTTGTGCTGGGGGACAAGGCCGTTGACCGTCACGAGAAGGGCACCGTAGCTCCATGATCGACGAGAACAGGGTTGAGGCCGGGGCGCTCTCCGCTGCCGGGGTCCCCGCGGAACGGGTTCTTGAAGAGGTACGGGCGCTGCGGGCCGGTGACGCGCCGACCCACGGGGGACGGCTCTTCGCGTACGTCTACGACCCGGCGGTGCCGGGGCTGGACGAGTTGGCCGCCGCCGCCCACCAGGAGAGCGCGCACGTCAACGGGTTGGACCCGACCGCGTTCCCGTCCCTGCTGGCCATGGAGAACGCGCTGGTCGCCGCCGCCGGCCGGGTGCTGGGCGCCGGCCCGGGCACCACCGCCCCGGACGTCGTCGGCAGCGTCACCAGCGGCGGCACCGAGTCGCTGATCCTCGCCGTCAAGACCGCCAGGGACGCCCACCCGGAGATCGCCGAACCCCGGATCGTGGTGCCGTCGAGCGCGCACGCGGCATTCGCCAAGGCGGCGCACTACCTGCGGGTGGCGTTGGACGTCGTGCCCGTCTCACCGGAGACGTTGCGTCCCGACCCGGCCGCGATGGCCGCCGCGATCCGCCCCGAGACGGTGCTGGTCGCCTGCTCCGCGCCGTCGTACGCGCACGGGGTGGTGGACCCGGTCACGCAGATCGCGGCCGCAGCCGCCGAAGCCGGGGTGCGCTGCCACGTGGACGCCTGCTTCGGCGGCTGGACCCTGCCGTACCTGCGCCGCCTCGGGGAGCCGGTGCCGCCGTTCGACTTCGCGGTGCCCGGTGTCACCTCCATCTCGGTCGACCTGCACAAGTACGCGTACGCGCCGAAGGGGGTGTCGGTGCTGCTGCACCGCGACGCCACCCTGCGTGCCCCGCAGTACTTCGCGTACGCCGACTGGCCCGGCTACACGATGATCAACCCGGTGATCGCGTCGACCCGCTCGGGCGGCCCGATCGCCGCCGCGTACGCCACCGTGCGGCACCTCGGCGACGACGGCTACCTGCGGCTGGCCGCAGTCACCCGGGACGCGGTAGCCGGGCTGGCCGACGCCGTCCGCGCCGTCGACGGGTTGCGGCTGATGGCAGAGCCGGAGTCGACAGTCGTCTGCTTCACCGCCACCGAGGGCGGCCCCGATCTGTTCGTCCTGGTCGACGAGCTGACCGCGCGGGGCTGGCACACCCAACCCCAGCTGTCGTACGACGGCCTGCCCGCCAGCGTGCACCTCACGGTGACCGCCGCGGTCGCGCCCCGGGTGGCCGAGTTCGGGCCGGACCTCACCGAGGCGGTGGCCGCCGCCCGGGCGGCCGGTCCGGTGCGGCTGCCCGCCGAGCTGACCACCCTGGTCGGCGCCCTGACCCCCGAGACGCTGACCCCGGAGCTGGTCGTCGGCCTGGCCGCCGGGCTGGGTCTGGGCGGCGAGGCGGAGTCGCCGGCGGGTCCGCTGCCGGAACGGATGGCGGTGGTGAACACGCTGCTCGACGCCGCGCCATCCGCGCTGCGTGAGCGGCTGCTGGTGGAGTTCGTCAGCCTGCTCCAACGTCCCACCTGGTGACCGGAGCGCCGGCCGGGAGGGACGCCCCCGGGCGTACGTCCCGGGGAGGGGGGGGGCCCGGGGGGCTTGGGAGGCAAGCT